>SYAD01000064.1 GCA_005789005.1 Planctomycetia bacterium | reverse complement strand
CTGTGGAGCCATCCTCGAACAATGTGTAAATAGGCGAAGTACCCGCGCCCGTTTTGGTCTGGGGCAAACTTGAATCTCCTAGGCTGTCGGAACCTAAATAAGGATCCATGGTTCCATACTTTGTTCCGCCATCATCAAGAACAAGAAATTGCGAGCGGTCTAGATTTGTTCCCGACAGCGGACCAACATTGCGCGCCGCGCGCAAGAAAATAATTGGGTTGCCCCAAGCGTCCATGAGATCTGGAATTCGAGTCGTGCTTGTGGCCAATTCCGCAGTGCGTGAAATACCAATCTTTTGCCCCGTCGTAGGACGCAGATCGTTGGCCTTGGGCGCAAAGAACGGTGGATATTGTTTGCCGTTTATAAAAGGTCCTTCGCCAATTTTGCCCACATTGATCTTCACTTCGAAGGCAGGCTGACCAGTGGGTGTGAACACGAGTGGTTCCCATCCAGGTGCGCCGAAACCAGTTGTGGTGTTTGTGTACGTTGAACTGTCAACATCATTTTTGCGAACGCCGCCGCCCATCAATTCAAGCATCGCATTTTCAGTACCGGAAATTTTCGGATCATTGGCCAAAATTTCCTCGGGCACAAGCCCTGGGTAGCGGCCAAACTCCTGCTGAAACGCGTCGCACGCTTTGGCGAATTCCTGCATCAAACCCATGGTTTGAGTCATTCTGGCGCGCTCTTGCACCTTGCTGAGCGCGGGCAGCAATATGCCAATGAGCAGGGCGATGATTCCAACCACCACCAAGATTTCAATCAAGGTGAAGCCGCGACGAAGTTGTGAAGTGGTGTGCATGAATTTTTCCTGAATTTGTTTCTAAATTTTTTGTGGATCAAATTGTGAAATAAAGTGGTTGCGAAAATGTGTTGCGCAAAGTGGACAAGCAAGAAAGGGCGCCGCAAGAATCAACGCAATCCGTGTCCGCGCCCATTGGGTCTAAGAATGAATCCGACGTTCATATCGTAACGGTTGCGCCAATTCTAAAGGGGAACGCATTCTCCGCCGCCCGAAAGTTGGCGAACGCCTTCGTACACGCCGCATGCCACGGCCGTGGCAAGATTCAGGCTGCGGCAAGCGGGATTATCGCGCATGGGAAAGCGCAGCAAGTGGTCCGCGCCAAACGTTTGCGCCACCCACTTGTGAATCTCCTCGGGCGTGCCGCTGGTTTCATTGCCAAACAGCAGATAATCACCTCGCTGCATGGGCGCTTGCCAATGGGCGCGCGTGGCGTGCGATGTATACAGCCACACATTCTTTGGTTGCTCGCGCTGCATAAACGCGCTCCAACTTTCGTGCTCACGCAGGTCGACTAAATGCCAGTAATCCAAGCCCGCGCGGCGCACGGCTTGCTCATCCATGTCAAAGGCAATGGGACGCACCACATGGAGCCGGCAACCCGTGACCACGGCGGTTCGCCCCGCATTGCCCGTGTTGTTGGGAATTTGCGGATGAATCAGGACAATGTTGAACAGTGGATTGAATTGAGAATCATTCATGTAGAGCGCGCGGGGTGTGAGTGGAAAGCATGGACGCTGTCATTTGATATGGCACAGTCTATTGCACGGTTAGAAAAACAATAGCGATTGGATTGGAATTGACTAGCGATCTATGTGGGCAATCTATGCGGGCAATCAAAGGTGGCGATCCACGCGCGTTCTGGCTACACTTTCGGAATCATGATGGAAGTTCTTCTTGTCAATCTTGCGTGGGTTTTATTGATGGCCGTGTGGGGCGTTTCGTATTTCATTCAAGCGCGCGCCGACCGCGCCAAGGGTGGTCGCTACATCGCCAACTTGGAGCCGGAATCAAAGGACTAAGAGCGAGCGTGCTGGCACCGTTTCTCAACTCTTTCAAACACGATTTGCGCCAAGCCAAATTTGTAAAATGTTTGGCGCCTCGGCGCGAGTCTTGCGCAACCAAATCAATCTTTCAGCATGGCGCGTTGACACAATGAATCGCGCGTTCACAAGCGTGCGGGCTTTGATGTGTTGCGCCTTGTGCGTGTTCATTTGCAATTCCACGTATGCCGAAGAGGCCGCCAAACCCACGAGCGAAGTCACCGCGCAAGTTGCTGGCTACCGATCGCCAAACGCAGTATTGACCCACTTTCAGCGCAATGTGTGCGCTGGTGATTTGGACGCGGCCATGCGCGCCTTGGATCTTAGTTCTATTGCGCCTGGAGTGCGCGATGAAATTGGTGAGCGTAGCGCGCTGAAATTGGCGCTTTTGTTGGAGCGCTTGCCCGCTATAGATGTGCCAACCAACTTGGACGCCGACGTTTTTGTTCTAGCCACCACGCCGCGTGGCGATGTGACGCTGCGCAGGCATAATGGAATCGGCGATGAAAAATTGTGGCAGTTTTCCACAAGCACAATTCAATCCATCACGCCAATCTTTCGCGAGTTCATTCAACAGCCTCCGCTTGCGAAGTCATTGGCCACGAATGATGGCGGCCCTCCCATTAATCCATTTCAGTGGAGCGCTCCAGAAATAGCAGTGTGGCTGAATATGCCCGAGGGTTTGAAACGCGAAGTGCTTGGGTTGGATCTGTATCAGTGGATTGGTTTTCCACTGGTGGCGCTGATCTCATTCATCATCTCGCTGCTGATACAAGTGCCAGTGAAGTTGATACTCAATCGATTGGCGCAAGGTGGCACTGGGCTGCGCGGCGGGCGCGTGGATTGGCCGCACCTGATTCGCAACACCACCAACGCAGTGTCATGGACAGTTGCGTTGCAAGCGGCGAATTGGCTGGTGTTGTTGCTGGGATTACCCAATGACGCGCTTGGAACAGTGCTGGTTTGCCTGCAAGTTGCCAATGTGGTTGTGTTCACGCGTCTTGGTTTTACATTGATTGATTACGCGGGAACATGGATGAGCACGCATGACAAGGCCGCCGCCGATAGCCGCGCCATGGACGAATTGTTGATCGCCAGCGGAGTGCGCCTTGCGAAATTGTTGGCGCTGATCATCATGAGCGTGTGGGTGGTGATGATTCTTGGCGCGCAAGGTTCGGTGGATCGCATGCTTGCGGGACTTGGCATTGGCGGCATCGCCTTCGCGCTTGCGCTACAGGAACCACTGAAGAACTTTTTCAGCTCATTGGTGTTGGCGGCGGACAGGCCATTTGGCGTGGGGGATACGCTGAAATTTGAGGGCCTTGAAGGCAAAGTGGAGCGCGTTGGATTTCGCACAACAACCATGCGCACCAAGTTGCAGACAAGCCTGGTGATTCCCAACGCAACGCTTGTGTCGGCCAAATTGGAGACGCATTCCGGCAACGCGCTGAAAGTGTTCAAGGCGTCGCTACCGATTGCGTTTGAAGCCGACGCGGCATCAATGGATCAACTGCGCGCTCGTGCGCGGCAACTTCTGCAAGAAGCGCCGGGTGTGCAAACGTCCAGCATTGAAGTGGGAGTAGTGAATCTGAGTTCAAATGGAATCGAATTCTGCGCCACGGCGCGCTTTGTCAAAGGCGGCACGCCACTGCCAGAAGTTTTTGACGCGCTGCACACGGCAATCTTGGCCGCGGCGCGAAATTTAAATTTACCGTTGGTTCGCGCTTTTGAAGGCCATCGGATTCGCGAAGGTGCCGCGCCATGATTACATCTCGAGCGCGTCACTGAATGCCAGCAAGTTTCAAACGCCCCGCGCGCGACTTGAACGCGCGACCTCCAGTTTAGGAAACCGGTGCTCTATCCAACTGAGCTAGCGGGGCAGCGACAACATTAGAGACGCACGGACCTCGCGGGGCAAGTTGCTTGATGTGCGAAAAGCGTATGCGTGTTATTGATGTGCTCGCAGCCCATGGCGGTTTTGCGGCATGGGTGCGAAGTCACATCGACGAGAATTGCAGCACAAACAACAGTGCCGACGGGCGGACTCGAACCGCCAACCTGAGCGTTATGAATGCTCCGCTCTAACCGGTTGAGCTACGACGGCGAAGGGGAACAGTTTAGCGAAGGTTACAGATCGCGGTGGCAAGAAATTTGATTTGAAATTTTGAAGCGGGTGCTATTCTTTCCAACTGTGAAATGGTCAAAATTCCTAATTGAAAGCGCCTCAATATGAAACGCAAGTTTGATTTCGCCGCCGTCGTTGTTGTTCTTGTTGGTTCCATGTGCTTGGGGATTTCTGCTCCTCAAACTGGCGCGGGAAATTCAGCCGCCGTTGTGCCGCAAGCTCAAAGCAACACTTCGTGGCCGCAAGTCTTAACTCAAAATGGATTCACCTACACCATTGGCGCGCCATCATTCGTGTCCATCAACGGAACCGCGGTCACCTTAAGCGCGTCATTGAATGTCGCGCAGCCAGACGGAGTTCAGAACAATGGCACCATGACCATGATGGGTTTCACCGCGACAGGCGATCGCCCAGGCGACATTGAAATCAATCAACTCATGGTGATGCAAGTGCAATTTCCAAATGGTGGCGACGTGGCCGCGGCGCAAACGGCGCTAGGCACGCTCACCAACGGTCTTGCAGTTGACATGAGCCGCAAAGCCATCGCTCAGCAAATGACCATCAATCCAATCACCACGCAAGGGCTTGGAAATCAAATGCCAGACATTGTCCAGCGCGATGTGGCGACGGTTTTAATTTCAGTGGCGGGCGAGCCGCAGTTGACGGCGCTTTCTGAAACGGCATGGATGCGCACCACCAATACGCCCTTCATTTTGCTTCAAGATCCAAGCAAAGTGTGGTTTGTGCGCATGGGTGAAAGCAACTGGCGTAGTAGCAAGACGTTGGCGGGACCATGGGTTGCCGTCGCCGCGCCGACTGCCAGCGTGATGCAAGCCATGGGCGCCGCGCCAACGCCGCCAAAAGGTTTGACAAGCACGCCAAAAGCCAAAGCCGTGGCTCCAACCACGCCGCTTGATATTTTGGTGGCCACAAAACCAACCGTATTGATTTCATCCAACGGCGCGCCAGTGTTCGCGTTGGTGTGCGATGGAGTTGAGCAAATGACCAACACCAACTCCACATTTTTGCGTACCACTACGCCGGCCGCGGATTGGGTATTGGCCAGTGGCCGCTGGTTTGAGCGCTTGCAAGGAATGACCGCGTGGCAATTTGTGGCGCCCAATCAATTGCCACCATCGTTTGAGAATTTGCCCGCCACTGGGTCGCTTGCCGCCGCGCGCGCGAGTGTTCCAGGAACACTTGAGGCCAAGTCCGCAATGTTGTCTGCGAGTCAAACACAAACCGTGACGCTGTTGCGCGCCAAGGCGATTTGCAATGTGAAATACACGGGCGCACCGCAGTTCGCGCCAATCATAGGAACCGATTTGCAATACAGCACCAACTCTTCTGCGCCTGTGATTCAAAGCGGATCGCAGTGGTATTGTTGCGACGATGCCGCGTGGTTCATGGCGGCCAGCGCAACGGGCGCGTGGACGTTGTGCGACACGCTTCCCCAATCTTTTGCCAGCATTCCTGCGACAAGTCCGGTGTATTGCGTCACGTATGTCAGTCCTGTTTCAAGCACCGCGGACTCGGTGACATTTGCCTACACCAATGGATATTTGGGCACCTATCTCAATGATGGAACCGCCGTGTTTGGAACCGGCAACGCATACGCCACTACCAATCTGGCCCACGGTCAGTCGCAAACATATCCGCAGACCTATGGCTCGGACAATCAATACGACGACGACACGGGAACATACGCGCCGGACTATGACTACTACGACGAGTACCCCGCGGTGCAGCCGTATGTGTATGGATACGGCTACGACGGTTGGGGTTATTCAAACGCATGGTCGCAAGCTTGGGGTTGGGGCGTGGCCAATCGAAGTTGGTGGAACAATGACAACTGGAATAATTTTTATCCGTACGGCGACCGTTGGAACAATGGCTACAGCGCGTGGCAAGTTGATCAAAATAATTTAGCGGAGGCGCGGCGCGTTAACATGGCCGAGGCGGCGCGCGTCGGTGGAGTTGGCGGCG
>SYAD01000063.1 GCA_005789005.1 Planctomycetia bacterium | reverse complement strand
CGGCTCAACTGGCTCATGGTGATGCCAAGAATTCCAGCCGCGCCGGCCAAATCAAATCTTCGCGCCACAACAACATCAAGCGCTTCGGCAAGAAGACCGGGGTAATCCTCATGATCCGGATTCACGCACATCTTGTCGCCTTGACGGCGCGTGCGCCACAAATCAGAGGCGCTGTGGCGATCGCGGCTTGTGGCCACGCGCAATTGAATGGCCAACCTTCGACGCAAGCGTTTCATGGCCATGTGTTTATTTTGCGCTTGACTGCGCCGTTCGGTGGCCTGCGCCTCCACGCCAGTCGGCGTGTGGATCATCCATACCGCGGTATCGCGGCGATTTCTATTTTGCCCACCAGGACCAGACACGCGGCCACATTCAATTTGGCATTGCTTGAGCAATTCAATTTCATCAATCGTGGCTGGATGCGGAGCCGGCACCATTTGAAATCGGTCAGAGACATATGGTGGTCGATAGGTCATGAGATTCGCAATTGTGAAAGTGGTTCCGCTGCAAGCGAAAGTGGATCGCGCTCACCCGCGGCAAGTCGCAGCAGAGCGAGTCCGCCAATCATGACGGCGTTGTCGGTGCAGAATTCTTTGGGCGAAAGGAACAAGGGAACATTCATGGTATGGGCGAATGCTTGCAGCATGTCGCGCACGCTTTCATTGCGAATCACGCCGCCGCCGGCGCACAAGGACAGACACGGATTGCCTTGCCACGCGGAGCGCAAACTTTTTTCCAAGCCGCGCACAACTCCACGCTGAAATGACGCGGCCAAATCCGCTTTGCGCGTGGGCGTAAGTTCTGGCGGCGCTGGACGCGCTGGACGATTGGGCGCGTTGGGCGCGCCGCGCACCTCATACAAAAACGCCGTCTTTAAGCCGCTAAATGACATGTCGGAGCTGTCAGCGAAATGGCCCGCGCGAAAATCAAACGCGTTGGCGTTGCCGCCGCGCGCGAGTTTCTCCAGCAACGGACCGCCTGGCCAACCCAATTGCAAAATAGATGCGGCCTTGTCAAAGGCCTCGCCCGCGGCGTCGTCGCGGGTGCGCGCAACAACGCGCGCGTGAAGCGGTGATTCCATCAATACAAAGTGCGTGTGGCCGCCACTGGCCACAAGACCAAGCGCGGGATATTCCGGCGTGGTGTCTAGAAAATGACACGCAACCAAATGCGCCAGCACATGGTCAACACCCAAGAATGGTTTTTCAAGCGACCACGCCAGCGCCTTGGCCGCGCTCACGCCAACAAGCAGAGAGCCAATCAAGCCGGGACGGATTCCCACCGCAACGGCGTCAAGTTGCGGGAAAGAAATTTCAGCGTCGCTCATCGCGGCGCGAATGGCGGGAAGAAGTTTTTCCAAGTGCGCGCGGCTGGCAAGTTCAGGCACCACGCCGCCGTACATGGCGTGCACATGGTCTTGATTGATGACGGCGTTGGAGAGAGCGACCAGTTTGCCCGCGCGCAATTGCACCACGGCCGCGGCGGTTTCGTCGCAACTGGTTTCAAGCGCCAAAATGGTCAGCGGTGCGTTCACGCGCTACATCCTAGAATCGTTTTGTGGAAACAGATCTTCATCGCAGTTCGGTGCTGAGCGAATCAGCGGTTTTGGTGCAAGTTCATTTGCCGAATTCAGATTTCGACCATCACGATCCATTGGGTGAATTGCGGGCTTTGGTGGAAAGCGCCGGCGTAAAAGTTGCGGGGGAACTTGAGCAAAATATGAAGCAGCCGCGCGGCGCGACGTATTTAGGCAAGGGCAAAGTGGAGGAGCTTGGCTTCATGGTGAAGCAACTGAAGGCCGGCGTGGTGATTTTTGACAACGATCTTTCGCCGAGTCAATTGAAGGGACTCGAGGAGGCGCTGGACTGCAAGGTGATTGATCGCAGCGAACTTATTTTGGACATTTTCGCCAACCGCGCCACCACGCGCCAAGCGCAGTTGCAAGTGGAGATCGCGCAATTGCAATACACCGCGCCGCGCTTGCGCGCCATGTGGCAGCACTTGGGACAAGTCACCGGCGGCGCGCCCATGGGAGTTGGCACGCGCGGTCCTGGCGAGCAGCAGATTGAAATCGATCGCCGTATTGTGAAGGAGCGGCTTGATCGATTGCGTGGCGAGTTGGTTGAGATCGCGGGGCGCAAGGAGCGCGAAGTAGCGAGCCGGCGCGAAAGTCATTTCACGGCTGGCTTGGTGGGGTACACCAATTCCGGAAAGAGCACGCTCTTCAACGCGCTCACGCGCGGCGGCGCTTTTGCAAACGACCAATTGTTCGCCACGCTGGGCACGCGCGTTGAGGAGTGGAATTTAGGCGGCGGCAACGCCTGCATGCTTTCCGATACCGTGGGTTTTATCCGCGATTTACCGCATCATTTGGTGGCCAGCTTTCGCAGCACACTGGAGGACGCCATTCACGCGCACGTCTTATTGTTGTTGATTGATGTGTCAGATCGCCGCGCGCCGCAGCAACTTGAGGTGGTTGAAAAAACGTTGACAGACATTGGCGCCACCGAGCAACCGCGTATTTTATTGTTGAACAAGTGCGATCGACTTGCCACCATTCGCGGCATCGCGGCCAAAGGCGTTCGTTCGCTTGATGAGTGGCGTGAACTGAAACCCGAGGCGATAGTGATGAGCGCGCAAGAGGGAACCGGACTTGATGAGTTGCGCCAACGCGTCATGGACTCCATGCGCGGCGAGTTGCGCACGGTGGCCATCACCTTGGCGTTGAAGGAGGCGCGCACGATTGATTTTCTGGAGAAGCGTTGCCGCGTGATCAATCGCGACTACGGGGACGGCGTTGTGACATTGACCGTTGAGGCGGGGCGGCGTCACATTGATTTAATGTTGGCGCGCGGAACACAGTTTCAGATTGATGGCATTGCCGCGGCCGCCTACGTGAAGAATCGCTGGGACGCGATTGTTCCCGAAGCCTCGCGCGGCAAGCCTTTGCACGAGCGCTAGATTTACGAGGTTTTGACTGGGTATTTAATGCGGATGGCTGCGCAGTAAACCACGGCGCGCCAACTTTATGGCGGCGTCGGGGCGGGCATCCTCTTCGCGGGTCAACAAATTTCCCTGCGAAAGTTGAGCGTTCGTGTCGCTGACGTGCGCCGTGAGCGACACCGCAAGTTCGCACCACGGCGCGCGGTGACGAGTCCACAAACCATCGTCGGCGCGGCCATAGGCGCGGCGCTCGCCTTGAATAGGCACGCGGTCCCAGCGCTCCACAAATGTTCCGTGCAACGCGACATCGAAAAGTTCCCAGTCATTGGCGTGGTCGCCCACCAACGCGATCACATTCACGCTGCGCGGCATGCACTGTTCAAACGCGCGCAAAGTAAGACGCTCAATTCGATCAAGTGTTCGCACTCGATCGGCGCGCTCCACGCGCAATTCCATTTGGCGCGCAGCGGGGCGGTGAATTCGAATGCGGCCAATTTCAATGTTGGGCGCGTCGCGTACGGACAGGGATTCGCCAATGGCCGCCTCGCGCAGAAACGCGTTGAACGAGCGGCCAAGGCGCGCCAGCGACGATGGTTCCAAATTTGGCGACCACCACAGTTCCGCGCGCACCTTTCGCCGACACACAATCGACGATCGAAGCCGACTTGGAATGGTGGGCGTTTCGCCATCACTGGTGCTTAAGCGTTTCACATGCACGCACATGCTTTCACCGCGGCGAGTGGCGCGGAAGTCGCAACTTTTTCCGTTGGGCGTGGGCACATCGGCTTCCACGGAAAAACCCGCGCGAATAAGCCGCAGCGCGATCAAGGCCTCGGCGATGGCTGAAGGCAAACGCTCCGCGCCCGCCCGTGCAAGCAATTCAAGCACGCCAGAAAGTGTGCGGAACGAATGCCAATCATGCGTCAATAGAATTTGTCGCGTGAGTTGCTCTTGCAGCGGTCGCGGCTTGGTGGAACTCATGCGGCGCGCGCCCTCGTAGACGGAATTTCTATGAAATTTATACTTTGCATGTAAAGATGAAGGGCGAACGTTCCGAAGAATCGGGTATGAACAATCCCGCTTCGAACATTGGCGCTGTCACAAGCCGCCAAGCTTGGCAATTTGCCATGGTGCCCGTTGAAATCAAGGACGATGAATTGCACTTGCTTTCCACGGCGAAATTCGCTCCGCGCGCCATGCGATTTGTGCGCCACGTTCTGCGCATGCGTCCATGCGTGCGTTTGGTCAGTGAAATCGCGCTGCGTGATCGGTTGATTCAAGAGTTTGATATGGGGGGCTCGATGCCGCTGGGAATGAGTCCAGGCGTGGCGCGGTGGAAACCGAAAAAAATTTCCGACAATGGCAGCTCCCGGATTTGAACCGGGGACACCCGCATTTTCAATGCGATGCTCTACCAGGCTGAGCTAAGCGGCCGTTGTGATGCAAGAACAAGTTCCTCACATCACGTCAGCAAGCGTATGAAGGTTAGCCTGTGTGTCAAGTCGAGCGCGAGTTTGTGTTTCGCTGATCGCCTCAAGTCCGCCAAAAAGTCGATCCGCAAGCCAATGGCGCAACGGTCGCAAACCCGCGAACCATTGCAGGCGCGGCAGAGGCCATCCATCTTTACGGCATGCGCCGCTGATGCCATTTGTTCCAAGTCGAAGTTCGCTCCAAAAGCGGTGCGCCGAAAGGGCGCCATCAACCTTGAAAGTTTCCATCGCGGCGCGCTCCAAGCACCATCCATGTTGATTCACCAATTCAACCCAACCACGTGAATCACCACGGATGCAAGCCACCGCGTGAACAATGCCATCGATATTTTCCAACACGCGCTCGGGACGCGACGCAATCGCAAGACCCGCGTTCTTCAGATGCGCGATGATTTCATTTGGAGTTACGCCAAAGTCGCCCATGGATTTGGCCGCGCCACCAAAGCATTGGCGTCGAATCAAATCCTCCATTTCAGGATGAAGAGGAACAACCCGCGCCGCCATGATTTGAGATTGATTCATTATTTGAAAGCCAACTGTCCAAAGACAATTTGTGAAACCACCCAACCACGATGAGTGCAGTGTAAAGCCATCCATTGGCGAGTCAACAAAACATGCGCAATTCTTAGCAATCTTTTATGGTGCAATGTCCAAGTAACTCGCGGCGCATGTCCCGTAACGCCGGAAATTTGGCGCGCCAGGCAAGGACTTGGGTCATATCAATTGTTGCGGACACGATTTCTGAATCGCCAGCAGCTTGCGCCAACACTTCGCCGGTGTGTGAAATGATGAAAGATTCGCCGGCATATTTGGCGTTGGGTTCGTTGCCAACGCGGGTGCATGCCACGACAACGGCCTGATTTTCTATGGCGCGCGCAATGCAAAGCGCGCGCCGATGATCCGCTCTTGGCGCTGGCCAGCAAGCGGACAGCGTGAACATCTGCGCGCCAGCGAGCGCCGCGTGGCGCCACAATTCTGGAAAGCGAAGGTCGTAGCAAATCATGGGCGCAACGGAAACGGCTCCATTGCTTGGTGTGGCGGGAGATTGGTTTTTCTTGGCGATTTCATCAGGAGATATTTTTTGAAGCGTCGCGGAATTTGTCGGGCTTGTCGAAATGGGCAGCTTTGTAACTGTCACGGATTGACCCGATTGATAGTGCGCGTGCTCTTTGGTGGGGGAGAACAAGTGCGTTTTTGCATAGCGGGCGATCACCGTTCCTTGCGGGCAAGCGATTGCAACCATGTTCACAAATGAATCGCCGCGCGCTTGGACAAATCCATGTTGCAAATAGCAACCAAATTTTTTTGATTGCTCGCAAGCGAATGTCTCCGATTTTCCATCGGCCACGTTTGCGGGATTATTTGTGAAACCACTCTCCGCCATTTCTGGCAGCACCACCAGCGCTTGATTCAGATCGCCCGCGCGTTGCAACATGGCCACAATGCGCCCGCGCGATTCAGTCGGGTTCTCCCAAACGGGATCAAATTGAATCGCGACACATTTCACAAGAAAGGGCGATCGACGGGATTTGAACCCGCGACCCTCAGGATCACAACCCGATGCTCTACCTACTGAGCTACGACCGCCATATGAGCGGGACACTTTACGGCATTTGGGGCGGTGCGGTCAAAGTGAAATCATTTTTTAAATTTGCTTCCAATTTGCTGTGGGATTGGTCGAATCATAAAATCCGCCACCACTAGAAAAGGCTCCAAATAACACGGTCATTCTTAATGTATTGGTAAATTGGTTTCCTGTTTCGGTTCGTGGTAGAGTTCACCGTTTCGACTTTGTCCAACAGGAGCTTCCATATGCCAACCGCAACCGACCGCAAACTTGATTTTGGAACCGCAGCCATTCACGCGAATTTGCCAGTGCCACGATTAGTTGAGTTGGCGCTTGCGCGTGGCGAAGGCGTTCTGGCCTCCAATGGCGCGATCACATGTGATACAGGCGATCGAACTGGCCGAAGTCCCAATGATAAATATTTGGAGGACACCGCGGGCATTCACGGCAACATTGATTGGAGCAAAGTCAACCAACCAATTTCACCTGAGAATTTTGACGCGCTTGAGGCGTTGGCCATGGACCACTTGCGTCAGCGGCGCGATGTATTCCGCTTCGACGGATATGCCGGCGCCGACATTGAATACCGCTGCAAAGTGAGCGTATTCACCGAGGAGGCGTGGCACTCGCTTTTTGCCAAGACGTTGTTCATCAACGCGGAGGCAAATGAACTTGCTTCGTGGCGACAAGATTGGACCATCATCAACGCTGGCTCAATGAAATTGACGGATCCAAAAAAGTATGGCGTGACTGGTGGCGTGGCCATCATTCAAAGCATTGAGCGCAAGAAGGTGGTCATCATTGGAACTCGCTACGCCGGCGAAATGAAGAAGAGCATTTTCTACGCAATGAACTACGACTTGCCTGAGCGCGGTGTGTTTCCAATGCATTGCTCGGCCAATGTGGATCGCAATGATCCTAAGAATGTGGCTATTTTCTTCGGTCTTTCT
>SYAD01000062.1 GCA_005789005.1 Planctomycetia bacterium | reverse complement strand
GCCACACTTTCGCTCGCCCAAAAATTCAAGTCGGCGATCGACACCAGCGAATGAAGTCAAAGCCTCCTCCACGCTCAAGCGATCCGCGCCCAATTTCAGCGCCATAATTCCAGCGGCTGCACCGTTGAGCACATTGTGCGCGCCGAACAGCCGTGGGTGCCAGCGCATGATTTCTTTCTTTTTGTGATGCACACGCGCCAAACCATTGGCGGCCATATCCACCACATAATCCGCGGATGGATGCCAGCCAAAAGTTTCAATCTCCGCCTTGACATCTCGGGTCACGCGCTCGCGAAACGCGCCCTCATGCGCGATCAACAAAAATCCGCGGTTCATCGCCGCGGGCAAAAGTTTGGCGAACGTGTTGAACGATTCAACAATTTCGTCCAGCGACTTGTAGCAATCCAAATGATCGCTTTCCACATTGTTGATGATGGCGGTGGTGGGGTGCAGTTTGTGAAATGAGCGGTCAAACTCGCATGATTCGGTCACCAGAAATCCTGGCGCGTGCGAGTAGGGACCCTTGGACAATGTCGCCGCGCCAGCGCGAGCGCTTCCACCAAGCGATGCGCATGTGGCGCCAGCGATGAAGCCAGGATCAAATCCAGCGTGCAATAAGCACCAAGTCAGCATGCAAGTTGTGGTGCTCTTGCCGTGGGTTCCAGCCACGCACACGGCGGTGTGCCCCAGTTGCAACAAGCCAAGAGCCTGCGCATAGTTGCGAAGTGGAATATTTTTATTCGCCGCCTCGACAAGTTGCGGGTGATCCGCTTTGGCGGCGGCCGTTGCAATCACTAGTTCTATTCCCTCTGGAATCTGCGACGCATCACCAATGGAAATATCAAAGCCCTCGGATTGCAATAATTTCACCGCGGGGCTGGCTTCGCTATCGGCTCCACTTACCAAAGCGCCGCGCTTGCGCAGTAACCGAGCCAGTCCGCTTACGCCAGTTCCGCCAGCGCCAACAAGCCAAATCCGACGCCCTTGCAGGCCGCGCGCATTTGAAAACCACTCGCTCAGTTGATCGTTCTTCACGCTGATCATCGTAGGAACTTTCCCGGATATTTCGTGCTTCACTTGTGTGATTTGAGCCATGCTCTCACCATCGGCAGAGCAGGGCTTGCGGGTTGAAAACACAATGTTTTTATTGCGCTTGCTCGCGCCGCCTCTGGGCGCATTGTCCGTACAATCTCCGCATGACGGAATCGGCTGCTCCATTGCGGGCTCAAGTTTTACTTATTGACGACGAGGTGGAGCACGCCCAAACCATGGCGGACTCCTTGAAGCGACCGGGTCATATTTGCACCATCGTGCACAATGTGGCCCAAGCGGAAAATGAGCTGCGCAACGGCAATTTCGATGTGATTGTCACCGATCTCGTCATGGACACGCCCACCAGCGGCTTGGATGTTTTGAAACTTGCCAAGACACATCAGCCAGACGCTGAAACCATTTTAGTTACCGCGCATGGAGATGTTCCCACCGCCAAAGCCGCGTTGCAGGGTGGCGCCTACGACTTCATCGAAAAACCATTGGACGTGATCGTGTTCCGCAATATTGTCCAGCGCGCCGCCGAGACCGTGTTGCTGCGCCATCAAAATTCCAACTTGCGCGGGCAAGTGGACGCCGCATATGGTTTTGAAGGAATCATCGGCGAGTCCGCGGCCATTCGCCAAGTCATCGCAACTATTCGGCAAATCGCGCCAAGCACTATTCCGGTGTTGATCACGGGCGAAAGTGGAACTGGAAAGGAGCTTGTCGCCAGCGCCATACACAAACATTCAAAGCGCAAGGATCGCCGCTTCGCAACATTCAACGCGGCGGGTCAAAGCGAGACACTTTTGGAAGACCAACTATTCGGCCACGTGCGCGGCGCATTCACCGGAGCCGACCGTGACCGCGAGGGAGTTTTTGAATACGCCGACAAGGGCACGCTATTCCTGGATGAGATCGGCAACATGCCTTTGTCGATGCAGCCCAAATTACTGCGCGTGTTGGAAACGGGCGAGTTGATTCGCCTAGGTGCAAATGATCCGCGCAAGGCCGATGTGCGCTTTATCAGCGCCACCAATCAAGATTTAAAAACACGCTCAAATGATGGGCGATTCCGCCAAGATTTGTATTTCCGCCTCAAGGGAGTGGAGATCCATATTCCATCGCTACGAGAGCGGCGCGAAGATGTTCCGAGGTTGGTCACCCACGCCGTGGGCAAGTGGTGCGCCGAACTCGGACGACCAAGGCTTGGCGTTTCACAACCCGCCATGATGCGGCTCACCGCGTATGACTGGCCAGGCAATGTCCGCGAGTTGATCAATCTCATGCATCGAATCGTGGTCACATGCAACAAAACCGAAATCGATCTCGTGGATATTCCGGATGACATTCGCTCCAACGACAATGATGGCGGCGGCGTGGGAAGCTTTGCCGGCGTTGGTCTTGACAAACTTGAGAAGGAAGCCATCCGTCAAACTCTGGCGCTCACCCAAGGCAACCGCGAGCAAACCGCGCAAATGTTGGGTATTGGCGAGCGGACTTTATACCGAAAATTAAAGGAGTACGGACTCCGGTAGCGCCAAGCGCGACTTGAGTTTCATTTCATCATGCCATGGATTCTTTGGAGGCACATGACGGCGGAACTTTTGCGGGTTCTGTTGTTCACCACCACCGTCATCGTGGTGGTGATCGCCTTTGGGGCCGCCATAAAACCTCTGGCGGATAGTTCTCTGGGTTCCGGCAGCGTGGTGAAGTATGTGGCGCTGGCCATGATTCCCATGCTGCAATTCGCATTGCCATTTTCAGCGGGATTTGCCGCCACTTTAGTGCTGCATCGATTCGCGGCCGACAATGAGTTGGTTGCCATGTCCACCAACGGAATTCGCTATCGCACGATATTCGCGCCGGTGATCGCTGTTGGTTTTACGCTTCTGATTGTCATGTTTATTTTGTTGCACACCATTGTGCCACGTTTCTGGGGACGCATGCAGAACATGTTGGCGCAAGACGCCACCAGTATTTTTCTTGCCGCTGTATCACGCGGCGAAGCGCTTGAAGTTGGACAGGTCAGCATTTACGCCGACACGGCCACGGTGGATCCCACACCCCCAGACAACGGCGCGGAGCAACGATTGCTCTTGCAAGGCGTCGCCGCTATTCAAAAAAATCGCGCGGGCGAGCAAGTGAGTGAATTCACCAGCGAGTTTGCCACCGTGGATGTACACCGCGGTCGCGAAGGTGTGATTATGAAACTGGCCATGACCAATGGCTCTGGTTTCAACGCCTCCGAAGGCACGGTTATTTTTGTTCCCACCGCGCAACCTCAAGCCGTTCAGTTGGGGCGCGCGCTTGACGCCGACGCCAAGAGCATGACTTATTTTGAGTTGCAAGATGTCCGCAACGATTTGCCCAACCACATCGAAGTTCAGCCCGCGCGCCAAGCTGTGCTTTTGTCGCTGACTCGCGCGCAAGTTTGGCAATGCATCGCGCGTGAACTTGAAACTTCCGGCAAGGTTGAATTGGTGGAGGAGGGCGGCCGCCGTTCGTATCGAATTGAGGGCGGAACGTTGGTCAACGACATCATTATGCCTAAGATTCCTGGCACCACAGTTCGCATTGTTGAGCTCGATCGCGCCAAGCCAATTCGCGAGGCGGTTTGCTCCCAAGTGCTCATGCCTTTTGATAGCGAGGATTCCAGCGTGGGGCGTGTTGATTTAATCGCCACAGCTCCACGCGCCAAAGATTTGCTCCGCTCCGAGGGTCTCTCGTCACGTTGGCCCGCGCGAATAAATGGTCTCAGCGCCGCTCCATGTTCCACAAGCAATATTTCCAAGATTGAATTTGTCGATCTCGCTCCGCGAGTCAACGAACTTTCCAAACCGGACGCAGGCGTTCCCAAGTCGCTGCAAGCGGCGGGGGCTTCGACGCTCGCGAGATTCTTCAAGCAAATGAACCAGGTGAATGTCGACGCGTTCTCGCATCTGTGTCAGCGCGCGGCGTTGGCATGGTCGGCGCCGCTGATTATTTTGTTGGGCGCGTCGCTCGCCGCATGGAAGCGAAATAGTCTTCCGCTCACCATGTATCTCATCGCGTTCATTCCGGGCATTCTCAACATTGTCATGATCGCCGGAGGCCAGCAGGTGATCCGCGCGGACAATGTGTTGTGGGGCGTCATCGTGTCTTGGTCGGGCAACGCCATTCTTTTGTTGTGCTCCATCTATGCGATGCGGCAGTTGGCGAGGAACTAGCGCATGAAGATCATCGATCGATATGTCGCCGCGCGCTTCTTGGTGAACTTCGTTCTTTTGGGCGCGGCGCTGTATGTTTTTGGGGTCAGCGTGGACGTGGTGATTCAAGCGTCGCGCTTTCTTGACGCCGCGGACACCGCGGTGGCGGCTGGACGCTACGGTTCCAGGGCCTTTGCATTCGTGATGATGGTGCTGGATTTTCACGGTCCGCGCATCTTTCAGTTTTTCCAGTTCATGCTTGGGTTTGTCTCCATTGGCGCCATGGGTTTCGCCGTGTCACAAATGCACCGCAACCGCGAACTCACCGCGCTCATGGCTTCCGGAGTCAAACTAAGGCGCTTGGCTTTTGTGTTGTTGATCAGCGCTTTCTTTCTGCAATGCCTGCAATTTGTCAATCAAGAATTCATCCTTCCAAATCTTGCGGCGCGTCTTGTGCGCGATCACAGCGGACTGAAGTACGACACCGTGAGTCAATTTCCAATTCCGTTAACCCGCGATGGCCATGGAACTTTGATTCAAGCGAGAAGTTTTGATCCCGCGCTCAACACCGCCACAGGACTGGTTGCGATTGAGCGTGATGAAAAAGGAAACGCGCTTCGCCGCATCAGCGCCGCCAGCGCAACTTGGAACGCCCAGGATAAAAAGTGGATTCTCAAGGACGGTTCCTATATCGAGCCTTTGAAACCTAGCGATGCAACACAACAGAAAACCGCGTTCTCAACCCAAGTGGATCAACTCGATTCCGATCTCAGTCCCGAACTTATTTTAAGTCGCCGCTATCGTCTATATGGACCGATGCTGTCCACGAGCCAAGTGTTTGAGCTCATGAGCCGTGGCGGCGACAATCAAAATCAAGGGGTTCGACTGCTTACGGCGCGCTTCATCGGGCCGATTGCAAATCTTCTTGTTCTTGCGGCAACCATTCCATTTTTCCTGCGGCGCGAGCCTTGCAATATGTTGATTCAAAGCGTGCGCGCCGCGGCCTTTTCAATACCCGCCATGATCGGCGCCGCAATTATGTTGTTGGTTCCAACCGAGGGGTTGAGCATTCCAGTCACCGCCGCAATTCCATTCGCATTGCTTTTGCCATTCGCGGCGTACAGGCTCACCGAGCTGCGTTCTTAACTCTCGTCCATCCGTCAAGTAGCGCGTCGTCAAAAATTGTCACGTTGCGCTGCGCTTGGCGCAGTTGCTTGGCAAGGTTCTCCATATAAATTCGCTCTTGCCCTCTGCGGACCGCGCGTTCGGCGACGGCGCGCGTTTCAGGGGAGGTTGCCGCATCACCTGGTATTTCATTTTCAAATCGAATGAACACATAGCCATTGTCGATCAGAACTGGCGCGCTTACTCCGTCTTTTTGCAAAGACCAAAGTGTTTGGCGAAATGAACTTGGCCAAGTTGGATCAAGCCTGCTCACAGGCAATACAAGCCCGCCACGCGACGCGGATCGATCAGTGCTCAAGTCGGCGGCGACTTCACCAAATGGTTCGCCGGTGGCAAGTCGCGCGCGGGCTTCGGCGCATTTCTTAAGATTTGGCAGAGCCATCACACGGCATTGACGCTTTGCTCCATGTTCCGCATCCATGACGGCTTCAACGGCATCGGGCGTCACTTTGACATCGCTTTGCACCAGCAAGCGCATGGCGGCATTGCGTTTAAGCAATGATTTCCAGCGTTTTTCGCCTAGTCCCTGCGCCGCGCGCAATTCACTCAGTAGAACAACCGCGCGCGCTGGATCATCCGACAACGACGCCACAAGTTCACGCTCCTCTGTTTGCAGAAGTTCAGCGGTCATATTTAATTTTCGCGCTTTCATCATTTGATCAAGTTGCCGCTCAAGAAATAGCTCCTCCAATATGGACGCGCCGGCTCGCTCCGCAAGCAATGGCCGCAACTCATCCCAAGTCACCGCGGATCCATCCCATAATGCCGGCGGGCGCACAACGGGTGGCGCCACATCGGTCGCCGTTGCGTTGCGTGTGGTGGCCGTTGACGATTCCGCCACGCCAGTCGCCGCGGCAGCAGGGTTGGGAGTTGCCGACGGCGCGGGCGCTTGGCTCACGTTTACGCATGCCAGCAAACAATTCGAGGCGCACATGCAAAAAATCCAACGCCATCGAGTTGGAAGTCGTTCGCCCGATTTTTTTGTCGAATTCATCATCAATCTTTCTCGCATCGGTGTTACCCTATTGCTTAATGTATAGCCTGCATACATTTGTGTTGATTGGATATTTCAGCATCTCCATCGGCGCGCACAGCGCCGCGGCAAGTTGCCTGATCATTGCCGGTGCGAACATGAATGCAACTCTTGCATGCTTGTGGCAAAATGACAATTCCACTTCGAGCGGATTTTCCAGTAAACCGGCTGGTTCCACCCAAACATCAAACGCCACAACCCCGCCTAAATCGCAAGCGGATTCAATCAATTCAGGATTTCAAACCAAGCCGGGTGGGCAGATTGCCACGAGCAATGCCGCTATGCCACACGCTGCTGTTCCAGCGCCACCCATGTCGCCCATTCTGAAATTCCTAGTGATGGCGCGCGATTCAAAAATGTCTATCACGCAGCGAGAGGCGGCATTGGGCAGCGCGCAAAGCGAACTTAGCAAATTACCAGCAACCGATCAGGCGACGTATGCGCAATTCATTTCCGCCACTCGGCGGCGCCTTGTAGTCGACATTTTCTTAGCGGGACAAGGGCAAGTTCAAATCGACGTGCCCGCGCAGACCAAGTAAAATTTTTCCGCCATTCAAAGTAGCCAAGCACGGCAGCGACTTTGACAATTGCATCAATTGATCCATGTTGATCCTTGGTGAAAGCCATCCACTCCATTTCCAACGCTCCAGCATTGGAACATCGATTAGAATCGCGTCATAATTTTTTGAGAGTAGGGCGGTTGTTTCCGCGACGGTCAGCCCATCGCATTTTTCTATTGGATTGATGTCCCACACGCTCGACCACGTCAAAGATGCGCCAGACTTGATCCACAACGGCGTGCTCCAGCCAACGCTCAGCACGCGCCACTCTGGGTGCAAGTGGTTGATCACCAATTCCGCAGTGATATTTTTGGAGGCATCCTGGCGCAGGCTTGCGTTGCTTGAGCGTAAATCGCGCCAATCGTCATCCCCCTGAAAATATGCATTTTGACCTATAAAATAGACGCATCCTGGTGTGTCCGTAGCCAAATTCCAGGCTGGCAAACAAGCCCAAGTCGCCAAGAGTAGCAATACAGGCAGCGGTGTGGATTGATGCGAAGCGGAGGTCTTGGTCTTGGGCATGGCGCCTCCAAACACCAGTGCGATTGCAAGTCCACTCATCAACGCAAATGGAATGACCAACGGAATTAAAAATCGACTCTGTAAATGTGTCCCCAACATCCAACCTAGAACAATTATCGCGACACTCAACCCCAACGCCATCGACATAGATCGAGTCGCTCTGCGCAATGTCAAGACAACAACCGAGCACGCGGCGATCCAAGGCAGTGGTCCCCAAAACCATTTCCACGGCTCGCCTCTGGTTGGATTTTCTCCCATGCCAAAAATAAAGAGTTGATTCCACAACTCATGCAAGCGCCGCATCAAGGAGTCATCACTGGCATGCGCCTGATTCCAACGTATGGACTGCTCAGCGCTCCACCATCCCAATCCAAGCAGGTTGCTTGCCAAAGGAAAGAATGGCGCGCCGGCGAAGTACCAATTGCGCGCCAGCCATGGCGCCAATCCAATTGTCAGCGCCAGCGCGCTCCATGCGATTGATTTCCAATTCATCAAATCTCGATCATTCCCCAGTGCCCACCACGCCAACACGGCGGGCACCACTAGAATGATTGAACTTGCTTTGCTGCCCACTACAACGGCCACAAGCACGCCAAGCATCAAGCCGCCCCAATGCCGCGAAACTGATTTGCGTACCACAACATTTAAAATCGCCGCAAATGCAAGCAAAATCCCTGATTCGCTGTACGCCAGTGATCCAACCACAATCGCCCATGGTGTGGCAAGCATGGCGCACAACGCGCTCACGCGCGCGACGCGCTCATTTATTTCCAGCCTGCGCGCAAGTAGCACCGCGGTGTCTGCAAGAACAAACGCCGCAACCAGCAGCATGCTGGCATGCAGCAACTGACAGGCCACCACTCCATCGCGCGCGTCACTTGACGCGCTCATCAAGTGAAGAAATCCGCCCTCCACAAAATTTGGCAGGCCTGAATACGCTAGAAATTCCAGCGGGCGAATTGCGCCAATCGCCAGCCATTCTTTGGGAGCTTGCAAGTGATATTCCAGCGCGTCGTATCCGCCAAATTCCGTGCTCCACATAATTCCTGGTGAAACACTCGCGGCAATCAACAATGCGGCGACCGCGGGAAGCGCCGGCCACCACCAAAAGTTGCTCGTGATTTCTTGTGGTTGTAATTCGCGCGCGCTAAAAATAAATCGAAGCGCAAAGATCCATCCTGGAATAAGTATTCCAATAGCAATCAAGCCATGCAGCAATCCCAGCAATCCGAGCGATCCCAACCATTGATCGACAATCAATTGAATCGCAATTCCAAACGCGCTCGCAAGCGCATAGGCATTCACCCCACGGCCCAAAACTTTTCTGTTAACCATCACTCCCAACCCAAATGCGCTCAGCAACCAAGCGCCGCATTTCCAACCGCTCAGTATCCACACTTGAAATAATTCAAATCCACAATTCAAACCCCCAAGCATGCCCACAAACACGGCCGCGGATACTCCCGTCAATGCCGCGCCAATCGCCAAAGAAGTCCATCGCAGTGGTTGCATTGGCGGCATTATCCCTAAATATCGACCAAATGTTTAGTTCTCTCATGCTCTGAAGCCTCTCTAGCCGATTGCAATCAGCGGTCACGGATGACCGCTGCTGCCCGCAAGGGCGAATGCGTCAAGGATGGTGGCGACAGGAGGTCGTATGCAAGTAGAAACAACACGATTTGGAAGCGTTGAGGTGGATGATTCCCGCCTCCTTCAATTTCCCGCTGGACTTCTGGGCTTTGGGCGAGTGCATCAATTCGCGCTGTTGCAGCCCGATGATCGAGGCGTGTTCTTTTGGCTTCAAAGTATTGAAAGTCCGGACGTTGCATTTGTGGTCACCGATCCACGGCTTTGGTCCGCTGATTACACGGTCTCCATGCGCCGTGAGCAGAGCGAGGAGATTGGCTTGCGCGGCAACACCACGCCGGAAATTCTTGTGATCGTGAATCGCCGTGAGAGCGGCATCACCGCCAATATGCAGGGGCCATTGGTGATCAATCCAGAAAATAGAACTGGCATTCAAATCGTGCTCACCGATCGTCGCTGGACTACCCGTCACGAACTCGTGTCTGTGTCGCCAGTTGCGCGAAGTGTATCCGCGTAAATTTCAACATCGCACTCATTCATTTTCTCTTCCAACACATCATTTCATGCTTGTCCTTTCCCGCCAAATTGATGAACGCATTGTGATCGGTGATGACATTGAAATTGTCATCGTTGATATTCGTGGCGATAAAGTCCGGCTTGGCATAGTTGCGCCAACCACCATTTCGGTTCATCGCAAAGAGGTCTATGAAGCCATCCGCAAAGAGAATGAGCATGCGGCAACATTGCGCGGCGATGTGCCCATGATTCACGCCCCAAGTCCTGCGCCGAACCACGCGCCTGACGGCTTGAAGCGTTTGACCAGTGGACCCACTCCCGATATGAAGCAATTTCGCCGCGAAAGCGCGTGAAATTTCTCCGCAGCTCGGCCGATCATTTCACTGATCTTTCAAATCATCAAATAAAAACCGCCGAGCGAAATGCTCGGCGGTTGTATTTACAAAATCATTTTTTTAGGCCGCTCGCGCTTTGGCCGCCAAGTGCTTCTTGGCCATGTCAACCAATACATCGAATGTGGTTGGATCTTGAATTGCAAGTTCGCTAAGCATCTTGCGATTCAGCAACACGCCAGCGCGTTGCAAGCCACCAACAAACAAACTGTATCGATAGTCGCGCATTCGGCACGCCGCGGTCAAGCGGGCGATCCAAAGTGAGCGCATGTCACGTCGACGAAGTCTCCGATGCGTCCAAGCATTTCGGCCAGCGCGCATGAGAGCGACTTTGGCTTGTTGCTTGTGGCGGCTTTTTGTTCCGTAATAACCTCGTGCTTGGCGTAGAACGCGGCGACGGGCTTGTGTGCGGGCTGCTCCTTTACGTGCGCGTGGCATAGATCAATCCTTCCCGCCGGTTGCGGCTGGTCGTTTTGCGGTTCGCAAAGAGCGTCCCAACATTTTTGATAAAGCAATCAGATCAGTCGCGCCAAGATATCGCGACTTGCGATAACTCTGCACGGTTGTGCCTTTTTTGTTGCTTTTGAGATGGCGTGAATTTGGAGAATGAAAGCGCACCTTGCCTGTGCCGGTCACTTTGATTCGCTTGAGTAGTCCTTTATGGCCTTTTTGCATTGTGTTCGCCGCTTTCCTTGAGGGGTCGAAGAGTGTAACGAAATCGTCAGTTTGGTCAAGCGATCCATGGGGCAAACATGAAAAAACCTATAAATAAAGGCTTTTAGGGGTGCTTGAAATTTATTGCGCCAAGAAAATGTCGTTGTTCAGGGTGGCTTGGGGGGCCAATGGGATCGACTCGGAATCCTTCACCCCGTTGGGCAAATAAATGTTGTCGCCGTTGATATGTGGACGAGGCAACCAAACGATGGATAAATCCGTGAACAAAACATTCTGCCCACGCTGTTGATGGTTCATGGAGCACGGCGAAGTCGACGGTGGAATATTCGCCTTGTGTCCCATTCGAATTCTAAGAATCACCGGGTTCGCATCCGCTGCCAATGGAGTTCGACCCATTGCGTTCAATTTAAATGGAGTGTTGGCGACTGGCATCCGAAATGCGAATGTTCCGCAACCAGGTCGAGTCGCGCAAGCGGGGCAGTGAATTGAATCATGCTTGGCGTATCCATTGCGTTCGAGCAACAACAAGTGGCCGCTGTGGTCATAATTGTTCCAGTCCATTTTTGAAGTGTCGGGTGATTCAAACAGTCCACCCAAACTTGCGGTCGCTGGAAGATTGCCGCGATGATCTCCAGAGTACGCGGCAATGCTGGCGCCCAAGGTGCGAAGATTGTTGGCGCAATTTTGTTCAAGCGCGGCGCTGCGCATTCGCTGGGCGATTGGCCAACCCACGCCAATGGCGATCAGCGCCACCGCGGCCACGGCTCCAAAGTCAGCCCACTGAGTTCTCTTGGTCCAACTCGGCGTGTGAATCTCCATTCGTGCGCGAATGGCTCTTTCTTCGCGTGCGATTCGCGCCAATGTTGAATCCACAAGAAGCGTGTCGGGCTGCTCAACTGGGTACGACTCCAATTTTTTCAATAGTCGAAGCGCCGCTGATTTACGCTTGGATTCCGCGGATTCATTCGTGTCAATTTGATCCACCAAGCCCGCTTCAAGCAGCGCGTCCACGGCTCGTTGATCCTCGGCGGACAGGGATGCGTGGGGTTCATTGTTGGGAATCATGAGTGATCCTTGAGAGTCTCATGGGTGGTTTGAGCCCAGCCATCCGCAAACAGCGCGACCGCGGAATGCAATCTGCTTTTCACGGTACCTAGTGGAATACCAAGCATATCAGAGATGTGTTGGTAACTGAAACGTTGGAAGTACGCCATCAATAAAATCTCCCGATGCAATTCTGGAAGGGCGTCGACAACTCTTTTAACACGCGTTGATTCTTCAAGCGAGGACATTGCATCACCGGGTTGCGAGTCCGTGGAAGCCACAACATCAAGCAGCGTAAATTCAGTTTCGCCGTGACCCATTGGCTTGTCCAAACTTAAAGTGGCGCGTCGCTTGTGATGGCGATACCAATCACGAGCCTTGTTGGAAGCGATGGTGTACAGCCATGGGCGAAGTTTGCGCGTGACATCAAATGATGCCGCTGAAAGATGGATTTGCAAAAATGTTTCTTGGAACACATCGTCAGCCGCGGAGGCTGATCCCAAAAATCGTTGCAAGTAGCGATGCAGATCCGATCGATACCGCTCCAACAACATAGGGAAAGCCCGCTCATCGCCCGCTTGGTGCGCGATCATGAGGTTCTCATCGGAAATTTCTTCGCCCTCAAGCTCCACAATGGAGATCGTAGTGTCATTGCTCACAGGTTTGACTCCGTGAAGGGCGGCAAATGGATGCAACGAATCATGTGGAAACGCAGTCATAACTCTTGCTACGATGCCTCGTGTTTCTCTGTTTGACAGGATCGCTTAATTTTTAGGAGTCTTGAAGATTTATGGGTGTGCCAATAAGCCAAATGTGGACGGTTGCGAGTTATGTTCTTAAGCAAAGATTTGCCGGACGCAAGAGATATCCGCTGGTTTTAATGCTTGAACCACTCTTTCGTTGCAATCTTGCGTGCGCGGGTTGCGGCAAAATTCAGTACCCGGCCCACGTCCTAAAACGCCACCTCACGGTCAAGGAATGTGTTGATGCCGTTGAAGAGTGCGGCACTCCAATGGTCAGTATTCCTGGCGGCGAACCACTTTTGCACCCGGACATCAAGGAGATCGTGGAGGCGCTTGTGGCGCGCAAGAAGTACATCTATCTCTGCACCAACGCGCTTTTATTGCAGGAAAAACTAGAGGCCGGCACATTCAAGCCCAGCAAATATTTAACTTTTAGCGTGCACATGGACGGTCAAGAAGAGAACCACGATTTCGCGGTGTGCCGCGAGGGCACTTACAAAAGAGCTGTGGATGGAATTCGTTTGGCGGTGAAGATGGGTTTCCGTGTTACCACCAATACAACACTCTTCGAAGGCGCCGATCCAAATTCAGTGCGCGCATTCTTTGATGAGATGATGGCCCTTGGCGTTGAAGGCATGATGATCAGTCCGGGCTACGCCT
>SYAD01000061.1 GCA_005789005.1 Planctomycetia bacterium | reverse complement strand
GCTCTTGGCGTTGACGCGGAGAGTGTTAAGCCAACATCAACTCTCACGGGTGACTTGGGCGCGGAGAGCATTGACTTTTTAGATATTCAATTTCGTCTGGAGAAGAAATTTTCCACGCCCGCCAAGCCGTTCAAGATTGAGCAGGGTGAATTGTTTCCCGAGAACATGTTGCAAGATGCAAGCATGGTTGAGAATGGCAAAGTGACCGACAAGGGCTTTGGTCTTTTGAAGGAAAAACTGCCGCATATTGACTTTTCTAACTTTGAAAAAGATCGCTCGGTTGGCAAGCTCAGCGAAGTTTTCACCGTGAAAAGTTTGACCGACTTTGTGGACAACAAACTGAAGGCTTGACGCGCTTTGGTTTGTGCGGCGTGAAATTTTTGTGCGCTTGAAATATAGAGCTTGAAACATTGGTAGAAAGATTCGCCCATGCGCTGGATGTGGATTGACATGATGGTTGCCTTTGAACCTGGACACCGCTTGACCGCGGTGAAGAATGTCAGTTTGGCGGAGGATCATTTGCATGATCATTTCGCTGATCAACCAATCATGCCAGCGTCGTTGATGTTGGAAGGCATGGCGCAGACCGCGGGCGTGTTGGTTGGAAGCACGCGCGGCTTCAAAGAGAAAGTGATTCTTGCAAAGATTGGTTCGGCAACGATTGACGCGGATGTGATTCCAGGTCAAACCATCCGCTACGACGCCGTGATTGAGCGCGTGGATGAGTCTGGCGCCAGCACAAAAGGCACTATTTCCTGCTTCGATCACCGCACTGGGGCGTGGACGGACATTGGGTCCACGGAAATTGTGTTCAGCCATATTGACAACAATCGCAGCGGCGTGAATTTTCCCAAAGAGAACTTTGTGTTTGGTGAAAATTTCAAGCGCTTGCTCAACGCCGCCGGTCTTTCGCAAGTCATGACCGCCGCTGGAGTGACTGGGCCGTAAGGCTTGCGCGCCATGCATCATCTCGCGGTCTATGCCGGTTCATTTGATCCCATCACCTTGGGTCATATTGATGTGCTTGAACGCAGCCGCTGTATTTTTGACGAGGTGATTTTGGCGATTGGAATCAACATTGACAAGCCGCCGCTATTCACCATAGAGGAGCGCCGCGAGTTCGCGCAGATTTTAGTTGAGCGCTTGCTGCAGAAAAATCCAAAGGGCGCCAAGATTCGTGTGGAGAGTTACAACGGGCTCACTACGGACTTCGCGCGCAAGCAAAATGCGTCGGCGATTATTCGCGGCATTCGCAACGTCACTGACTTGGCGTCCGAGTGTCAGTTGGCCATCACTAATCGGCAGGTCGCGGAAATTGAGACGGTATTTATTTTGACGGGCGAAAGTTTCGCATATGTCTCTAGCAGCCTGATCAAGCAAATAGCGGCGTTTGGCGGGGATTTACAGCGACTTTCCGCATTGGTTCCGCCGGAAGTTATTGCGGCGTTGGAATCAAAGCGTCGCGATCCCAATGATCCGCTGAGTCGTCTTGCCAAGGAATCAGCACAGGATTAAATCTCGGATTGAATCCTGGACTACATCCGTAACCACATCTACAACTACATCATGGCGGCTAGTTTAAAAGTTATTTCTATTGGCGCAATGAGCGCGCATCCGTTGTGGAGCGAGAAGGGCGACGTTCGCGCGGCACACACAACCACATCGCTTGTTGTGTCGGGTGACGCGGTGATTTTGGTTGACCCATCGTTGCCGCCGCAGATTTTACTTCCACGTTTGTCCGAGCGCACGGGCAAAGGCGCCGACAGTGTCACGCATGTTTTTCTCACCAGCTTTCATCCGCTTCGTCGACGCGGTTTGGCGGCGTTTGCAAACGCCACCATATGGATTGGCGAGCTTGAGCAAAAAGGTGTGCGCGCGCAGCTTCGAGAAAAACTTGAGCAGGCGCGAGCGGAGGAGGATGCGGAACTCACCCGCATGTTGCGCGAAGAACTTGAAATTTTAAACGCCTGTGAAGTCGCTCCCGACCAGTTGGCCGAGGGAGTGGATTTATTTCCGCTGCCTGGAGTTTCCATTGGCTCAAACGGCTTGCTTTTGCCCACGCCGGCCACAACAATTTTGATCGCGGGCGACGCCGTCGCCACCGCGGAGCATTTAGACCAAGGTCGCGTGATTTCGCCGTGTTTCGACATCCAACAAGCGCTTGAATCCCTGAAGGAAGCTATTGAAATTGCCGACATGATCGTCCCTGGTCGCGACAATCTGATCAACAATCCGTCGCGACGTTTTTAAGCGAAAGCGGGCTACTATTGGCATCTGTGGAACCCAACAACGCACCATTGAATGAATCGCTTGCCACCAACCGCACCACTGACGCGGGGGCCGGCGAGGCCATCACGCTGCGCACTTTGGCGCGCATGGCGCGTGAGCAAAAAAGATTCACATGTTTAACGTGCTACGACGCCACCACGGCGCGCTGGCTTGACCGCGCCGGCGTGGAGGTTTTATTGGTGGGCGACACCGCTGCTGAAGTGATTCTTGGACACACGGCGACAATTCACGCGCCTCTTGATTTCATGGTGGAGATAACCGCCGCCGTGAAGCGCGGTGCTCCGCGGCGAGTGGTGATGGCGGACATGCCGTTTCTTTCTTATCAATGCGAGCAAGGCGACGCCATTCGCAACGCGGGAAGATTTCTTACGCAAGGCATGGCTGACTGCGTGAAGTTGGAAGTGGATCGATCTTTCGCCACGCTTGTGGAGCAAATGGCGCGCGCTGGAATTCCAGTTGTGGCGCATGTTGGAAGCCGTCCGCAACAAGCCAAGATGAAGGGCGGATATTTTTCCGCGGGTCGAACGGCGGAGGACGCTGTTCGAATCGTGGCCGATGCATCTGCCATGGAAGCCGCCGGCGCCAGCATGTTGCTTGTTGAAGCCTGTCCACCAGAGGTGACGCAATTAATTGTTGAGCGCGCCACAATTCCCGTGATTGGTTGCGGCGCGGGCGCCAGTTGTCATGGACAAGTTGTTGTGTTGCAGGACATTCTTGGAATGAGTGAATGGCAGCCAGCGTTTGCGCAGCCGTTGGCCGCTGTTGGTCAAGCAATTCAAGCTGGCGCGGCGGCGTTTGGCGAACTTGTTCGCGCCGGGAAATTGCCTGGAAAGACCTATCGCATGGAGCAAGCCGAGCAGGAAAAACTGCGCGCCATGTTGCGTTCTGGAAGTGACTCACGTGCGGCGCATTGAATTTCTTGGGCCATCATTGGTGGTGCTTGCGGCGGCGGCGGCGTTGTTGTTTATTGGTCCAACCGCGGTGCGGCAAGTTTCACAAGGCATGACCGCCGTGCAAATGACCGCGGCTCAAGAACGTCTGCGCGCTGGCTCATTGCTTGATCAAATGTCGCAAGCTTCGCGTGACGTGGCAACATTTGTGGAGCCCAGTGTTGTGCATGTCAGCAGTTCGGGATTGGTCGGAGGTCGTGGGGTCAATCGTAGTTTTATCAATACAGGAAGCGGTTGGGTCTATGACGCCGCCGGTCACATTGTGACCAACGCGCATGTTGTTGATGGCGCCACAAGTCTTGAAGTGCAAATGGTTGACGGCGAGCGCCGCGAGGCAAAATTACTCGGCGCGGATTTGCGCACCGACATCGCGGTATTGCAAGTGGACACGCTTGGACTTGTGCCGGCGCAGCGCGCCACGCAGGATCCGCAGCAGGGCGACATGGTGTTCGCGTTTGGAAGTCCATTTGATTTTCGTTTTTCCATGAGCAATGGAATTGTTTCAGGGCTTGGCCGCGCCGCTGGAATCACGGATATTGAATATGAAAATTTCATTCAAACGGATGCGGCCATCAATCCAGGAAATTCAGGCGGGCCCCTGACCAACACCAAAGGGCATGTGGTGGGCATGGCCACCGCGATTGCCACGGGTCGCAGAAATGGCGTTTCGCAGGAGCAATTCGCTGGTATTGGCTTGGCGATTCCAATTTCAATGATTGAGAATGTGGTTGATCAACTTATCGATCACGGAGAAGTGATCAAGGGATATTTAGGCATTGCAATGTTGGACACCGAGGATTTATCTCGAATGCGTCCGCGCGATCCCATGCTTCAGATCACCGCGAAAGTTTTTCAAGGTGACGGAGTCGCGATTACCACGGTGAGTCCAGCGAGTCCGGCGGAGTTGGCGGGGTTGCGCGTTGGTGATGTGATCACGCAATTTTCGGGGCAGCGAATTCAGAATGCTTCGCAGTTGCGCAGCATCATTGCGTCGCGTTTGCCAAACGAAACTATCCCGATTGATTTATGGCGGCCAAATGTTGATAATAAATCTGGCGAAGCAATTTCATTGCAGGTTGTGATGGCGCAACTGAAGCCCGAAACTAATTCCGATGCGATTGTTGAAGCGCTGCGCAATATTGGCGTTCAGAAACTGATCACCGCCACGGAAGTTTCGGCGGCGCAATTCAAAGTGCCATTTGAGCGAGGGGTGATGGTGGAGGAGGTGATTCCTGGATCCAGAGTCGCCACAATTTTTTCACCCGGCACAATGATCGTGGAAGTGTTCGGCCAGAAAATCAGCAATTTGGACGACTTTTACACGCGAATTGCGCGGCAAATTGACACATTGCGCAGTCCGGAATTTACGCTTGTGCTTGGGGTGCGCCAGCAAAATGGAACCATTGCGCAGCTTCGAATTCCGCTGGGTTAATTGGAATTTGAATGGGTAGCATCAATCACATGAGCGCGCAACATTTATTGGAAGTTCGTGATCTCAAGACATGGTTTCCTATTCGCCGTGGAGTGCTGCAGCGCGTCACGGGACATGTGAAAGCCGTGGACGGCGTCAACTTTTATTTGAACAAGGGCGAGACATTGGGCTTGGTGGGTGAATCAGGTTGCGGCAAGACTACGGTGGGCCGCACCTTGTTGCGCTTGGCGGACCACACTGGTGGACAAGCCTTGTTTGAAGGCGCGGATATTTTCGCCATGAACTCAGCGGAGTTGCGTGCGGCGCGGCGCAAAATGCAAATTATCTTTCAAGATCCCGGCGGAAGTTTAAATCCGCGCATGCGCGTGGGGCGCATTGTTGGCGAGCCGATTGAAGTGCATGGACTTGCCACGGGCGACGAATTACGCGAGCGAGTTGAGAAATTGCTCGAGCGTTGTGGCTTGTGGCGAGCGGCGGCTGATCGATATCCGCATGAGTTCAGCGGCGGACAACGTCAACGCATTGGCATTGCGCGCGCACTTGCTTTGAACCCAGCGTTGATCGTGTGTGACGAACCAACCAGCGCGCTTGATGTCAGCATTCAAAGCCAGATTTTGAATCTTCTGAAAGATTTGCAGGACGAATTTCAATTGTCATATTTGTTCATCAGTCATGACATGGCTGTCATTCACCACATTTGCGACCGGATCGCCGTGATGTATGACGGCAAGATTGTGGAGGAAGGCCTGCGCGACGATGTGATTCACAGACCGCAGCATCCCTACACCAAGGCGTTGTTAAGCGCCGTGCCAGAGGCTGATCCGCGTCGCAAGCGATCGCTTGTGCAATTGCAGGGCATGCGAACTTGACGCAGGCTGACACCAAAATGTCCAACGACTTGCCCGCGCCCACCGCGGCGCAAATGAAAAAGCAAATCTTGTTTCGTAGATGGTTTGCGGTGATCTTTATTTCATTGGCCGCCGCGTCATTTTATTTTGGCTGGTTCGTCACGCGCAACGTGCGCGGTGATGCCAAGCAAACGGACATTCAACTTCGATCTGTTGCGTGGGCCATTATGAGTTACTCGGCCGCCAACAATTCCATGCCAACTTCGCCAGAGGCGTTTGTGAAATTTATTTCCACGCACCCCGAATGCTTGGCTGCGCCGCGCCGAACAGGCGAGTGGCCCGCCACCCAAGAAGCCGCGCAGGCGAATCTAGTTCCAGCGGATATCGCCGCCGCGGTTACGGGTCGCATTGAAGTGATCTGGCCACCCACCGGAAATCTCACGCCTGTTCTACAAGTGCGTGGGCGTCCCTCTGGAGTGGGAACCATTGAGAAGGTGAATGAGTGGCTGCAAAATTGGAACCATGCCGCCGCCACGGCCGCCCCAAAATAATTTGAAATTTCGGGGGATTTAAAGCACCTACGGCGGGCGGTTTCATCGCATAATCAAAGAATGGTTGTTCCAACAAACAGCGTTGCCCAAACGGGTTCCAATATTCGCCACGTGCAGCCGGAGACGCCGATGCGCGACTTGATGGACGGTTGTTCGCGCTGGGAAATTCCGGTGCATCAACATGGATTCATCGCGTTGGTGGATGTCATGCCGCGCCTTGCGCCTGTTGGTCAAACTGCCGACGCCGCGATTGTGCAAGCCGCGCGTGTGAGTTACGGCGATGGAACCAAGCAAGTCAGCGAGGATCGCACGTTGGTTCGCTACTTGCTTCGTCACAGGCACACCACTCCGCTGGAAATGGTCGAGTTTAAATTTCATGTGGCCATGCCAATGTTCGTGGCGCGCCAGTGGATTCGCCATCGCACCGCGAATGTGAATGAATACTCAGCGCGTTACTCAATTGTGCCGGACCGTTTTTACAGGCCGTCCTTGGAGAATGTGCGCAAGCAAAGTTCCGTGAATCGCCAAGGCGGCGACGAGCCGATCGACGCCGGCACCGCCGAGTCGTTTCTTGGTTTGTTGGAGCGCGCCGAGGCGAACTATCAGGAGTATTTGCAATTGACCGAGAAGGGCGTGGCCCGTGAGTTGGCGCGCGCGGCGCTTCCGGTGAGCGTGTACACGGAGTGGTATTGGAAGTGCGACTTGCACAACACGCTGCGATTTCTTTCGCTGCGCATGGATTCGCACGCACAGCAGGAAATCCAGGATTACGCGCGCGGCATGTTTGATTTGATCAAGCCGCTGGTTCCAAATAGTTGCGAGGCGTTTCTGGATTATGAAATGGAGGCGATGCATTTAACGCGCCTTGAAATTGAGTCGATCAAGAATGGCGCGCCGATCAACACCACCAATAAGCGTGAGCAAGCGGAGTTTGAGGCCAAGAAGAAGCGCCTTGGTTTGTGATTCATTTGAAAGTTCCGCCGTCATTCGCTCCATGGATTGTCCAATCTCAAAACGGCGTGGTGTGGTTGCGCTCGCCACTGTTGCATGCGGCGGGATTTGCGCACGCGTTTAGCACGCGCATTGGTGGCGTGAGCGCGGCGCCTTTTGACGGCATGAATTTAGGAATTGCTGACGCGCCAGGCGAGGCGGATACGTGGACGCACGTCAATGAAAATTGGCGGCGCTTTTTAGATGCCGCCGAAATGGGCGATCGACAACTTGTGCGCGCGGCGCAAGTGCATGGTTGCGCGGTATTGCAATCGGATCGCCAGCCAGAAATAATCCGCGCCGCTCCGCCATTTGTGCAAGGCGACGCCGTACTTTCTGGAGACGCGCGCCACGTGTTGGCCATTCGCGTGGCCGATTGCGTTCCAGTTCTTATCGCGGACATTTCCACGCGCGTGGTGGCCGCGGTGCATGCGGGTTGGCGTGGCGTTGTGGGTGAAATTATTCCCGCGACACTTCGCGAATTTGTCGCGCGCGGCGCGCGCATACAAGATGTTCGCATAGCGATTGGTCCATGCATTCAACAAGCGGCCTTTCAAATTGGCGAGCCCGTCGCGCTTGAATTTCAACAGCGGGGACTTGGCACGTGCGTGATTGCAGATCCCAATTGCCATGCAAAGTGGCTTGGCGATTTGCCGGCGGCTATCAACATGCAGGCGTTGTCGGCTGGCGTTGCCATTGAGCACATTGAAAATTCCGGCGCTTGCACGTATCAAAACCCCGAATTTTTCTGTAGTTATCGACGCGACGGAGCTCGAAGTGGTCGATTAGCGGCCGTGATTGGGGGCTAATTCAAGAAAGGGGTCACTTAGGTGCAAGTAAATACAAGTTGAAACGCACTAAATAAACTAAAAATATGCGGATATGTTTGATCTTTGACTTGCATATTTTCGAATTCCCCGCATACTTCAGATGTAATGGGGTCTTGCATTTGCCCTCGTCACAAAAAGGTTTGGATGGGCGAGGGCTGCCACCGTCAATTGACGGTGGCGGTTGTTTTTAAAGGGCGCATTTTGATCAGGTGAAGAATGTGCGGGGGTTGCCAGGCCAATTTCAAATAGTCAGTGGCGCAAATATACCCCGTCACCACGCACGCCAATCCATTATATTTGTCGCCTACTCATTGGCCATTTCGGCAACCACAAGGAGATCAAATGACAGTGGCAACTTCCAGCGACGCGTACAAAACCCTCAAGACAAAAATTGAAACCAATCAAGCGCGCGTAGGCGTGATTGGTTTGGGATATGTCGGCCTTCCACTGGCGCACGCGCTGCATCAAGGCGGTTTGCCCGTGATGGGTTTTGATGTGGACGAAGAAAAGCCAAAAGCCATTCGCGAGGGCCGCAACTATCTCAAGCATCTTGGCCACGACATGGTCACTTCGCTGCGCGACAGCAAGCGATTTGAAGCCACGACCGATTTTGCGCGCTTGGGCGAGTGCGATGTGATTCTGGTGTGCGTACCAACTCCGCTTGGCCGCCATCAAGAACCGGACATTTCTTACATCTTGCAAACCGCGGATGCGATTGGCAAAACGTTGCGCAAGGGACAACTGATTGTTCTTGAAAGCACAACGTATCCAGGCACCACGCGCGAGGACATGATGCCCGCGGTGTTCAAGGCCGCCGGCGCGCGCGCCAAGGATTGGGTGTTGGGCGAGGATATTTTCGCGGCCTTCAGTCCAGAGCGTGAAGATCCAGGACGTAAGAGCCATTCCACCAGCACTATTCCAAAGTTGGTGGGCGGTGTTGGCAAGCAAGCCACCGAACTTGCGGCCGCGGTGTATCGCAAGGGCATCAAGGAAGTGATTGAAGTGTCCAGCGCAGAGATCGCCGAGAGCGCCAAGTTGCTTGAGAATATTTTCCGCGCCGTCAACATTGCGCTGGTGAATGAACTCAAGACCACGCTCACGCCCATGGGCATTGATGTGTGGGAAGTGATTCGCGCCGCGGGCACCAAGCCGTTTGGTTTCATGTCGTTCTTTCCGGGCCCTGGTCTTGGTGGACATTGCATTCCAATTGATCCGTTCTATCTCACATGGAAGGCCAAGGAATTTGGTTGCTCGACAAAGTTCATTGAGTTGGCCGGCGAGATCAACACAAGCATGCCGCACTATGCAATCGACCGCGCCGCCGAGTTGTTGAACAATCACGGCAAAGCCATGAAGGGAAGCAAAATTCTTGTGCTTGGGTTGGCGTACAAGGCAGACATTGATGATGTGCGCGAAAGTCCCAGCTTTGAGTTGATTCAGTTGTTGGAGGATCGTGGCGCTCGCGCCGATTACAGCGATCCACTTGTTCCTGAAACCTGGGCTGGACGCAAGCATGACTTACAGAAGAAATCCGTGGCGTTGACCGCCGCGAGTTTGGCCAGTTACGACCTTGTTGTGGTTTCAACGGCGCACTCCGCATTTGAT
>SYAD01000060.1 GCA_005789005.1 Planctomycetia bacterium | reverse complement strand
TGGCGCTGGTGTGTCAACCCACGGTATTGCTGGCGGATGAACCAACCACCGCGCTTGACGTGACCATTCAAGCGCAAATATTGGAGCTGTTGCGTGATCTGCAACGCTCACGCGGCATGGCGATTATGTTGATCACGCACAATCTTGGTGTTGTGGCCGAGAACGCGGATGTTGTGTGCGTGATGTACGGCGGGAGAGTGGTTGAATATGCGCAGGTTTTTGAGCTCTTTGATCGGCCCATGCATCCCTACACGCGCGGGCTATTTTCCAGCATTCCTGGCTTGCAACATCGATTGCGCAGATTGACTACAGTTGAGGAGGTCACTGGAAATCCTGCCGAATTTCGGAAGCTGCCAGGCGCTGAGCGTGGCGTAATTCCGTGGTGGCCAGGACTTCCCAAAGAGGCGCGGCCACCGCTCGAGTCTGAGCGCGAACCGTATTGCCTGCATGAAATTGAACCGGGGCGTTGGATTGGATGTTGGCGGACACCTGAGCTTGCTGCGAAGGGTTCCCGTCGACCAGAACTCGACTATCGCCGTGATAGTTGATTTTTTCTCTGACTGTCCCGAAAGGTTTTTATATGCCGCTGTTAAAAGTTGGTGCCAAGATTCCGGCATTCCTGTTGAAAGATTCAAAGGGCAAGGCGTTCGGATCAAGCGATCTAAAAGGTCGCTACTGCGTAATTTATTTCTATCCGCGCGATGACACGCCAGGTTGCACCATGGAGGCCTGCGAGTTCCGCGATCTCTCTAAGACATTTGAAAAACTGGACACGGAAATTTTTGGCGTAAGCAGCGACAGCGCGGACAGCCACGTGAAGTTCAGTGATAAATTTTCTTTGAACTTTCGTCTAATTGTCGACACGCCCGACAAATTGGGGCGTTCGCCGTTCGCCATGAAATTGGGCGTGTGGCAGCGCAAGATGATGTATGGAAAAACATATATGGGCGTGGTCCGAACCACATTTTTGATCGCGCCCAATGGAACCGTGGCGCAACGTTGGGATAAGGTGAAACCAGAGGGGCACGCCAAGGAAGTGGCGCAATTGATTGCCGATTTGAAGAAGAGCGTGAAGACCGCAAAGCGCGCCGCGGCCAAAGTTGTAGCGCCAGTGAAAAAATCCAAAGTCGTGAAAAAGTGATGCGGCATAAAATGTCCTGACGCTACTCTGTTGACGTGTCAAACATAGTTCTGCAACTCAAACGCATTCACGCTTCCGCCACGCTGCCAAATTATCAAAGCCAGCACGCCGCGGGCATGGACCTTTGCGCGTGCATCGAAAAAGATGTGCGCATAGGCGCTGGAGAAATCGCCAGGATTTCGTGCGGCTTCGCCATGGCGCTGCCCGTGGGTTGGGAAGGGCAGGTTCGTCCGCGCAGTGGGTTGGCCACGAATCATGGAATTGGAATCCCAAATTCACCTGGCACAATTGATTCGGATTATCGTGGTGAAGTGCAAGTGCCGCTGATCAATCTGAGTCGCGTTCCATTTACTGTGACGCATGGAATGCGTATTGCGCAACTCGTGATTGCGCCAGTTGCCCGCGCAGTTTGTCAGGAAGTGGATGAATTGTCGGACACTGCTCGTGGCACTGGTGGATTTGGCAGCACGGGTCACTAAAATTGAACCCACGTCACTGTCCGCCTTTATGCTTGTGAACGCTTTGTCAACCGCCTCCCCTCGCATTACACTTGCGCAATGCTCACAGCCCAAGCCACAGACATCAATGTTCCGCTTCTTGATTTAAAGGCGCAATACGCCACGATTCGCGATGAAATTGAGCCCGTGGTGCATGAGGTGATTGAGAGCCAATATTTCATTGGCGGGCCAAAGATTGACCAATTGGAAAAAGAAATCGCGGCGTATTGCTCTTGCAAGCACGCGATTGGTTGCGCCAACGGATCCGACGCCATTGTGTTGGCATTGCAGGCGATGGGCGTTGGCCCAGGCGACGAGGTGATTTTACCCACGTACACATTCTTCGCCACGGCTGGAAGTGTTTCGCGCTTGGGCGCGCGGCCGATCATGGTTGACATTGATCCAGCCACGTACAACATTTGTCCCAAGAGTTTGGAGGAGGCGTTTGGTTGTTGCAAGAAAGTGAAAGCGATTATTCCAGTGCACTTGTTTGGTCAGGCCGCGGACTTGGATTCCGTTTTGGCGATCGCCACGAACCACAAGGTTGCCGTGATTGAGGATTGCGCGCAGGCAATTGGAACAGAGGATCATCGTGGCGTGCGGGTTGGTTCGCGCGGTGACATTGGAACGTACAGTTTCTTTCCAAGTAAAAATCTTGGTGGCTTTGGTGACGGCGGAATCGTCGCAACCAACAATGACGAATTAGGCGCGTGCATGAAGCGACTGCGCAACCACGGCATGGAGCCCAAATATTTCCACAAGGAAATTGGAATGAATAGCCGTTTGGACGCGCTCCAAGCAGCGGTTTTATCCGTGAAATTGCGTCATTTGGACGCTTGGGGCGCGGCGCGTCAGAAGAACGCCGCTTGGTATGACACATTCTTCAAGGACGCTGGCGCCACTGATAGCCGCACCGCGGTGGACGCGGGCGGTCTTGCGCTTCGCTATCCGGCGCTGAACAAGGGTCGCCATATTTACAACCAATATGTGGTGCGTGTTCCTGGCGCTATTCGCGATCAAGTGCGCGATGAAATGACCAAGCGAAAAATTGGAACCGAGATTTATTATCCGCTATCGCTTCATCAGCAAGAGTGCTACGCCAACTTGGGCTACCGTGCTGGCGTTTTTCCGCACGCCGAGCGCGCCGCCAAGGAAACCATCGCGCTTCCAATTTTTGGCGAACTCACCGCGGCGCAACGCACACATGTTGCCCAAACGCTGGTTGAAATTGTGCGCAAGTTAAGTTGAACAATCAACGCACGCCCTCATGGGTTGCGAAAAAGTTGTTCAGAGCATTGCCCAAACGTGGTCGCTTGAATCCATCGTGACAAGACGCGCTTGGTTTGTTGTTGTGAAATACATGCAACAAAATTATGGCAACAGCGCCGAGATGTCGCGCACTCCCACGCACTCAGGCGATGTGATTGGCTCCCCAAAATCCGAGTTGATTCGGCTGCCATAGAAGCGGCCCATGGATTCCACCCAGTTTGGAATTGAATGATTCTTTGGGTTGGCTTGGAATTGGCTCTTGTATGCGGCTATGGCCTGCATCTTTCTTTGCTCAAATCCTGCGCAATTCACTATGAAATCTGGCTGCGGAACATGCTTCAGGTGCGTGCAAAAATAATGGAACAGACGACGCGGGTGGTGCGGCTCGCCAGGAATTTTGCATTTGGTCAACTTGGCGTCAAAGCGCGCGTCAACACATATTTGAGTCAACGCCAAGTGGTCGGGATGCGTGTCCAGTGGATGCGGAACGAACATGATGTCGATTTTGTTCAATCGAAGTTGTCCCGCCAACGCGTGGCGCGAAGCAAGATCATGCGTGATCGCGCGGTTGGTCCATTCAAGATTCACGCGCTCAACGCCAAGAATGTTGGCGGCCTCGGCGGCTTCTTGAGCGCGCGTGGCGATATCGCCAAATGGCGTGGGCTCGCCGTTGGTGGCGTCGATAATAAGAACGCGATGTCCTTGAGAAACCAGCAACGCCATCGTTGCGCCAAGGCCAAGTTCGGCATCATCAGGATGCGCCGCGATAACCGCAATATTCATGGTGTATTTCTCCTGCGTGTCAAAAGGTCATTTCCGATTCAGATTGTTTCATGTTAAGGAGTTGCCGGTGGAAGCAAGCCATCGGGCAAGCGGTCTTGAAGCAATGGTGGAAGTTCCGCCACCCATTCATTGCGCGCGGTCAAGAACTCCGCGGCAAGGGTTGGATTGGTTTTTTGCAGTGTCTGTCGTTCCTGCTCCAAGCGAAGCATCGCGGCGATGACTTGAATGCTTTTGTCATTTTGCATGGAGCAAAGATTGCGGATGATCGCGGAAGTGCCCGATGAATCCTTGGATTTTGCGGACAAGCGCAGGCCCAATGCCAGCGATGCGGCCGCCTCTTTGCGCAGCGGAACAAGAAATTGCTTCATGGCGCCAAAGTTTTCGTTGCTGATGCAACCCTCGCAATCAATCACGCTCAGTCGCAACGCGTCGCGCGAAGCGGCCCAATCCAAACGCGCGTCTGGCCACTCGATTGGCGCGGCATCAAGCGCGTCCATGGCCCGTTTGGCGCCGGCCCAACGAACAAAATCTTCAATGCTTTTTAGCGCAGTCACGGGATTATTTTGAGCCCAGGCGTCCAGCCAAGCTTGGTGAATCATTGGGACTTTGGCTTGCACGCCCGCGGAAAAGTTTGGCGTATTTTCCGCCGCAAGCAGCACGCACAGTTGCCGATCCATGGAGCGCAATCGTTCTCGAAAGAGATCTGAAAAACCTGAATCATCCAGGCCCGCGCAAAGCCTTTGCAGCACCGCGGTCAATTGCTTTGTCTGCATGCTTTTTGTTTTTTGAATGTTGGAAAGCGCCAGGCTTAAGCGCTCGAGCATATTGATGTCGCTTACAAGTTGTTCTTGCGCGACAAAAATAGTTGTGAGCGAGGGGTCGTTCGCGTCGAAGCCATTTTGGGCGAGCGATTCAATGCGCGCCAAACCAAGTTTCTCCTGCGATTTGGCGTGGCGTGTGAGTAGGCGAGCAAAGTTACGCAGTGGAGGTGCGATCGCATCAACATTCACGTGTCTCGCCTGCGCCATCCATGAAATAATTTGAGCCACTCGATTCAGTGATCGCGCCGCATCAACTGCGTCCTTCTGAGCGAAGAGCGCACGCAGCACATCAGGAATTCGATCGGATCGTGCGGCGTTGGTCGAGCCAGCCACGGATCGAAATTGATTCAAGGCTTGGACGCATTCACCAAATGCGCCAATCTTCGCGCATTGCGCAATAGATTTGGCGCGAGTGGTTGGATCGTTCAATCCTTGGATCGCGTCATTCACTTGCCCAGCTATTTTTTTACGCGTGGCGGCATTTTCAAACGCCGCGTTGTTCATGGCGCACAGGGCTACAGCCGCTTGGTTTGCCGCCGCAACAATTTCCGCGGTGGATTGCGCCAGGTCGGGTGCGGTATTTGCCGCCGTGGCTACTGGCAGAATTTGTTGAAGTAATTCCTTCGCCTCCTCACAGGGAGGTGATTGCGATTCTGTGGCGGGCATTTCAGCGATTGCAGCCAAGAGACGGGCGAATTCCGGCATTGGATCCGCATGTGGATCGGCGCGCGCGTTCCATTCGGCCGCGAACAATTCCGCGGCGGGCGTATTTAAATTTGTGTCCATGTCGTGGCGAATTGCCGCCATGACAAGGGCGATTGCAGTTGGTGAGGAATTTGCAAGCGGCGCCGCTCCATGCGCGCGTAAAATAGTCGCGGCCATTCGTCTCCACGCCGCCGGCGCCGAAGGACTCTGAGCGTGCGCGTCAAGTTTGTCCGCCTCGATCATGAGCGCATCCGCAAGAATGTTTACCGACGAAGGAGTGGGCCAAGCGGGAGTTGATGGCGCGTCAAGGCTCAAAGTTTGCGCGGCGACCATTGGGGCGCTGGCGTAGCTCATGCACAACACGCACGTGATGAGCGCCACGCGAACAGAGCAATTTTGGGACCAAATAGTTGACAAGCTCGCGACACGCGCCCGCGCCCATTTCATAACTGCGCATCGGCGCAACGCGCGCGCAATCAGTGGACGTGTCACATTGGCTCCAGTGATTTTTCATCGGGGTAGCGAATCCATCGCAAGCGCAATCCCTCGGGCGGCAAAGTTGGTCCCGCAAGTTGTCTATCGCCACTTTCAAGCGCGGCTTGAATCGCGCTCAATTGCATGCGGCCTCGGCCAATTTCCGTGATTGTGCCGGCGATAATCCTGACCATGTTGTACAGGAAGCCATTGCCTGAAATGTCGATCACAATTCGGTCCGTGCTCACCGCACATGCCTGGCATGAAAAGATGGTGCGAACCGTGCTGTCACGGCCATGCGCCGAATGCGCAAACGCCTTGAAATCATGCTCGCCAACAAACATTCCCGCGGCCAATTTCATAGGTTCAACATCCATGTGATGCGGAGAAAAGTAAACCGTGCGTCGATCAAAAATCGGCCTCACTCGCAAATGGTCACCGTGTGAAACTTCGTAGCGATATCCCTTTTCAACCGCGTCGCGCACTGGATCAAAATCATCGATCGGCAACCATGCTTTCAGCACGCGCATATCGCCAGGCAAGCGCGTGTTCAGCGCCGCTGGAATTCTGGTAATTGGAATCCTTGTTTCTATTGTGAACGCGGCAACCTGGGCATCCGCATGCACTCCAGAGTCCGTGCGACTGGCTCCAGAAGTGACAACACGCTGTTGGAATAAATCCGCCAGCGCCTTGTCCAGCTCACCTTGAATGGTTCGATACGGCGGTTTATCAGGCGGTTCTTGGCGCTGCCAGCCATGAAAGTTGGTGCCCTCATAGGCAATTCGTATCGCAATCTTGGGCATATGTGATGTATAGACGATTTCCAAATCTGATTGGACTCGATCCAATTCTGGATTCCTATAACAGCGCAATTTCTCTCAACATTAATAAATAAGTGCGGGCCACTTCGGCAAAATTAAAGCAAATTCTAAATAATTTACTTTCAATTCAAGAAATCAGGGGTACGTTAAGCATGCAAGTGGTTGTACTTGTTACGGCCGTAATGGGCGATCACTTGAAAAATCCTTTGGAGATTGAGAAAATGAAATTAGCGTATGTCGCTTCGTTGACAGTTTCTGTGATGATGTGTGCATCTGCAGCCATGGCGCAATCTGTGATCGTGGATGGAACCTGTGATGCTGGATACGGAAACCCAAAAGCAGCGCAATCGGTGCACACCGGATTCGGCAACGCAACCGACGGAGTGAACAGTTTCGCCAATGGTTCTGAACTTGACGCGGGGTATGCCAAGATTGATATGGACAATGGATTTTTGTATTTATTCTTGGCCGGCAATTTGGAAAGTAATTTCAACAAACTTGATGTCTTCATTGACAGCGATACAACCGGTGGCCAAAACGAAATTCGCAGCGATAACGCTGAC
>SYAD01000059.1 GCA_005789005.1 Planctomycetia bacterium | reverse complement strand
GTGTCCAGCCATTTCTTTTCGCCCCACTGTTGCAACAACCACTGTGCGCTGGAATGCAACCCAGCGTCTGGATCAGTCTGAAAAATATCTTTCGCGCGCTTCGTCACGGCTTCACGAAGGTCCGCTGGAATTCGCTCTAGTGGATATTCACCCAGCGCCAATAAAATCGCGCAATGAATTGAGTCATCTTTCGCCAAACTTTCCTGCGCAATAAGAAGGGCTGGATCCACGCCAAAACTAGCCAAACGGTCAATGATGTAACTGCGCAAACTTGGATCCTGCGAATGCTTTAAGAGAGGCCAAATCTTGGCAGCGTGATCAAGTTGCACAAGCGCCACCGCGGCGTTGGCTTGTTGCTTGGCCAGTTCGTCTCTTTCCGCCGCAAGCGCGTTGGGTGGCGATTGCACATCGAGTTTGGCCAAAAGAAGTTGAATTGCTTTTTCCTTATGCGGCATCAAAACCGAAAGCACTTCATGAAATTGCTCCTTGTCCGCGCTCAACAACAGGTCGAACAGCACAGGCACGTTGTCCGAGGAAAAATCCAACAATAAACTGGTCGCCACAGTTCGTTGATTGGAGTGATCATTGTCGTGCTGATTAAAAACTGCCACGAGGGGTTTCAAAAGCGGCTCTCTCACGGAATAAAGCGCCTTGCTCCATGCGCCAATAAATATGGAATTTTCCTGAACAAGATCACTCACAACAACTGTGTTCATTTCATTCCAGCGCGGATCACGCGGCGCATATTTGGCAAGCGCCGCCGCCGCGCGCAAGCGTTCGCTGTGTTTCGTGGCGGCTTGCGATCCAAGAACTTTCCAAAGTTTATTCAAGTGCCGCTCCTGGGTGTCCATCAGCGCGTCGCGAATCACCTCAAACTCGCCAGGATCGGCGCGCAACATCACGTCGCAAAGTTCGGACGCATGCGAAGAATCAGATGGAAGCAACGCCAACTGATACAACGTCTGCTTGCTTTTCTTGCCTTCGATCTGCGCCAAATTTAATTTTTCAGCAAGTGACAAGCTGAGCCATCTTTGATAATCCGCCATTTCGCCCAAGATTTTGGGCACTTCATCTATTTTGGCGGTGCTTAATTTTTCCATGAGCGTTTGCGCGCGTGTATGTAAATAGAACTCACGTGAACCGTATACCAATGCGACGAACAACGTCAGATTGATTGCGAATCGCACCGCGTATTTCTTTCCAGCGGTGCGCATCATGAGGCGTTGTGGTTGCGTCCAAGTTGAGCGCGAAGTTTGCAGCCAAATTTGTAGCCATTGAAATCGCGAGGGAAGTTGCCGTTGATCTTGCCGTTGTTGCCAGTTGTTCGCCTGCTCAATCAATAACAACCTCGCGCGCCCTTTGGCGGTTTCTTTCTGCTTGCTCGTTAGCCAATCGCGCAGAGAGGAAACTAAATAATCATGCGCCAGTTGGTAGTACCCATCCGAGGCAGCGACCGTTGCTTCGCCATCATTTGTGATTGCCAAATCCACCGGCGTGATCAAGCGCAACTCGCGATCAAGTATTTGAATCAGCTCCTCAAACTCGCGCGGCTTGTTTTCATCACCCGACACCAACTGCAACTGCATGCGTGAACGCATGTGGCCTTTAATATCAACTCCAGATTCCGGCAACAGCGCGCGCAGCACGGCTTGCGCGGCAACACGTTGCGCCCGACGCGCTGGAAGCGCGGAACGTTCGCTGAAATTTTCCTCCAAAAATGCCGCGCCAACGCCCTCTGCTCCACCGATATCGCGAAGCGTATTTGAATCCCACCGTTTCCCTTTAAACATCTCCGCAAATAGCGTTAAGCGCACTGAAATCACCTTGCCATCTTGCGCCAAACCAGCAACTACGTCTTCGATAAATTTCTGCTGCGGCTTTGAAAGTTCGCCAGTCGCTGGCAATTCTCCATACGCGCGCCCAAAGGCAATCAATACGCGTTGAGCGTGTCGCAAAGGAAACAAATCCACCGCGGCGGAATTCACTCCATCCAAAATTGGAATTTCCAGCTCGCGCATAAAGCGCGTGGCCGCCATCCAAAAATCGTCGCGCACCATAATAATCGCCTGCAAGCGCGATCCATCGCATTGACGCAACGCTTGAACCAATTCCGTGTCATTTTTTGCGCCGTTGCCGTGCAGCCATTGCTCAAATTGATCAAGCACAAGCAAAACCTTTTCATCGCCACACTGCGCCTTGCCTTGGCGAATCGCGTTGAGCGAGTCCGCAAGCGAGAGCGTTTGCGATAATTCTGGAAATCGCCGTTGCAGCATCTTCAACAAAGTGGTTTCAGTCTTTTCGGATGATGTCTCTACATAAATCACCTTCACCGATGGGTCAACGCGAGGCAGAAGGCCCGCCTTCACCAACGATGTTTTTCCGCAACCCGACGGCCCGTAAATCATTCCAACCGCGAAGCCCTCATCGGGATTTCGCGTTTCGATGCGCGACTTCCAGAAGCGAATACTTTCGGGAAGTCCATCGCGTCCGTGGGGACCAGGCAACAAGTCCAGAAAAAATTCACTGTCCGATGCGTCGAAAGACCGCAAGCCTTTGGGCACAATCTGATTCGCGGCGCTCTTTTGAGGTCGGGTTCCCGTCCCCGCCAAGGCATTGGATTCCGTCAATAATTCCAGTGACGGTGGCGTTGCCTCGTTGTCCGCATTCGTAAAATCACCCAATTTTGCCCGAAAATCAGCCAAAAATTCCCGCAAATCGTTGGCCATGTCATTGGCCACCGAATATCGATCCGCCGCGCGTTTGGACATTGCTTTCGAGCAAATTCGCTCAAGCTCTTTGGGAATATTTTCATCAATCGATCGCATCGGCCGCGGATCTAAATTGCGAACCTGTTCAAGAACTTCCTCTTGTGTTGTGCCAGTAAATGGACGACGTCCCGTTAGCAACACATACATCACAACACCCAAACTAAAAATGTCGGCGCGACCATCAACGCGGTGCGCCTCACCGCGCGCCTGTTCCGGCGACATATACGAAGGCGTGCCCGCAAGCCTGGCGCCTTTGCCCAGATCTCGCTCGTGCAACACCAAACCAAAGTCGGCAATCATGGGCCGATCATCTTCATTGTCAATCAATAAATTTCCAGGCTTGATGTCTCGATGCACCATTCCTTGCTT
>SYAD01000058.1 GCA_005789005.1 Planctomycetia bacterium | reverse complement strand
TGCAGCTCACCCGGCTGGACCAGCCGCAGGCAGCCCGGGTGCAACGGTTTTCCCTTGCCATTGAGTTGAGTAGTTGAGACCCTTCACCGCTTGGCCAAACGAAGTCGGTGGGCCTTGGCGATTCGCCCGCGGCGCGTAAGAATATTTTTCAAATCCGATATGACCCAACTGAATCACATCGAGCCAGCCATCTGTCCAATTTAATAGCAACACACCATCTTCCACTTTCCAATTTCCGTGTTCGCCCTTGGCGCCGTCGGGGCCCTTGCACCAATTGCTTATGGCCACGCCGTCGTTGAGTAGATTCACATCAAACAAAGCATTTTCACTGTCGGTGAGCGCCCAGGTTCCCTCGGCCACATCGCGCGTGATTTCAGTGGTCATGGTTCCACTTTTTGGGGATCCCGAAACGCAAGCAACCCCAAGCAAGCTCGCACCAATAGCGCAAGCAAGAGCGAGATTTTTTATAAGTTTCATATGGTTCATGGTATCTCCAGTTCACATAATTTTATGGCGCGGTCGCGGCAAATTCATCTCGTGCCCCCCATCATCTCGTCACGCGCGCGCATTCATGGCGGAGGGATCATCTACGCCCTTCACAATGTCCTCACGAATTTCTTGCCGGCGAACCCAGCCACTCGGCGGCGTCACAGGCCGCGCGGCCAATATGCTCAGCGCGTGGTCAAGTTGAATCGGCGCATATTTCCAACAGTCCACCCCAACATCCATGCTGCGGCCAACTTCCTCCAGCGCTCCATGCGTATGGCCATACAAATGCAGAGCGCCGCTGAGTTGCCCACGCCAAGCGCGAAGTGGATAGTGGGAAACAATCACTCGTTCATTTCCAATCTCGCGGCGGAAGTTCATTTGATCTTTAACGGAATCAAACAGCGAAGCGAATTGTTCTGATTTGGGATCATGGTTTCCACGAATCAAGCGGATTTTTTTGCAACGAATTTGCTGGCGGATTTTGCGCGCATGTTCAATTTGCGCGTCTTGGCCCTCAGGTACAGGCCCGCAAAAATCACCAATATGAATCAACACGTCGCCTTTGCCAATTTGGCGATTCAGCATCTCCAAAAAGTAGGCGTCCATTGTCGCCACATCCGCAAAGGGTCTTTGAAACAAGGTGAGCGCGTGGGCATCGCCAAAATGGGTGTCGCCCGAAATCCAGATCGTCTTCGCCATGCCAATAGGCTAACTCAAGGTTCTCGCGAGTACGCAAGACCCGTCGCCACGAATTCGCTATAACTATCCGCATGTCCACAGGCTTGTCCAACACCAAGCACTTTCTGCAAATTGAGGGTTTGTCCCGTGAACATCTTCAAAGTTTGCTGGCAGCGGCTAAAAATAATTTGGCGGTCGCCGATCAGAGGGTGGCGCGTAAAGACACTCTTGCCGGCCGCGTGATTGCCAATTTGTTTTTTGAAGATTCCACCCGAACTCGCTGCAGTTTTGAAACCGCCGTGCATCGCCTTGGCGGCGAGGTATTTACCCTTGCCGCAAGCGGTTCCAGCGCTAGTAAGGGCGAAAGTTTGGTTGACACCGCCCTGAATATTGAAGCCATGGGCGTAAGCGGGCTTGTGATTCGCTCCACAATTTCTGGCGGACCGGCAATGGTGGCAAAGCGGGTTTCTATTCCTGTGATCAATGCGGGAGATGGTCGCCATGAACACCCAACTCAGGGGCTGCTAGATCTGTTAACCCTGCAGGAATCCCTAGGCTCACTTGAAGGGCGACGAGTTGCCATTGTGGGGGATATTGCCAATAGTCGAGTAGCCAGGTCCGCAGCACACGGCCTAGCAATTCTTGGTTGTCATGTTGTTCTAATTGGACCGCCAACACTGGTAAATAAGTCCCACCAAGAAATGATTAAATTTCATAAACTTATCACTATATCACATGATCTTGATTCTAATTTACGTGATCTTGATGCAATAATGATGTTAAGGCTTCAAACAGAAAGAGCCGCATCTTACGGAGTTTCTTCGGATTACAGGACATTGTATGGCCTCACAATGGAGCGCGCCCTTAGGTTAAAATCGGGGGCTGTTGTTCTGCATCCAGGTCCAGTTAATCGAGGCGTGGAAATTGATGACGCGGTAGCGGATGAATTTGGAGGAACCAGAATCTTACGCCAAGGAACTCATGGAGTCGCTGCGCGAATGGCTGTGCTTGAAGAAGTTATAAGACTTCAATTATAAAATTCACCGTAAATTTTCGGGTGGGTCAACTCAAAATTGAATTGAAAGAAAGCCTAATTTCATCTTAAGTCTTTGAATGTCGCGCAAACATAAATTTTCTATTTGTGTAAATTCGACAGTCTTATTCAGTCGATAATTACAAACCCGAGTTTGCCACATTGCAACAATAAAACTTGTTCCATCCATTGCTTAAATCCCTCTTTTATTTTCCTATTTTCTCAGCGGTGGCATTGACCATTCTCGGCGGCTGCGAAACGGACAGTTTTGTGGATCCAAGCCGCACTGGTTACTTTGAAACAACGCCATCGGCAATGCCGATTTTGAATCGCATCGATGTCATAGAGCAGGCGAGTGATGGTCCCGAATTCGTCAATCCAACACCCGCGGATTTAAAGCCTGGCGACTTGTCATATCGATTCGCTCCAGGCGATGTGCTTCGGGTGCAAATTCCAAGCCTGATGCAAACCGGTCAAACAGAAATTGCCGAAAGAGTGGTGGATCAAACTGGAGATATTCAACTTCCCGTGATCAATAAAGTTCGCGCCGCGGGTAGGACCACGGAAGAACTTCAGAAAAGTATTGTGGAAAAGTTACAGGGAATTATTAAAAATCCAAAGGCCTTTGTGGCGTTGACGGAAGGTCGCGCATTTCAGTTTCGCATTCTCGGCTCCGTTGACCAACCTGGGCTATATGCGCTGAACAAGCCGGATCTTCGGTTGCTGGATGCTTTAGCAACTGCCCGGGGAGCAAGTTCAAGTACCACTAGAATTTTAGTGACTCGAGAACTTATTGCTGAAGAAAACAAAGCGCTTTATAATCAAAAAACGGTGGACGCTGCTGAGGTAACCGCGTCGCCAACAGCTTCGAAGGATTTGGTCGCTCCAGCAGCAACAAGTCCAACCCCCACTGCAAACCCAGCTCCAGAAATTCCAACCGCAAGCGATATTGATCAGTTGATTAATGAATTGCCCAGCGCGAACGCTCCAGCACCAACCCCGCCGCCAACTTCAACTCCTGCAAGCGCGGATCCAATGGCAACGCCGGCACCAACTGCGCCGCCAATTTCAGCGCCCGCAAGCGCGGATCCAACGGCAACACCAGCACCAACGGCAACACCAGCACCAACCGCGCCGCCAACTTCAGCTCCTGCAAGCGCGGATCCAACGGCAACACCAGCACCAACCGCGCCGCCGGTGCAAGATCCCGTAAATGAGCCGTCGAAACGACGAATGCAATTGGGATTGCTGCGTTCGGAAAGTCGACAGGCTCCGCCAGTGGATATTGATGAACTTGAGCAAGCCAAAGCTGATGACCGTGCCGGCCAAAATAGTGACACGCCACCCGCTGTGAATAATTTGGACGCCACAACTGGGGATCAATATATTTTTGACAACGCCTCGCAATCATGGGTGCGAAAATCTGCAGTCACGGCAATACCCAATCATTCTGAGCCCGGCAGCCCAACAGGCTCAGCAACATCAACCAACACAAGCGACATCACGCCAGATGACGAGGGCGCCAAATTAAAATCCAACGAGGCCGCGCAAGAGTTACGCACCAAGCGCGTGATAGCCAAGCAAGAAAAATCCATCGTGATTGACATTTCATACAACGATTTAGTCCGCGGCCAAGCGAATTTAAATATCGTGATTCGACCT
>SYAD01000057.1 GCA_005789005.1 Planctomycetia bacterium | reverse complement strand
TTTAATTGTGCAAATATTTTTCTGTTCTCTATGCTTCCTCAATGAACGCCGCCGATTCACACACACGCGCCGAAAGCAAGTCCCGCATTCTTACGGGCGACACGCCAACGGGTCGATTGCATTTGGGTCATTGGGTTGGCAGCGCCAAGCGGCGCGTGCAGTTGCAACACACGCACGATTGCTATTTCATCGTGGCGAACTACCACGCGTTCACCACGCGCGCCGACAAGCCCAAGGAAATCCGCAGTGATTCACTAGAAATTGTGCGTGATTTAATCGCCATGGGAATTGATCCGGATCTCTCAACTATTTTCTTGCAAAGCGAAGTGCCGGCGATTCACGAACTTACTTTTTTGTTCGCCATGTTGTTGCCGTTCAATCGCGTAATGCGAAATCCAACTTTGAAAGATGAAATTAAAGTAAAGGATTTGGGCGAGACGTATTCATTTGGTTTTCCGTTGTACGCCGTTGGTCAGTGCGCCGACATTCTTTCGTTCCGCCCCGAAGGCGTTCCGGTTGGTGAAGATCAGGTGCCGCATTTAGAAATGACGCGCGAGGTCGCTCGCCGTTTCAATCACATGTATTGCGGAGTGAATGAGAAGGCGGAAGACCATGAGCACGTGCAACTTGGCGGAGTGTTTCCTGTGCCGCGCGCGGATGTTGGCGAGGTTGGCCGCCTGATGGGTGTTGATGGAAAAAATAAAATGAGCAAGAGCCTGGGCAATGCCATTTTTATTTCCGACCCTCCGAAAGAAGTTGAAAAGAAAGTAATGCGCATTTTCACCGGGCGCCAGAGCGCCACCGAACCAGGCGATGTGAAGAACGCGCTGTTTCAATATGTGGAGGCTTTTATTCCAGACGCTGGGCGGGTGTCGGAGTTGAAAGATCGCTACACACGCGGCGACAATATTGGCGACGGCCATATTAAAAAAGAGGTCGCGGAAGCCATCAATACTTTGCTTGCTCCAATGCAGAAGCGCCGCGCTGCGCTTGAGGGCCGCGACGATTTGGTTCTAGATATTTTGCGCGCGGGTTGCCGCAAGGCGAACCTTACCGCGGAAATCACGCTTGAGGCCGCGCGCAAGGCTGCTGGTTTGCATTTCTTTCCGCGCACGCTTTCGTATTCCACCAATTCTTAATCTGGTCGCGGGCAAATTTAGTTTGAAACCGAAGTGTAAAAAAAGATTGACTTTGCAACGGGCTTGTTGGTTGCTCCCAAAGATGCACGGCTGAAATGAACCCGGCTCGCTTGGGAAACCGCTTTCAATAACGCCATTTCGCGCGTTTAAACAGGGTTGCTGAACTAAAATTTATTTTTTAACGTCTCCGCTGCAAATTACCGTTTGCCCTGCGTCATCTTTGTGTAACTGTCGCTCAATCCAATATTTGAATCCGTCGTCAATTTCGTTATCTTTACAGTTCTAGACTCATTTCACCCGATTTATTTCTCACCACTGCCATGAACCAATCTTCCAACCAAACCGCTGATCACTTCTGCCCGCATATGGACGCGGGAGATTTGCGTTGCAACCACCGCTTCACTATGGCCACGGTTGCAAGCGCATTTTCGGTGTGCTGCAACGCCTTTCACGGTTGCGCCACATTTCACAGAATCAATATGGAAGAGTCCCATGGCACGCTGGAAAAACCTGTTGTCACTCGGCGTCTCACTCGAGTCGCGGGCGACGGGATCCTTCCAGTACAGGTGACCGCAAATGGACAAACCATCGCCATTCGATCACGCGGCGCGTGAATTTCTAACCTGGGCGCGCGTTGAAACTGGACTGAGCGCTTCAACGCTTGAGGCCTATGGTCGCGACTTGCGATACATGAAAGAATATTTAGTTGGAGCCGGAGTGAAATCGCCCGACGCTGTTCGCATGGAACATTTAGCGCAGCACCTTCAACAATTAAAACGCGAACGCGGATTGGATTCAAGCACCGTCACACGCCACCTGGCATCCATGAGGGTATTTTTTAGATGGCTTCAGGCGGAAAGAAAAATTACTCGTGATCCAGCTCGCTTGCTTGATCGACCGCATCGATGGAGAAGATTGCCGGGAACGCTGACGCCCGGCCAAATGCGTAAATTAGTGGAGGCGCCAAACGCGGAGACTGGTGATTTGTGGCGTAGAGACCGCGCCATACTTGAAGTGATGTACGCCTCGGGCTTGCGCGCCAGTGAAGTTGGTTCACTGAAGATGAATGATTTCAACGCGACGCTGGGTTGCATCGTGGTGATTGGAAAAGGAAATAAGCAACGCATGGTTCCTGTTGGCGAGCCGGCGATTGCCGCGATTGATGAATACGTGAAAGAGACACGGCCTTCGTTGGCGCGCTTTCGCGACGGCCGTGACCTATTCAGATTATTTCTTTCCTTTAGTGGCAAGCCACTCGAGCGCGTGGCTGTATGGCAAATTGTGCGCAAGTACGCGGATTTGTCGGGACTACACGGCGTGCATCCGCACAAATTGCGCCATTCATTTGCCACCCATTTGTTAAGTGGCGGCGCCGATCTTCGGGTTGTTCAGGAATTACTTGGCCACGCAGACATAGCCACAACTGAAATTTATACCCACGTGGATCAACGACGCTTGCGCGAGGTGTTGCGCAAGTTTCATCCACGCGAGGCAAGTTGATGCTTTCGATCTGGCGCGTTGAATGTGCGCGTGCATTTACATGCCGCTCAGTGTTGCTGTGAATTTAAATGTATCGCCACTTATTTACGTGGGCGCAAGAATCGTTAGGCTACGAATATGCGAACAGCCGACCCATGCGTTCTAATTATTCTTGGCGCCAGTGGTGACTTAACCAGCCGCAAACTTATTCCAGCCATGTACGAAATGGCCGAGGCTGGATTTTTAAATCCCGCCACTTGCATTCTTGGCATGAGTCGATCGGTAAAGACGGATGTGGCTTGGCGCGACGAATTGAAGCCATGGCTACAGAAACAAGTGAAGGGTTTCCGCGAGGAAGTGTGGGCTGAATTTGCCAAGAGAATTTTTTACATGCCTGGTGACGCCGCCACAAGCGAGCCGTATCCACGGCTTGCCGAACGCGTGGCTGAACTTGATACACAACACAAGTGCGGGCAAAATGTTTTGTTCTTTATGAGCGTGGCGCCGGAGTTGTACGAACCAATTGTGACGCAAATTGATGCGGCCGGAATGGTGACGGAGGGGCGCCGTTGGTGCAGTATTACGCCCAACAACAAATCGTGGCAACGCATTATTGTTGAGAAGCCGTTTGGCTTTGACGACGAAAGCGCGGCGAGTTTGAACCGCGCGCTTGGACGCGTGTTTGAAGAGGACGCGATTTACAGAATTGACCACTACCTTGGCAAGGAAGTTGTGCAAAATCTTTTGGTGTTTCGTTTCGCCAACTCGCTGTTTGAGCCGGTGTGGAATCATCGCTACATCGATCACGTGCAAATCACCGCCGCGGAAACCGTTGGTGTTGGCCAGCGCACCGCGTTTTATGACAAAACCGGCGCTATTCGCGACATGATTCAAAGCCACTTGTTGCAAGTGATGGCGTTTGTGGCCATGGAGCCACCCACGAGTTTTTCCGCCGACCACATTCGATCTGAAAAAATTAAAGTGGTCGACGCGCTTCAGACTCCGCCGCTAGACAACGTGTCGGAATGGGGATCGCTTGGACAATATGCCGGCGATGGCAGCGAGGGCGCGTATCACGATCTCAGGGGCGTTGAACCAAATTCCAAAACTGAAACATTTGCCGCGCTGAAAATGCATTTTGATAATTGGCGCTGGTCCAACGTTCCGTTTTATCTTCGCACAGGCAAGCGCCTCGCGCGCAAAAGCACGCAAGTTGTAATTCAGTTCAAGCCGCCGGCGGCGAACCTGTTTAAGAAAATTATGAATGAACCACTGGCGGGAAACAGAATGACAATTGATATCGCGCCAAATGAGCAGTTGAAAATTCAATTCAACGCGAAAGTTCCAGGGCCGATGAATATTCAGCCTGTTGAAATGGAGATGGATTACGCCGATTCATTCACGTCAACGGTGGTGGAGGCTTACGGTCCGCTCATGATTGACGCCATGCGCGGCGATCAAAGTTTGTTCAAGCACCGACTTGAGGTGGAAAGCGCCTGGAACGCAATCATGCCGTTCCTGAACGAGGCGAGCGCGCCGCTTCGAAAAAATATCCAGGGGAATTACGCGCCTGGTTCGTGGGGACCACAATCCGCCACGGATCTTCTGGCCCGAGACGGTCGAACCTGGGCGGTGTAATTTAAATTTTGTGTTGGATTTATCAAAGCATATTCAAACTTGAAATTCGTATTGATTGAACAAACCATCAAGCGCTAACATTCGAACATGAGCGATCTTCTACCAACAGATTTACGCGACACGCCAATCAAGGCTCCGCCACTTCCTGGAAAAATTGTTTCACGCGAAGATCCAGAAGGGGTCTTTGACGCGCTCAGCGCGGATTTGCTTTTGCATTCATTGAATTGCGTGAACACGTTTGGTGAATTTCATATCGCGCTATCAGGCGGCACAACCCCCATGCCGTTGTACAGCCAGCTCATGTATGACCCGCGCTACCGCGCAATTCCATGGGAAAAAACCCACCTTTGGATTGTGGACGAGCGCCATGTTCCGTTTGACAATGACTTGAGTAATTTTCGCCAGATCAAAGAAATTATTGTGGATCACACGGATATTCCCGCGGACAATGTGCACCCAATTCAAACATCGCTGACCGACCCGGCGGCTGATTACGAAAAGACGTATTTGAAAGTTCTTTCAAGCCGTCCCAAGGGGCAGAATCGACTTGACTTTGTTTTGCTTGGCATGGGCGACAACGGTCACACCGCGAGTTTGTTTCCAAACACTCCGGTTCTTCAAGAGCGAACGCGATTTGTTGATGTGTGCGAAGGCCCGACCGTCACGCCACCGCCGCGCATCACTCTGACATATCCCGCCATCAATGCCGCTCGATTTGTGGCCGTGTTGGTGTTGGGCGAAAAGAAAACCTCCATGTTGCACCGGGTGGCCACTGGTCAAGATAGTTACTTGGAACTTCCAATCAAGGGCGTTCATCCGATCAGTGGTGAATTTGTTTGGTATGTGGATCGCGCGGCTTGCGAAGGAAAGCCCGCGGCTTAATCTTTTATTGCGCGCGTAAAAAATCCTCAAGTATTGCCGCGGCGGCCAGAGAATCACGCAGCGCTTTTTTTTCCGCGTGAGTGCGTCCCGATTGCGCCATGCGGGAATCCGCCTCAAAGGTTGTCAGGCGCTCGTCATGTAAATGAATTGGCTTGTTGGTGAGTTGCGCTATTTGCAATGCAAATTCGCGCACGGCCTTGCTGGCGGCGCCCTCGCTGTCATCCATGTTCAACGGAAGCCCGATCACAATTTCATCGGGCGCATTTTCTTCAAGTACCTTTTTTAAAGCCGCAAGAAGCGCGGGGCCCTTGGCCGCATTGATGGTTCCAATGGGCGAAACGATATTTGTGAGCGAATCGCCAAGCGCCAGACCGGTTCTGCGATCACCAAGATCAATTGCAAGAAATCGGGCGATCTTTTTTTTCATTATGCGATTTATGTTCTCTATTTTTCAAATCCCAAAATAAATTACTGCAATGAAGGCGGCACGCTGGATGCGATTTCCTTCACGCGCTCGGCCATATCAGCGCGGCACACAAGTGTGGCGTCCTTGGTTCGCACCACGATCACGTTGTCCAAACCAATCACGCTCACGGTGTGATGCGCGTCATCGCTCGCTACAGAAATATTTTTAGAATCCAAATGCGCAGTGTCGCAATTTGAGCGATTGCCCGCCGCATCTGCCTGCAATGTTTCCGCCCACGACGGCCAACTCCCTACGTCTTTCCACTGAACACCCATTGGAACAATGGCGATGGATCGGCGTGGATCTTTACTTGCCGGCTCCATAAGCGCGTAGTCAATACTGATTTTGGAAAGCATGGGATAGACGCTGTCAACAATCTGTTTTTGTTGTGGGGTTCCCCAAGCGGCCGCGATTTTTTCAAGCCCTGAAAAATTTTCAGGCTTGTACCACGAAATCGCCTCCAAACATTTCGCGGCGTTGAAAACAAACATGCCGCTATTCCAACTAAATGTTTTGGCCTCCAAATACATCTGCGCAATTTCCTTTGCGGGCTTCTCCACAAATCGCTTGGCCGAGAAACATTGCTCAAAGCCAACGATGGGATCACCACGTTCGACATATCCATAACCCGTGGCGGCGAAAGTTGGCGTAATTCCAAATGTCACAAAGCGCGTGGGATCTTTTTCAACAAGTTGAAAACCAGCGTCAAGGCGCCGCGCAAATTCCTCTTGTGGCTCAATCAGGTGGTCGCTAGTGAGCACCACAAACACGGCATTGGGATCGCGCTTTGCAAGAACGGCCGACGCAAAGCCAACCGCGTTCAACGTGTCGCGCCCCGTTGGTTCGCCCAACCAATTTTCATTTGTAAGCGATGGTACGGCTCGCATCACTTGCGCCTTATAAGAATCCGCCGCGCACACCAACCTGCGTTCCGCCGGAACAATTCCCTCCAGGCGCGCGCCGGCGATTTCCAAAAGACTTTTACCTCCAATAAATGGAAGGAGTTGCTTTGGTAGAGCCTTGCGACTCATGGGCCAAAGTCGCGTGCCACTGCCACCCGCCATGATCATTGCGTAGCGCATGTTTGAATGCTAGCCAAACACGCGAAGGATTTGTGCGTGGCTATTTATATGGCGCGCCGCGAATTTGATTGTGAACGAAATACGATTTGTGCGCATGTTGCGCGCGCGCGGAAATTTTGCTTTAGGCCTGACCTTTGAGTTGCAGAGCCGCCGCGACAATCGCCTCCGCCCCGGCTGATTTACCCACCACAAGCGCGGCGCGTTCCGCCAATCGCTCGGCGACGACGCGTGATTCGCCTAGTTGCATAAGCACAACTACCGCATCCGCCACCGCACCGGAAAGTTTGGCCGTACCAGTCGAGCGCGCCGGATTTGTGGCGCCCAAGGTGAATCGCGCAACTTTGTCCTTGAGTTCCACAACAATTGTTTCCGCGGTCTTGCGGCCAATCTCGGGCAAAGATTGCAACGCGGCAAAATCTTTCTGCTCAATCATTGCGGCGATATCCGCGAAAGAGCGCTGCAGCGCGCGCAACGCTTTGCGATTTCCAATTCCCTTAACGCTGGTCAGCAACTCGAAGAAATCGCGGTCACTGACGGATTGAAATCCGATCAGGCGCGGCCAAAAGCTGGACCCCTGTCCCTGGCTCTCCAAATAATGCAGCGTGACAAAATTCACATTGGAACCAATCACACCCGCCAACGCCGGCGCGTCCGCGGCCGGAATCAGCACCTCGTAGGTCATCGCTCCCGAGCGAATCAACGCCGATTGTCCACCCACCGAAATAAGTTCGCCTTCTATTGCCGCGATCACAATTGCCATGCTAGCGACCTAGTTATTTTTGGCCGTCCATGAATCGCATGGCGCGCATCTGTTTGATTTCCAAAACTCTTCTAAAAAATACCAAGGTCAATTCACTATTTATTTATTTGCGCGCCTGAAACGCGCTCAAAATTTCAGGCATCTCGCTAGACTTGGTTTGTTTGTGAAAGCCATTTACAACGGCATTTTGCCGACACTTTCACGCACGAGAAATTTCCATGCCACGACGCGACGACATTCACACAATCCTGATCATCAGCAGCGGACCAATTGTGATTGGCCAAGGTTGTGAGTTTGATTATTCCGGAACCCAGGCATGCAAGGCGTTGCGCGAAGAGGGCTACCGAGTTGTGTTGATCAACTCCAATCCAGCAACCATCATGACGGATCCGGCGTTTAGCGACCGCACGTACATTGAGCCCATTACTCCGGAGGCCGTGCGAAAAGTTCTTGAGAAGGAGCGCGATCTTGGAACACCCATTGACGCGTTGCTGCCAACGCTTGGTGGTCAGACCGCTTTGAATTGCGCGTGCGCGCTGCATGACGACGGCACTCTGGCGCGCATG
>SYAD01000056.1 GCA_005789005.1 Planctomycetia bacterium | reverse complement strand
TTTGGTTTTGAAGCCAACAAGGAAGTGAAGAAATAATGTCAGCCGCTTTCAAAAATATCGCGGCGCTTGTTGGCGTGCTTCTTGCGGCGGCGTGCTTGCAAGCGTGCGGAAAAATTTCCGCCACCGATCCAGCCGATACGGTTGTCGCCTCTTTGCCGCAAGCCGCTATGACCAACTATGCGGAAAATTGTTCCGCATGCCACGGAGCAAATGGTGTCAATGGCGCGGCGCGTCAATTGGCTGATGCAAATTACTTGGCCAGTGTTGGTCGCGACGCATTGATCAACATCACCACAAATGGCGTTCCAGGCGGTTTTTGCCCTGGTTCTGGCCCTGCTTCGCTTGCGCATTGGAATCCAAAACAAGTCGCGGATTTTGTTGACGGCTTGTTGGATGCGTGGGGCAAGAATGGTGTTGCGTTGAGCATTCCATGGTCGGTCAAGTTGGCGCCTGCGGGCAATGCTTCCAATGGTCAAGCGGTGTACGCGGCTGCGTGTCAATCATGTCATGGCGCACCAAGTGCAACGGTAGCATCCGCCAATGGCAGCGTGACCGATCCAAACTATTTGCGCTTGATCACGGACCAAGGACTTCGCTCGGCAATTTTATTTGGAAGACCAGAGCGTGGCATGCCAGGTTGGAGTGGTCCGTTTCCCCATCAAGCGGTGGACCGCAAACTTTCATCGCAAGAAATTTCAGATGTCGTTGTGTTTCTTCGTTCAACGGCAGGTCAAAAGAAATAGGAGCGCCACATGAGTTGCGATTGTTCAAACACACCATCAGATCAGCCCGCGCAAACGCCGCCACCAAGCGCGCGCCGTGGATTTATGTTGAAATTTGGAATTGGTCTCATGGGTATCGGTGGCGCAATCGCATCCATTCCAATTATTGGCTACGCCATTACGCCAGCGTTGAAGAAGTACAAGAACTCTTGGATTGATTTGGGCGGCACTGCGGATTTTCCGGAAGGCGAAACACGTCTGGGCAAATTCACCAATCCAAACGCCTCGCCAACCGATGGCGAAAGCGCTGAGCAAGCGGTGTGGGTGCGCTCGTACAAGCCCGCGCAATTTCAAGTTTTTGCCGTGAATTGCGCGCATTTGGGCTGTCCAGTGAAGTGGTTTCAGCAAAGCAAGTTGTTCATGTGTCCTTGCCACGGCGGTGTCTACTATGAGGACGGCAGTCACGCCAGTGGTCCGCCACCACGGGGATTGTTTGAATACAAATGGAAGATAGTGGATGGAAGATTATTAATCGATGCCGGACGACTTCCCGGCTTGGAGCAATCAGTTTAATGTTTCGAACTATTCAAAATATGGTTGGTGGTTTGCTTGGTTGGACTGAGTCGCGCTCGGGCGTGATCTCTTTTGTTCAGCCAATTTTGACGCACCGAGTTCCACGCGACGCTAAGTGGTGGTATGTGTTTGGCAGCGCCTCCCTGATGTTCTTCAGCATTCAAGTGGTCACTGGAATCTTGCTCGCCACCATGTACGTGCCAAGCGCGGCCGAGGCGTATTCCAGTCTGCAATACATCGATCAACAAGTTCCATTTGGTTGGATGTTGCGGGAGCTTCACGCGTGGAGTAGCAACGCCATGATTCTGATGGTGGTGATCCACATGAGCCAAGTGTTTCTGCATGCGTCGTTCAAGTTTCCGCGTGAACTCATGTGGATGGTTGGCGTGCTGTTGCTGTTCTGCACATTGGCGCTGGCCTTCACTGGTCAAATCATGCGCTGGGATCAAGACGCGTATTGGGGACTTGGCATTGGCGCGGCCATTGTGGACCGCGTGCCGGTGCTTGGAAACCAAATGCGTAATGTCATGTTGGGCGGGCCTTACATTGGCGGCGCCACGCTGAGCCGTTTCTTCGCGCTGCATGTTTTTGTGTTGCCAGGCCTCACAATTGCCTTGATTGGCGCGCATATGGCGCTGATTTTGAAAAACGGAATTAGTGAAATGCCTAAGCCAGGCATGGTGGTCGATCCCAAAACATATGTCGCTGAATATGAGGAGCGCATCAAGAAGACCGGCGTGGCATTCATGCCCGACGCGGCGCAACGCGACATGGTGTTCTGTGGATTGATGCTGATCATTGTTGGTTTTTTGGCGTGGTATCTGGGGCCAGTTGGACCAAACGGTATTCCAAATCCAACAATCATTGATGCCAACCCGCGGCCTGACTACGCGTTCCTGTGGATCTTCACGGCCATGGCTCTTATGCCACCGCAAATTGAAACCGCGGTGTTGCTCATAGCGCCCCCAATCGTTGTGTTGTTCTTGTTGGGCCTGCCGCTCATTTCGAATCGTGGCGAGCGAGCGCCAAGTCGTCGACCTGGTGCGGTGGTTGTATATGTTCTTACTGCCACAGCTTTGGGAACATTGACATGGCTTGGCGTGGTCAGCGCATGGAGCCCTGTGATGGACGCGTGGACAAGTTTGCCAACGCCCGTGAAATATTTAGTGGGTCGCACGCCACTTGAAATGCAAGGCGCCCTTGTCATACAACACAGTCAATGCCGCAATTGCCATAGCTTGGGTGGCGAAGGCGGATTGCGTGGACCCAATCTTGACAATGTTGGCTCGCGAAAATCGTGGGACCAACTTGTGCGTCAGGTGCAACAAGGTGGCGGCAACATGCCTGCCTATGGTAAAAATCTTTCGAGTGCGGAGACCACGGCCGTGGTTGCGTTCATGACAACATTGCGCAACGCGGGCGCGCCGGAATCCACCATTCCTGGCGCAATGGAGCGGCAATCCTCGCCGGATCAGGCCCCTAAAGCCGTCGCCAGCGAAGCAGGAAAGTAATTCATGAATGCTCCCGCGACCATTTGGTCGGCGTGGAATGTTCTTGCGCCATTCACCTTTGTCGCGTGCGCAATTCTGATCCTGTATTGGCGCGGTTGGCGGCGTCTGCACCGCGCCATGCCAACGCGTTGGGGTTGGCGACGTGGAATCTTTTTTAGCGCGGGCGTGATTGCGTTGTGGATCTCGTTGCAATCACCCATTGACGCTTTAGCGTCATGGTTGCTTGCCGCGCACATGACGCAACACTTTCTTCTAACCATGATCGCGCCGCCGTTGTTGCTATTGGGTTGGCCCATGCCGCCGTTGCTGGCGGGTGTTCCACGATGGTTGAGCCGCGATGTGCTGGGACCAATTCTTGCGTGGCCGCGCGCGCAACATGTGGGAAGGCGATTGACACATCCGGTGACTGGTTGGCTGGCCATGGTGTTGCTGACATGGGGTTGGCATTTGCCAGTGACGTATCAATTGGCGCTGGAAGTTCCCGCGTGGCATTTGGTGGAGCACATGTGTTTTCTGTGGGGGGGTATTTTATTTTGGTGGAGCGTGGTGGCGCCGTATCCGTGGCGAAGTCCTTGGCCGCGCATTGCCATGCCTTTGTATTTGCTCAGCGCGGATGTGGCCAACACAATCGTCGCCGCAATATTGGCGTTTGCGCCAAGCGCAATTTATCCTTGGTACGAATCCACGGCGCCAACATTTGGAGTGTCGGCGCTTACGGATCAGCAAAAAGCTGCCGCAATCATGTGGATTCCTGGTCAGTTGGTGTATTTGATTCCCGCGGCAATCATTCTGTTCAGCGCGCTCTCAAGCACGCGATCGCAACGCGCGCAACAATTCAAATCCATCGCATTGCCTCAATTTTCACTTGCCAATCGTAGCGCCAAGCGACAGATTTTTGACGTACTTGCGTTGCCAGTCATTGGCGCGGCGTTGAAGTCCGCGCGAGTGCGCGGTGCCATTCGTTGGGTGATGTTGCTTGGCGCCCTCGCAATTATTGTGGATGGTTGGTTTGGTCCGCGCGAGGCATCCACCAATATCGCGGGCACATGGACTTGGACACATTGGCGCGGATTCGCCGCCATCACATTGGTGGCGGGGGGCAACTTGGCGTGCATGACATGTCCATTGATCGCGCCGCGAACATTTCTTCGCCGATTTATCACGCCGCGATTTCGTTGGCCGCGCGCGTTGAGCACAAAATGGTTGGCCGCGGCGCTGATCATGGCATGGTTGTTGAGTTACGAAATCTGGTCGCTGTGGGATTCCAGTTTTGCAACAGCATGGATTATCGCGGGATACTTTGTGGTCGTGACCGTTGTGGACTTGCTTTTTGAAGGCGCGCCATTTTGCAAATGGTTGTGCCCCATTGGTCAATATCAAATGGCGCTGAGCGTAGCCAGCCCGCTGGAGGTTCGCATGCGCTCAAGCGATGTGTGCGCGGATTGCCAAACGCAAGATTGTCTGCGCGGAAACTCCGCCGCGCCAGGTT
>SYAD01000055.1 GCA_005789005.1 Planctomycetia bacterium | reverse complement strand
ATCGAACATTGGATTGGTGGCTTCAGTGAAGTTGTGAAGATCGCGCTGCTGAAAGATCCTCATCTCTTTGAACAACTTGAATCGCACGCCATGGGCATCACGTCGCGCGATTTAAAAATTGCCTCGCCCATTCTGCGCCGCAGCGCGTGGCTTCACCGCGAACATATTCTGCAAGGCGGTGATCCATTCGAAGTTGGCTCCGCGCGTCCGCTTGATCACGGACACTGGAGCGCGCACCGTCTGGAAGTATTGAGTCATTTTGCGGTACCACACGGACAAGCCGTCAGCATTGGCATTGCGCTAGACGCTTTCTTGGCGGTTGAAATGCGTTTACTCGACGCGTCGGTGGCAAGGCGAATCATTGAACTGCTTCGCTCGCTGCAACTTCCAATTTGGCATCCATTGCTTGAAGCGGGCGAGGAACTCTTTGCTGGCCTAGAGCAATTTCGCCAACATTTAGGCGGAAATTTCGCTATTCCACTGCTCACGTCAATTGGCGCAAGCCGTGAAGTCACCCGCATCAAGGCGGAAGATTTCCGCAAAGCCGTCACCACTCTTCGTACACTTGCCTCATGACCACGCCCATCGGCAAGCCGCCACTTGATCGCAAGACATTGATCGACCTTGGCTTCATTGAAGCACGCGCAAAAGTTCTTGATGTAGCCGCATTTCTTGATCGACTGGATCGCGCGCCCGCGACCGATGTCATGACGGACTTTCGCGTTGACGCAATTCGCGCCGCGCTTGTAATTGCGCTTGATGCTTCGCCCGCGCGCGCCGAGCGCATTCTCAATTCTTGGAGCGATCCAAGCACACAACCAATCGCACACGCCGATGGCAAGGCCGCGCGTGGAGCGCACTTGCCACGCTAGTTCTAAAAATTTCAGCACAACTCTTACGCGCGCACGCGCCGTCACAAGCATCACCTACACAACAAAACTTCCCGCAAATCAACTCTCCTCTTTATGTATATAGACCCCCACATTCATATGGTGAGCCGTACCACCGACGACTACGCGCGCATGGCCGCCGCGGGTTGCGTGGCCGTGACCGAACCCGCATTTTGGGCGGGCTTTGATCGCAGCAGCGCCGCCGGATTTCAAGATTATTTTCGCCAGCTCACTGAAAGCGAACCGCGCCGCGCCGCCGCATATGGCATTGCGCACCACGCGTGGATTTGCATCAACCCCAAAGAAGCGGAAGACCACGGATTTGCGCGCGAAGTAATGAGCATGATTCCAGCGTTCTTGTCGCGGCCCAATGTGCTTGGTGTTGGCGAGATTGGTTTAAACCGCAACAGCAAAACAGAACTCGCTGTCTTTGAAGAGCATTTGGAAATCGCCGCGCAACACAATTCGCTGGTGCTGATTCATACGCCCCACTTGGAGGACAAACTCAAGGGCACTCGACTTATCTTGGACGCCATCGCCGCGCATGGAAAAATAAATCCCGCGCGCATTTTGGTAGACCATGTTGAGGAACACACCGTGCGCATGGTTCTTGATCGCGGAATGTGGGCCGGCATGACGCTGTATCCCGATACAAAGTGCACGGCGGCGCGCGCCATCGACATCATGGAAATGCACGGAACTGAGCGTATTTGGATCAATTCTGCGGGCGATTGGGGGCACAGCGATCCGCTTGCGGTGCCCAAGGCTGTCGTGAGCATGCGCGCGCGCGGTCACACCGCTGCGGACATTCACAAAATCAGCTTTGACAATCCGCGCGCCTTCCTTTCACAAAGTGGAAACTTCAGCGTGAACGCGCCACGACCAACTATTTCATGAACACGCTCGCACACTCTCATCCAATCAATCCGCGCAAGTGGCTCACGCTTTTTGCAATGACTGGAAGTTTGTGCATGATTCTTCTTGACACAACGGTGGTGGGCGTGGCGTTGCCCGCCATTCAAACTGACCTTGCCATCACGCCGCTTCAATTGCAGTGGGTCATCAACGCTTACGTGCTTGTGCTTGCCAGCTTTGTTGCGGTTGGTGGACGCGCGGCTGACGCGTTTGGTCGGGTCCCAGTTTTTCTTGCGGGTGTGACGTTGTTCGCTCTTGCAAGTGTGTGGTGTGGGCTGGCCAATAGCGGCGCGCAACTTGTGGCCGCGCGTGTCTTGCAAGGTCTTGGCGCGGCCATCATGCAACCCGCCAGCGCCAGTTTGGTTGTGAACAGTTTCGCGCCAGGCGAACGCGGCAAAGCCATGGCTGTTTATGCCGGAATTCCAATGCTTTTTCTGGCGGCGGGCCCAGTGATTGGCGGCGCCATCACGCAGTACGCCAACTGGCGATGGAACTTTTGGCTGAACATTCCCATCGCGCTTGTTTCAATTGCGCTGACATGGATCGCGCGACCAGTTGATGCGCGCGCGCCCAAGCGGGGAAATGATTTCGTTGGCGCCCTACTTCTTCTTACAAGTCTGCCACTCTTCGTGTGGGGTCTCATGGAAGGCAGCGAGCGCGGTTGGAATAGTCCAGCGATCACCGGCGCGCTATTGACCGGATCAATTCTTCTGCCAACATTTGTATGGTGGGAAAAAAAACATCCATCACCTTTGTTGGCGGTGAACTTGTTCGCCGACCCCGCGATAGCAATTGACGCCGCAATTTTGTTCGCCACTCAATTCGCAATGACGGGCTTGGTGATTTACGGAAGCATTTACGCGCAAAGTGTTTTGCTCTTTGATCCACTCAAAGCCGGCGCCAGCCTGCTGCCAATGCTCGCGCCCATCATCATTGTGATTCATTTCGCGGGCCGACTGTACGACCGCGTAGGTGTGCGCAAACCAGCGATTATTGGCACGTTTTTGTGCGTCATTGGTATGGCGTTGCAAGCCATCGCGGCGGAGTTGGCCAACTATCCACTATTGGCAACGGGCATGTTGATTCTTGGAACAGGAATTGGATTTGTCATGAGCCCGGTGAACACGGATTCCATGAGCCGCGTGCCGCCAGCGCAGCGCGGGCAAGTGAGCGGCTTGGTTCAAACGCTGCGTCAGATTGGCGGATCACTTGGCGTGGCCGTGGTGGGCTCCGCAATTCTGTTGTCACATGATGGAGCCATGGAACAGCGCGTGCAGCAAGTATTGCCACAAGAACAACGCGCGGCCGCGTGCGAACTTTTGCAACAAGCGTCCAAGGGCAATCCCGCTGCCATTGCTGAACTCGCCAACAATTCTCAATTGCAAATTATTGAGCGCGAAGTTTTGTCCCACAGCGTGGCGACTGGCTGGTGGCTTTGCACCGCGGCGCTCGCTGGCGCGTTCATTGCCGCCACAAGATTGCGCTCAATGGTGCACTCGGCGCAAGTTCAGGTGCGCTCGTAAACCCACCACTTGAAATTATCCAACTCGCGGCAACTTCCCGTCGCCACGCCCGCAAGCCAACTGCGTAAACTGTGGCAATGCCGCGGCCAATCATTGGAATTTCCTGCAATGTCAAAGAAGAAAATGGAAAGACTTTTTACATCTTGCACAACGCGTATGTCAATAGCGTCAAGGATGCGGGAGGCGTTCCACTTTTAATTCCACACCACGCCAACCTCGCCGATGAAACACTCGACGCGCTTGACGGCGTTCTGCTCACTGGCGGCGACGACATTGACGTGCGCCAATTCGGCCAACATCTTCACGACAAAGCGGACCTGATGCCCGCCCTGCGCCAACAAGGCGAGTTCGCCCTGCTTGCGGCGCT
>SYAD01000054.1 GCA_005789005.1 Planctomycetia bacterium | reverse complement strand
TGAGCAAACTGAATCGGTGGCGGCGGCCGTGGTGGATGTGCCGCGCTTAGTTGATCACGCGAAGTGGAATGCGCCCAAGTTGGCGCGCTTGGTGCGACGCGCGGAGCAAGCGGGCGCGGACGCGATCATTGTCACGCAAAAAGATTGGATGAAGATCGCGCCGCTGGGCGTGAAGACCGCGCTGCCGTTGGTGAGGCCGCGCCTTGCCATTGAATTTGTGCAGGGCGAAAGCGTTTTGCTGGAGCAATTGACGCGCGCCATTCGTGTGGGGCAAAGTCGCTGTCATCGCTAGACTGCGCGGCATGAGTTTCTCAACCGAAGGTTTGGTCGTGAAAATGGCGGCGTGGAAATCATTCCGCGTGTTGGTGATTGGGGATTTCATGCTTGATCAAGCGCTTTCCGGCGCCGCCGAGCGATTAAGCCCCGACGCTCCGGTTCCGGTGTTGTTAAGCCGCGGCGCGCAGGACTTGGAGGAAACCGCGGGCGGCGCCAGCAATGTTGCGTTGTGCGCGGCGGCTTTGGGCGCAACCGTGCAGTGCGTTGGAGTGACTGGCGCGGACGCGGAAGGACGCTCTTTGCGGGAATTATTGAAGTCCGGTGGTTGTGAATCAAAGCATCTTGTGCAGGATTCTTCTCGGCCGACCACCGTGAAAAAAAGTTTGATCGGTTTGGCGCAGCATCGCCATCCTCAAAAAATGTTTCGCCTTGACATGGAAAGCCGCGAGCCAATTTCCGAAGCGATCGCCGCGCAGTTGTTGGCGGCGATTGATGAGGCGTTGCCCAACTGCGACATTGTGTGCTTGGAGGATTACGCCAAGGGCGTGTGCACTCCGCAATTGTGCGCGCAATTAATCCGGCGTTGTCGCGCGGCGAATAAAAAACTTTTGGTGGACCCGGCGGCGATCAATGATTACGCCAAGTACAAAGGCGCCACCGCTATCACGCCAAATCGCAGCGAGGCGGAGCAAGCCACCGGCCTGCGCGCGGCATCTGGATTTGACGAGCCGATTTTGCGCGCCATGAGCGATCAGTTGATCGCGCAACTTGGTCTTGAAGCGATTGTGTTAACGCTTGATCGCCACGGCGCGCTGCTGGGAATGCCCGCTGCGCACCCAGTGCACGTGCCGACATTGGCGCGCAAGGTGTATGACGTGACTGGCGCCGGCGACATGGTGTTGGCGGCGCTCGCGGGCGCGTTGTGCAATGGATTCTCTTGGCTTGAATCAGTTCAGTTGGCCAATGTGGCCGCTGGACTTGAAGTGGAGGTGTTTGGAGCCAGGCCAATTCCGCTGGCGCAAATTCGCAAGCAAGTTTTGTTTCAGGCCGGTCATTTAGCGGGCAAGATTCGCAACCGCGCCGACCTTGCGCTTGAGATGGATGCGCGGCGCAGCGCGGGGCAGAAAATTATTTTTACAAATGGTTGCTTTGATGTTTTGCATGCGGGCCACGTGGCCAGTTTGCGTGAGGCAAAATCTTTGGGTGATTGTTTGGTGGTCGCGCTCAACGGCGACGCGAGCGTGCGCACATTAAAAGGCGACGATCGTCCAGTGTTTCCGCTGGAGCAACGACTTGAAGTTGTGGAGGCGCTTGAGTGCGTTGATTTTGTCACGTGGTTTGACGAGGCCACCGCCGACGCCACGTTGTTGGCGGCGCGGCCACACGTATATGCCAAGGGTGGCGACTATCAACCGGAACAAATACCTGAAATGGGAGTTGTCAAGAAAATAAACGCAACTTTTCATATTTTAGGTTTGCGCGCGGGATTAAGCACAACAAATGCCATTCACCGCATTCGTGGACAACCATCGGGGACAACTCGCTCATAAATCGTGGATGAGATTTGCTCTTGACGCGGACCCACCTCTTTGACCATACTGTTAGCAGTTCTAGGTTTTTTGTCGCTTATAAAAATGTGGGAGACACTTTCAAGATGAACACGATCACGAAAAAAGAATTGGTTGAACAAGTCGCGCAACAAACTGGCGCTGATCGAGGCGACACGCGAAAAATTGTGCAAGCATTTTTGGACGCGGTCGTTCAGGAATTGAACCGTGGCAACCGACTTGAGTTCCGTGACTTCGGCGTGTTTGAAGTGCGCCAACGCGCGCCACGCATGGCGCAAAATCCCAAGACCCTCGAACCAGTGAAGGTGCCAGCCAAGCGCTCCGTGCGATTCAAGCCGGGTCGTTTAATGCGTGAGCAAAGCGTTGCGCCTCAAGAACTTGTGAACGCCAGATAATTTCGGCGGGTCCCGCGCTTTCAAAAACTTTTGGGCAGATTTAGATGGAACCAAAGCAACCTTCATATCGCGGGTCCGACCGCGGACGTCCTCGCATGGACATGCGGGATGCGCAGCGTCTTTTGGACGCGGCGCCACCACACGCCATTGAAGCGGAAATGAGTTTGCTGGGATCGATCTTGATCGATCCCAAAGTGGTTGGCGATGTTGTGCAGTTGGTGCGGACCAGTGGCGATTTTTTTCGTCCCGCGCACGGTGCGATCTTCGAGGCCATGGTTGGAATTTGGGATCGCACTGCTTCGCTTGACGTGGTGCAACTGAATCAACAACTTCTTGACCGAGGCATTCTTGACGATGTTGGCGGCACCGAATATTTGGTGGAGCTCGCGGAGAGTGTTCCCACCGCGGCGCATGCCAGCGAGTACGCGCGCCTGGTGCGCGACAAGGCGACCTTGCGTGAATTAATCCGCGCGGCCGGCGAAATTCTCGCCGATGCGCAGAGTTCAACGGATCTTCCTCAACAAGTTTTGGAAGCCGCCGAGCAACGCATCTTCGCGATCGCGCAGCGGCGCGAGTCGGCGCAATTCTCCACGTTGCAGGAATTGCTTGATCACGCCATTAAGGTGATCGACACCAGCGACGGAAAATCATTCAATGGAATGCCCACCGGCTTCGCGGAATTTGACGAGATCACCAGCGGCTTGCAGAAGGGCGAAATGATCGTGTTGGCGGCGCGGCCCAGCATGGGCAAGACCGCGTTCGCCTTGAACATGATGGAAAATGCCGCGGCTGGTGGCCATGCCGTTGCCATGTTCAGTTTGGAAATGGGCAAGCAACAATTGGTTCAGCGTTTGTTGTGCAGCAAAAGCGGAATTGATTCGCAGCGCCTGCGCCGCAACATGTTGCGCAACGAGGATTATCGCGCGTTGCTTGCCGCGTGCGAAGCCATGAAGAGCAGCAAGGTGTGGATCGATGACACGCCTGGACTCACCATGCTTTCCATGCGCAGCAAGGCGCGGCGTTTGCGCGAACAACACGGCATTGAGGCTATTTTCATTGACTACTTGCAATTGATGTCGGCGGGAACACGCAGCGAAAATCGCCAAGTTGAAGTGAGCGATATCAGTCGCGGCATCAAAGCCATGGCTCGCGAACTGGAGGTGCCGGTGATTTGTCTCAGCCAGCTCAGCCGCAAGTCGGAGGATCGACCAGGGCATAGACCGCAGATGAGCGATTTGCGCGAATCGGGAAGCATTGAGCAGGACGCCGACGTGGTGATGATGTTGCACCGCGAGGAGTACTACCACCAGGGCGATGATGATTGGAGCGAGGCGAATCCCGACAAGCGCGGACTTGCGGAGTTGATCATCGCCAAGCAGCGCAACGGACCAACGGGCGTTGTGCGTTTGACGTGGGACAGCCGCGTGACGCGCTTCCGCGATTTCTCCGACAATCCCGCGGCAACTTCGTGGGACGCGCCGCCAAGATTGGTGCGGCCAAATGATCGTGGCGCGAATGCGCGCGATGATTTTGATGGCATGCCAATGTGATCGCCCGCGAAAGGCACGCGTTGAATGCGCAATTTGCGCTTGAACTTTCACGAGTGATGAGTTGTAGACTTGCCCGCAGTGCAGGATTCCGACGAAGAAGAATTTGACCGCGACTTTTTGGCGCGCGCCGCAAAGGGCGACGCCGCGGCATGGCGCGTGGTGGTTGAATATTGGTCGCCGCGCATTTTTAGATATCTGCGCTCCAACACGCGCAACGAGGAGCTTGCCGAGGAAATCACCCAAAGCGTGTTCTGCACCATCGCGCGCAAGCTCGCCGATTACGTTGAGCAGGGTCACTTTGAATCGTGGATTTTTCGCATCGCCATCAATCGCTTGCGTGACGAAATGCGTCGGCGCAAATTGCACGCGCGCCCAATGGACAGCGACATCATGGCGGACATCGCCCCGCAAAAAGTTGCCGAAGAGACCGCCGCACCCGAGGAGTTGCGGGCTCTGCGCGACGCCATGGATCAACTTCCAGATTTGGACCGTGAAATCATCGACTTGCGCCATCAAGGTGGCATGACTTTTCAACAAATCGCCGTGCTGCTTGCGGAACCAATGGGCACGCTTTTGGCGCGTCATCATCGCGCCATCCGTAAATTACGTGATTTGATGCGGCGACACATGGGGGATAGCGCATGATTGAATATGAGTCCGATACATGTTTTCTTTTCAGTGATTGTTGCAACAAAAAATCGTCCGCTCCGTTGAGTGGATCGCAGGAGAATAAAAATGGACACGCCTGAGGACATTCAATTTGCAAACACGCTTCGCGTGCTCAATGCGAGCGCTGGTTCTATGCCGCCCGGACTTTCCTCGCGCGTATTCCAAGCCAGCGTTGTGCACTTGTCCAACCAGGAAATTGCGGGTCGCATCGGATCGCGCACTTCCTTTCAGTGGAAGGCGGCCGCGGCGATTTTAATTTTGGTCGGTGGCTCAATTTTAGCTTGGCAAACTTCCTCGGCGCGTGATCGATTCACTTGCGATGATCGCTCGCTCGCATTGGTGCTTGAAGCATCAGCGAGTTCGTCGGGGGATGAAAATTTCATTGGGCTGGCGTCCGCGCAAGGCGCGGGCTTTGATGATTTGGATTTTGAAATGCGAAGCATCCTTCGAGCCGGGCGGGCGGGTCGATGAGTTCAAAAAAATTCTTGGCCGGAGTGGTGGTTGGAATGGGGATTGTCGCCGCGGTTGCGGCCACGACATTTCGCGTTGGATCCGAGGCGAATCTGGCTGGCAATCAAGTTGAGCCCACTGGTCAAACGCAATCGCCTTTGGCGCAGGACGCGCCAGCGACTTCTTTGCGTGGAGGCGGTTGGCGCGCGGGCGAAGGCGCGCGCCGCGAGTTGGCGGAGGAGGACATCGATCGTGTCATCGCCACCGCGCGCGATGTGAATCCAGAATGGGCCGATGCTCTTGAGAAACTTCGCAAGACCGATCCCGCCGCGTTGCGTGAAAAAATATCGCGCGAGGCGCGCAAGCTTATGGGGTTGTCCATGATGAAAGAGCGCGAGCCAAAGTTGTACAAGGTTCGTGTTGAGGACATGCGCGTTCAAAATCAAATTCGCGAATCCAGCGACAGTTTGAATACGGCCAAAAAGAACGGCGATACTGCGGCCCAAGAATTGACCTTGAAGGAAATTGAAATCAATGTTCGTAAACAGGTTGAATTGGATATTCAGGCGCGGGGGTTTGAACTTGTGGCGCTTGATCGATCCTTAAAAGACGCCAGCAAGCGATTGCAGGACGACATTCGTGATCGTGAAAAGTTGATCATGGAGATGCTTGAGTCCATCCGCAAAGGCGAGGATCCAAAGTTTGGACGAAGGTCCAGCGGCATGGGTGGTGCGATGGGCGGTTTTGGTGGGCGCCCGCGCGGAAATGACAATGAGCCTGCTTCCAAACCAGCTTCAACAAATCCTTAAGTCGCGACGCATGGGAAAATTCAGTTTGCATATTGCTTGTGGCCTTGGCGCGCCGCATTGAGTGTGCAAATCTTGACACATGCCGCATGGCAAAATTGAATAAGCGTATTCTTTGGGAGTGACCGCGAGCCGAATAGATTTGATTGAACCCATGCAAGTGCCCGCGCCATCTCGTGGCGGGCGCGCAAATAAAAATCGATTGGGTGTTGGCTTGTGGTTGTTGTTGACGCTGTTGGGGCTGGTTGGGTTGTCAACGCCGTGGGCATTTGGAGAAGTCGCGCTCAGTGGCAATGTCTCCGCGCCGCGCTGGGCCGCGGGCAATTTGCAATTAAGTTTGATGCCACCAATTTGGATGGCGGACCAAGTGGCGATTGAGCGCGCGCAAAAAGCCCGCGAAGCGAAACAATATGTTCCAGCCATGTTGCTTGGAACCGATCGACTTGGCCGCGATGTGTTCGCGCGTTTATGCGCCGGAAGCGTGATTAGTTTGTCGCTGGGTATTTCCGCGGCGTTGGTTGCCACTGCGGTCGGCATATTTTGGGGATCGGTGGCGGCATGGTTTGGCGGGCGCGTGGACAGCGTGCTTATGCGCTCGGTGGATGTGTTGTACGCGTTGCCATCCATGTTGTTGGTCACGTTGCTTGGCGTCGCGGTGGATGGATTCGCCGAGCGCGCGTTGGGAGATTTCGCGCCGACCTCGCGCCAAGTGTTGAATTTTTTCACCATGCTCGTGGCGATTTCAGGCGTGGGTTGGTTGACCATGTCGCGCGTGGTGCGTGGCCAAGTGTTGTCCCTTCGCGAGCGTCCTTATGTGGAGGCGGCGCGCGCGGCCGGCGCGGGTACGGGCAGAATTTTCTGGTGGCACTTGCTGCCCAACTTGGCGGGACCGGTGGCGGCGTACGCGGCGCTTGCGGTGCCTGGCGCAATTTTAAGCGAGAGTTTTTTAAGCTTTCTTGGAATTGGAATTCGCGATCCGCTGCCAAGCCTTGGAAATTTGGCGGCCGCGGGGTTGCCCGAATTAAATTTGGTGAAGGGCCGTTGGTGGTTGTTGGTTCCGCCGTGCGCGGTGGTTGCGTTCGCGCTTTTAACACTTAATTTCGCCGCGGATCGACTGCGTGATCGACTTGATCCAGCGTCCGCGGGATGAATGCGCGTTGCCCAATGTGTTGATGTGGTGATACTCTGACATTCCTTATGAAAAACGGATTCGGCTTCAAAGATTTCGTGTTTTTTGTTCTTCTTCTTGGTATCGCGCTTTCCATGTGGCTGTTGATGGTGCAGCGCGATAGACAATGGGTGCTATTGCAGCGCGTGGATGATCGTTTGCTTGAACTTGAGAAACGAATTCAGCAAATTCGCGTGGCGCCAGCGGGTGTTGCCAGTGCCGTGGCCAATTCCGCAGCGACAGCGGCAACGCCAAGCGACAACGCGTGGGCGCGTCCTGGCGTGAAAGTGGAGCAATGGAAAGCGCCGACCGCCGCAACTGATCCCGCGAAGATTCCTGCTTACGCCATGGGCGGCGAGTTTACGGAATTGTTCGAGGCTCAGCCCGCAAAGCTCACGCCATACATTTCCAGCGACGTGTATTCAACGCGCGTCAACGACCGCGTCTTTGAAAGTCTTGGAGCATTTGATCCGCGCACTTTGAAAATGGTCGGGCAACTTGCCGATGGTTGGCAAATTGATCCTGATGGTTTGTGGATTCGCGCGCACATCAATCCACTAGCCCATTTCAGCGATGGACACCCAGTAACCAGCGAGGATGTTCGTTACACATACATCGACTTCATCAACAATCCTCTGATCGAGGCCGAGCGCACGCGCAGCACGCAGGATAATTTGAAGGATGTGAAAGTGATTGACAACCAAACGGTTGAGTTCATCTTCAAGGAACCGCTGTTCACCAATATTCTCATAGCTTTTGGAGATCCAATTTTGCCCAAGCATTACTACGGCACATTTGAGCCGTCGCAAATCAATCAATCCACAGGAATGATGATGGGGTCCGGACAGTTTCGTTTGGAAAAACTGCCCAAAAACGCTGACGATTTGAAGAATCAATGGACGCCTGGGCAAGATGTTGTGCTAGTTCGCAACGAGCAATATTGGGCCGCGCCTGCGCCGCTTGCCAGCATGCGTTTCCGCACCATCAAAGATGATCTTGGACGCTTGGTGGCGTATCGCAATGGCGAGGGTTCCATGATGCTGCCAACAAGTCCGCAGTTCAACAAGATCATGAAAGAGGAGCCAGACTTTGAGAAAACAAATTACGCCTTGAAGTGGACCAACATGCGCTGTGGATACAGTTTCATCGCGTGGCAATGTGGTCCGCGCGCCGGCAAGGAACTGACCCCATTCGCCGACAAGCGTGTGCGTCGCGCCATGACCATGTTGCTTGACCGTGAAAAAATGATCCGCGACATTTGGGATGGCATTGGAATTGTTTCCAAGGGTCCCGTGAATCCAGAAAGTCCAGGCAGCGATCCATCTGTCGCGCCGCTTCCATTTGATCTGGAAAAAGCAAAATTACTTTTGGCCGAGGCTGGTTGGAAAGATCGCGACGGCGATGGCATTTTGGAAAATGAAAAGGGCGACAAGTTCACGTTTGAATACACATACGCCACGGGTGGCGAGATCAGCGAACGTATTGCGCGCTTTGTGAAGGACAGTTTCGGCAAGGCCGGCATAATCATGACAACGCGTCCAGTGGATTGGAGCCGCTATCAAGAATTGCTTAAATTGCGCGACTTTGACGCCATAACCATGGGTTGGGGCAACAACGCGCCCGAGAGCGATCCGCGTCAAATTTGGCACAGTGAAAGCATTAAAGAAGGTGGCGACAATTTCACACAGTGGAATAGTCCGCAGTGCGACACGTTGATTGAGAAGGGTCGCCGCGCCATGAATGAAGCCGAGCGCATGCAAGTGTGGCGTGAGTTTGAAGCGTGTGTGGCGGAGGATCAGGCGTACACATTTATTCGCGTGGCTCCGTGGTTGAGATTTGTGAAGCGTGACTTTGGAAATGTGAACACGTACAAGACCGCGCTTGAGCCGCAGG
>SYAD01000004.1 GCA_005789005.1 Planctomycetia bacterium | reverse complement strand
GCGCTGGCGGCGCTGGACTTCCGCAACACGCGCACGCGCATATTGTTCCGCGCTGGAACGGCGATACCAATTTCATGTCCACCGTGGCTGGCGCGCGGGTCATTCCTGAGTCGCTTGACAGCGTGGCCGAGCAATTCAAAATCGCTTTGAATGAAGCCAAAATACGAGTGGGCTGAGATCGAGTCCAGGCATAGACTGAGTCATTCGATTCTTTGCCCCGTCGGGTGACCTTTGACCACGCGTCCGGACCGATGCGAACCCCTAGGGATCCCTACTTAATGGCTGCGTCAATGATCATGCCTCTCGCGTTCGCGCGGCGTGGAAGATCGGGAACGATGGCCGGGGAACCCACGTGAAAGCGGGTTCGGGCAACATCGTCAGAGAGCGCTTCCTTGTGAAGCGACAGAATTTATTTCTGTTCCTCCGACGGGGCACAGAGCCGAAAATATAAAATGCAATTACACACAAATTCGTACGCCTATGCTTGCCGAATCGGATGAACGCACCAACGGATATAAAGCGGGATGCGCCAACCAACGAGGGATTTCTCACCCGCTTCCATCCGCGCCACTTGCCGGCAATGTCGCGCCCCGCGTACATCAATGAAATTCTAAGTTGGGCGTTCCTGCCATTTTTTCTTGGCGCCATTGAAGGCGGCACGCTTGGAGTAGTTGTAAAAAAAACATTCACCGGTATTGAAGGCATCAGCCCCATCGAACTCAACCTCGCTGTTGCGTTGGTCACCGCCGCGCCAAACGTGGCCAACTTGACCAGTTTTATTTGGGCCGCGCACTCACAAGGAAAACCGAAAGTGGCCTACATCGCCACGCTGCAAACCATGACCGCGGTGTGCGTGGCGTCCATCGCGCTTATGCCCGAACAACGCTGGGGCTTGTGGATGCTTTGCATTTTAGCCACGCTGGCGCGCATCACGTGGACGGGCGTGATCACGTTGCGCTCCGCCGTGTGGCGCGCCAACTATCCACGCGAAATCAGAGCCAAAATCGCTGGAAATATGGCCACAGTGCAAAGTTTGGTTCTGGCGCTGTGTGGCTGGGCCATTGGCGCGGCGATGGACTTTAATTCCAAAAGTTTCCACATTCTTTTTCCCGCGCTCGCCGTGCTTGGCATCGCTGGAAATATTTTGTGGCGGCGCGTTCCCATGCGCGGCGAAAAAAGATTATTACGCGCCGAGCAGGCCGCGCCCAAGCGCAGTGGTCCGCAACTCAATCCAAATTCCGTGCTACGCGTGCTCAAGCAAGATCCGCAATACGCAAAGTTCATGCTGTGGATGTCGGTGTTTGGCTTGGGCAATCTCATGATCTCGGCGCCACTGGCTATTGTGCTAGAGGATGAACTGAACGCGACGTACGCGCAGGGCATTTTGGTGACCACCGTGATTCCATTGTTGATCATGCCGCTGGCCATTCCATTTTGGGCGCGGCGACTTGACCGCTCACACGTGGTTGATTTCCGCGCCATCCACGCGTGGACATTTGTGAGCGCGGCCGCGCTTATTTTTATCGCGGCGCTGGCCAAATCCATGCCACTGTTTTATATATCCGGCGCTCTGCTTGGCATTGGTTTCGCCGGCGGAAGCCTGGCGTGGAACTTGGGCCACCAAGATTTCGCGCCGCCAGAGCGCGACGCGGAATACATGGGCGTGCATGTCACGCTCAATGGCATCCGCGGTTTGATCGCGCCATTTCTTGCGGTAGGTTTGTACGAGTGGCTCAAGGGCCACAACCTTGGCGCGTGGAGTTTCTTTGTGTGCCTCATGATCAATGTCGTTGGCGCGTGGGGATTTGTGCAGATGCGCCGCGCGCGCAAGCGCCATAGGAAAGCCACGCTGGTGAGCGATTCACAAGCACAATCGCTCACTCAATCACCAACTCAATCACCCGCGCAAGCCTGAAATCACCACGTGGTGCGGTCCACGGCGAAACTTTCAATTGCCCTTTAATTCAAGCGGATTCTTCGCTACCATCATCGACCCGGCATTTCGCCGGCGCCTTTCACGGACGCGTGTCCGGGGCGTTTATTCCTGGCCGATTTCGCGGCGTGGTCCGCGCGGCTCATCACGCACCCTATTGAAACGACAACATGGTTAATCACAATCTCATCGAAGCCCTCGCTCTTGAAGCAGGCATCGCGGACAAAATGCTCCGCGAGGCGTACGGACAAACAGAACTCAATCTTGAAGAAATCCTTGGCGCTGAAGTTGCGTCACTTGGAACCGGCAACATCGTCAAAGGACGCGTTGTTGGCATCAGTGGCGACTTTGTCATTGTTGACATTCGCGGCAAGAGCGAAGGTCAAGTTCAAAAAGAAGAATTTGAGGAATCAGGCGGCGTCACCATTGGTGATGAAGTTGAAGTCCTTGTTGAGGAAACCGAAACTCCAGACGGAAGCATCATGCTTTCTAAGCGCAAGGCCGACCGCATTCGCGGTTGGGAGCAAGTGCTTGTCAGCCGCAAGGAAGGCGACATTGTTGAAGGCAAAGTATTGCGCAAGATCAAGGGCGGACTTTTGGTGGACATTGGCGTGCCAGTGTTCCTTCCAGCCAGCCAAGTTGATGTTCGCCGTCCCGGCGATATTGGTGAATTTATCGGCAAAACCGTGCGTTCCATGATTCTCAAGATTGATCTTGAGCGACGCAACATCGTCATCAGCCGTCGCAAGTTGATCGAGGACGAGCGTGAAGATTCCAAGCGCAAGTTAATGGACAAGGTGAACGAGGGCGACATTGTTCGCGGCATCGTGACCAACATCGCCGACTTCGGCGCGTTCATTGATCTTGGTGGTCTCGATGGTTTGCTGCACATCACCGACATGAGTTGGGGTCGCGTGAATCATCCAACCGAAATCGTGAAGATTGGCGACGAGGTCGAAGTCAAGATTCTCAACATCGACCGTGAGCGCGAGAAGATAGCTCTTGGCCTGAAGCAGAAGGAAGCAAGTCCGTGGGAGGAGATCGAGAAGAAGTATCCGGTCAATTCCCGCTTGAAGGGAACCGTGGTCAGCTTGATGAGCTACGGCGCGTTCGTTCGTCTTGAGGAAGGCATTGAAGGCCTGGTGCACGTCAGCGAAATGAGTTGGACTCGCCGCGTGAACCATCCAAGTGAAGTTGTGAACGTGAACGACGAAATTGACATTGTCATTCTTGAAATTGACAAGCAGAAGTTGGAGATCAGCTTGGGCATGAAGCAGACCGAGGTGAATCCTTGGGAACTTGTGGCCGAGAAAT
>SYAD01000053.1 GCA_005789005.1 Planctomycetia bacterium | reverse complement strand
GCCTACCGCCGCCGAGTTCGATGGATCACAAAGATCTGTCGAACAGGTGGTGAAGGCGGGGCGATTTATTTTTGCCGACGCGCGCGCGTGGCCATGGTGCGTGCTGGCGTTTGGCGTGTTGAGCGCGTTGATCGATCCTGCATTCACAACAACCGCGGCGCCGTGGCCATTTGTGATCGCGTTGTTTGTGTTTGGAATGCCGCATGGATGCGCGGACTGGATTGTGGCGGCGCGTTTATCTGGGCGCGTGGGAGCGTGGTCAAGAATCAGCGGATTTATAGGGTATTTATGCCAAATGCTGGGGTGCTTGGCGTTGATGGCGTTGTTGCCCGGCGTTGCGGCGTTGATGTTTTTGTGCTTGACCATGTTCCATTTTGGAATGGCCGATGCCACAGCGGTAGATGCGGATAAAGATGGATTTGTGGCGCGCTGGGGATTGGTGCTGGGCCGCGGAATGCTTTTATTAAGCACGGCCTTCGCCGCGCACCCAGTTGCGGCGTGGGCGCCATTTGAACAAATTGAAACTGCCCTCAGCGCGTGGCAGCATGGCGCGGCAAGCGCGTGGATGCCAACGCCTCAAGAGATGCGTCCGCTTGCAATGCTTGGAGTTGGCGCGGGCGTGGTATTTGCTTTGGCAAGCGCGGCAGCACGCGCACGCCGAGGACATGTGCGCGCCGCAGTTCTGGATCTGGTTGAGAACGCGTTGGTGGCAAGCATGGCCGCGCTTGCGGATCCACTGTTTGCGGTTGGCATGTTCTTCATTGGGGTGCATGCGTTTCGACACACGCGCCGCTTGGCTTGCACAAGCAATATCATCGCGGCGCCCTTTACGCGAAGTGGTTTCGTGGCGCGCATAGTTCGCGTGCATGTGGTTAGCCTGCCATTGCTGTGGCCCACCATTCCCTGCATGATTCCACTGTGCTGGTTGCTTGGCGGCTTTAACGCGCACTCGCTTGCCGTAGCCAGCATTGCCTTCTACATGATCACCACTCTGCCGCATCACTTGCTTGGTTTGCGCTTGCCTGCCGCTGATTTAGCGCCGGCAGCAGCGTAAAGAGTTACTTCTATAAATAGGGCGGATCAGGCGTGCGGGGCTTTGTGCGCATCAACTCTTCTAGATTTAATTTGTTAGTGCATAATGAAGATCTTCAATGACCGACTCCATAATCATCACACTGATTGCGCTGGCAGTCGCACTGGAATTCGCAGGAATTGTGCTTGCTCTAGACGCAATCATGCGCGGCCGCACTCCGCACGGAACTCTTGCATGGGCGCTGGTTCTTATTTTCCTGCCGCCACTTGGAATTTTTCTGTATCTCAGTGTGGGAGCGCGCAAACTGGATGGCTACATCAAGGCGCACCGCCGCGGTACGCGAGCGCTTGACTCGCTGGCGGAGTTGGCCAACAAAGCAATGGAACCATTTCGGGTGTCCGCGCAACAAGTGTCCGAGCAAACTTGTTCTATTGGTGTAGCAACCGCGAGCGAGCAACTTGCAACAACCAACTGGACCACGGGCAACACAACCAAGTTACTTGTTGATGGAGTGCAAACATTCGAGGCGATCCTTGATGATCTTGAACAAGCGAAACGCGATATCTGCGTGCAGTTCTACATTGTGCGCGACGACGAACTTGGACAGCGCTTTAAAAAAGCCATGATTCAAGCTGTAAATCGTGGCGTTTCTGTGCGCCTTCTCTATGACGCGCTCGGCTCCAACGGCTTGCCTGAATCGTTCATAGATGAACTGATTGAGGCAAAGATTCGCGTAGCCTCATTTCAAACAAACCTGGGCATGAACCCACTGCGCATGAACTTTCGCAATCACCGTAAGATTGTGATGATTGACGGACACACCGCGTTCATTGGCGGGCACAACATTGGCCGTGAATATCTTGGACGCGATCCCGACATGGGCGCGTGGCGCGACACGCACATCCGCGTTCAAGGACCCGCCGCGCTCGCGGCTCAACTTGCATTTTGCGAAGACTGGAATTGGTCAACTGGCGAAGTTCCAACATTGGATTGGTCCACGCGCTCATACGGCAACGAACATGTGTTGGTGATTCCAAGCGGACCATCCGATGAATTAGAAACCTGTGCGTTGCTTTTTCACCAAGTGATCGAAGGCGCGCAGCGGCGCTTGTGGATTGCGTCGCCCTACTTTGTGCCCGACGAGGGAATTGTGCTCAGCCTGCAACTGGCCGCCATGCGCGGTGTGGACGCGCGCATACTTATTCCAAATAGTTTCAACGAGCGCATGATCATGATGTCCGCGTATTCCTATTACGAAGACGTGCTTCCATCTGGCGTTGGCATTTACCGATATTTGCCGGCTTTTCTGCACCACAAGGTTTTCATGGTGGACGATTTGGTGAGCGTGGGCACGGCCAACTTTGACAACCGCTCATTCAGAATTAATTTTGAGATCACCGTGCTGGTGGCCAATAGTCCGCTACGCGACCGTGTGCAAGAAATGATGGCGCACGACTTTGAAAATTCTCAACAAGCAAAGCTGGAAGACTTTACAAAGCGCTCGTGGTTTTTCCGCGCCATGGCGCGCACGTGCCGATTGATGTCTCCGTTGCAGTGAAAGCTGCGGATCAGAATCAGACAATACGAATAAGTCAAAAGGCTACGCAGTGCGTAGCCTTTTCGAAAATTTGGAAATTCAATATAAAACTGCCTGAAATTATTTAGATTTGCCACAGACACGCCCCCGCCAAATTCGTCGCCCAACTGGCGCGCCAAATTGCGAATAAGAAATTGTCCATAGTCGGCGCGATGCTTGCCGCCCTGCTCCTCGCGCACAATCCTGCGCCCAATGTTCCAATATGCCTCCACCATGCACGCCATACTTGCCTGCATGTGGAGCCACTTTAGAAATGTATTGAATCACTTCGCGAAAACTGGAAAAACCGCCGCAAGATTTTCTTCAAGACAACCCCGGACGTTGCCTTGAAGAACACTACCTGTGAAGTAAGAACGATTGGCGGCGATCACTGTGACACATCTTTAAGAAAATAGGCAGGGATTTTAAATTCCAGCCGCCAAAGCGTTATTCTGAAATACGAATTCAGTTGTTTTGCTCACGCATAAAGTCAAACCTAGCGTTTGGATATCGCGCGATTAAATGATACAATTTGTAGGTACTTAACATTTAAATATAACATTTCGTATCACGCTAAAAGCATCAAATCATGCAACCTAAACCGACAAAAGTTCAATCGCTTCTTAAGCTCGCGTCGCAAGGACCTATTCGTCCACGCGACCTTGATGCCGCCGGAATCCCTCGCGCCTATCTACGTCGATTGATTGATCGCGGCAACATAGAACGTGTCGCACCAGGGCTGTATCGACATGTCGACACCCAACCAACGGAGTTGGCATCACTGGCGGAAATGGCCACGCGCATTCCAAGCGCCACGATTTGTTTGCTGAGCGCGCTGCAAGTTCATGGGCTTACCACGCAATCGCCGCGAGCGGTCTGGATCATGATTGATGGCAAGGCGCGCGCTCCACTGGCCACGCATGTTCGACTTCTGGTGGTGCGCGCAAGCGGCAACGCGCTGAAGCACGGGGTTACAACGCGTCGCATTGAGGGCGTTGCCGTGCGCATCACCACTCCGGCGCGTACTGTCGCGGATTGCTTTCGCTATCGCAGTCGCATTGGAATAGATGTTGCAATTGAAGCCCTGCGCGAATACCTAAATAAAAAAATGGGATCAGTGGATCGTTTGCTTGAAGCAGCCAAAGTATTGCGCGTTGGATCAGTCATGCTTCCGTATATTCAGGCGCTCACGTGAGCACGCCGGGGCCAAATATCGCCGCATCAATTCAAGGGCGATTGAAACATGTTGCAACGCAACGCCAAGAGAATTACCAGCGCGTTCTTACGCGCTACGCAAGCGAGCGCCTTCTCTATCGCCTATCCTTTTCTCGCCACGCTGACAAATTTGTGCTTAAAGGTGCCGCACTATTGGCTGCATGGACCAGCTCTCCTTTCCGTGCCACGCGCGACATTGATCTTCTGGGTCTGATCGAATCTGGCGTGGAAAATTTACGCGTTGAATTTGCTGAAATATTCCAAATCCAAATTCCCGAGGATGATGGAATGCGATTTCTTCCAGACTCGGTCCAATCAGAGTTGATCCGCAAAGATCAAGAACACGGCGGCGTGCGTGTGCAAGGCGTGGCATTGCTAGGCAAATCAAAGATCGCGTTGCAAATTGACATTGGGTTTGGTGATGTCATCACGCCTGGTCCCGTGAACCTTGCGTATCCCACTCTGCTGAAGCAACCACCCGCCGTGTTGCAGACATATCCGCCAGAGACCGTTGTCGGTGAAAAACTGGACGCACTTGTGTGCCTTGGCATGAGCAACAGTCGCATGAAAGATTTCTACGACCTGAGAGTGCTTTCACAAACATTCAATTTTGAGTCCACGAAACTGTCCAGCGCCATCCGCGCAACATTTCTTCGCCGCGGAACTTTGCTCCCCACGGATAAACCGGTGGCTCTCACGGATGCGTTTGCGCTTGACCCTACAAAGCGAAATCAGTGGCGGGCATTTCTAACACGCGCGGATGTGGAAGGGCCCCGCGATTGGAATGAAACCTTGGAAGCAATTTCTACATTTGCTTGGCCGGCTCACTGCCGTGCTTGCTATGGGTGCAACAGGTAAACGAGTGGCGCGTGCAAGTGTGACAGATGATTGATGCCGCCCTCGCGCCTTGCCCCCATTTCCAGCCATAAAACAGGCGCAAAACCGCCCACAAACCCGCCCCCGCCGCAACAATCTTCCAAATTTTCAATATTTCATTCGATACCACGCGTTTTTGCGATTATGGTGAAACCACCATTACGTTGTTCTTTTGATGCGTGGCTCGCCTACACGCTTCAAACTTCCTTCTTCAAGTAGTACCCACGGCGACATGAAAGATCTTGAATACATATGAGCAACACCACCCACCGCTGTAACACCCCGCACGTCCACACCGGTTTCGCCGGCTTGGGATTCACAATGGCCGTGGCCCTGCCTTGCACCTTGGCGCTAGCCCTGGGCACCGCCGCAAATGCAGGCGCGTACACAACCACATACATCCTGAATACGCCCTACACCGATTCAACTCCCAATGCCACGCAAGTGGTTGTGAACTGGTCAACAAATCTGACAAGTGGCGCTGTGCAACAAACCGACCTGACCAATTGGAGCATTGGCCTTTACGGCGCCGGCAATGTGTTCTACACCGACAACGTGATCATCGGCGGCACCGTGCAATCCAATGAGGGCGTTGCGCGCGGTATTGCTGATGTTCTGTTTCAGTTTAATTTAGACACGGACTTGGCTGGCGATTTTGACAACATGCTTTCTGGTATAACCCTGAGCACTGCCGCGAGCACGGCCTACAACATTTATAGTTATCCAACTAGCACGCAAGGCCCGCCGTACTCGTCGCTTGGACTTTGGAAGAACGGTAACGAGTCAACGCGCCAGCTTCCTGGATACCTCTCGGTGAGCACCGTGGCCGTGCCTGCGCCGGGCGCCATTGCGTTGCTTGGCATGGCTGGTTTGATGG
>SYAD01000052.1 GCA_005789005.1 Planctomycetia bacterium | reverse complement strand
TGGCACCACAACTTCGCCATTCACCCAGACAAAGGTTATTGATGATACGAATTGGGATTGATTGACGTAGTTTCTTAAAGATTGATTCATTCCAGAAGGCCGATCGCGAGATCGGCCTTCTGCTTTTTACTTTCTGCTTTTTGGGGCCTGCGGCCCCATGATGAGAACACTTGCGTGGCGCGAATTATTTCACGCCGCGCATCAAAGCAACAACTAGAATCAAACTGTGATCGCGCTCTGGCTCTTGCCGCTCCTTCTATTTCAAATTCCCGCCAAGAACGCTGGCATTCCCCCCGCGCGCAAAGCGTCGGTGGTGTGCGTGCTTCCAATTCAAGGCGAAATGGATGCGCTCACTGTGTCGGGTCTTGCGCAACGATTGGCGCAAGCCAAAAACGCTGGCGCGGATGCCATTGTGTTGCAACTGGACACGCCGGGCGGTGACTTGTTGGCCACGCTTGAGTTATGCCGCCAAATTAAATCGGAGTATCCGGCCAATACTGTCGCATGGATTCGTCCGCGCGCGTACAGCGCCGGCGTGATCACCGCGTTGGCGTGCCGCGAAATCATTGTCGCGCCGCAATCGGTTCTTGGAGACGCGGCGCCCATTGCCGCCATACCAGTTGCCGGGCTTATCTCGCTTCCCACCGCCGAGCGCGCCAAGTTGGAGGCCCCACTTTTGTCGGAGGTCACTGATAGGTCGCGCCGCTCCGGTCATGATGAGCGCCTAGCGCGCGCGTTTGTTTGCGTGGGCGACGAACTTTGGTTGGTGGAGGACGCCGCACGCGGCGAGCGCTATGTGGTTGATGTGAATGAATATAAAATTGTGTTTGGCACTAATCCAATTCGGCTGCGCGGCTCCACCCCCGCGCCTACGGAAGATGCGTCGATGACGCCGCCGAGTGAAAGTGAAAGTGAAAGCGAAAGTGAAAGCGAAAGCGATGCGACGACGCCGCAACAGAGCATGCCAGGTGGGCAATCAAAGACTGTCCCTGATGCTCAAGACATTAATAAAGCTGTTGACAATTCTTCTTCAAGCGCGGGACAGGCGGAACAAAATAATCCTGCCGCGCCCACACCACCATTGATTCCATTTCGGACAGACGCGCTGCGCCAGCCAGCCAACACGGACACGGATGCCGCTTCCCTCATTGACCAATCACAAGCATCAAGACAACCGTTGTTGAGTGGTGGTCAACGCAATCAATCGCTTTTGCCCAGCCGCGCCTTGCTCAGCGCCGCCGATGCCGCGCGCCTGAAAGTGATTTCTCAAATCGACACGGCCAACGAATTATTGACGCTGCAAGCCGACGAAGCTTTGGCGCTTGGATTGGCGTGCGCCACAATCGCCAACGAGAGCGAGCTGCAAGATTTCTTTGGCGCTAAAAGAGTCTTCACCATCTCGGCGCCTTGGAGCGAGCAACTCGCGCGCACCCTCACCAGTTGGTGGATGCGCACGTTGCTTGTGGCAATTCTTGTGCTGTGTTTCTTTGGCGAAATGTCCGCTCCGGGACTTGGCATGTTCGGCTTCACGGGCGTGGCGTGCGTGGCGCTGTTGGCTGGCGGATCATATTTGGCGGGCTTGTCGCAGTGGTGGCCAGTCTTGTCAATCATGGCGGGGTTGGTCTTGATCGGCGCGGAAATTTTATTTTTGCAGGGAACTTTCATCAGCGGCGCGTTGGGTGTGTTGGCGTTCACTAGCGGCGTGATTGGATTATTTGTGGTTTCCGATCCAACTCCGGAATCAGGCACAAAACAAGCGTTTTTGGGCATGGCTTCGCTGGTCACCTCCGTGGGCGTTGCGGGAATTGCGGCGTGGTTGCTGGGTCCCAGATTGCAACTGATGCGGCCGTGGCAGGCGGCCGTATTGCACGCGACTTTGGGCGAGACATCACATGTATCCATTGCCGCGCAACCGCTACCGTTGCCGGGCACACTTGCATGCGCGGCAACGGACCTGAGACCAGTTGGCAAAATTGAAATCGCCGGCGTTCGCTTTGACGCGCGCAGCGAAGGCGCGTGGATTACTTCGGGAACCAATGTTCGTATCCTTCGCTCGGAAGGAAATGAACTAGTGGTGGAGCAAATCACATGAATTTTATTTTTATATTGGCACAACAAGTGGCGGCGGTGCCAACGCCCGACGACTCGTGGCTCATCGCGGGGTTCGCGCTCTTTGGCGTGGCGCTGGTTTTCTTCGCGCTTGAATTTGTGGTTCCAAGCGGCGGACTCATCGCCACGCTTTGCGTGCTTGTTGTTGCCGCGGGCATATTTTGTTTCTTCATGCATTCGCCAACATGGGGACTGGCTTCGCTCACCGTCACGCTTGCGGGCGCTCCAATTGCGATCGCTTATGGCTTAAAAATTTGGTCCAACTCACCCCTGGCTCGGCGCGTTGTGTTGTCGCAAGCGATTGAAGATCCACGGAGCTCGAGCAACCAAGCCACATCACGCGTGGCCATTGGAACGCTGGGTGTGGCGGAAACAACGCTGCGCCCCATTGGTTGGATTCGCATCGAGGCCGATCGCCGTGAAGCGTTGGCCGAAGAAGGTTTCATTCAGGCTGGACAGCAAGTGCAAGTCACGGGCTTTGACGATGCGACACTGCGCGTACGTGCTGTTGAAACCGCGTGAAGTTGCTTGAAGTTGCGGCGACTCTTGCGCTTGGATGTTCGTCTCTTTCAAGTCCAACGGATCAAGTCGCATGCGCGTCTCGCTGTGCTAGGATTGATTCATGCACACCACATTGATTCTTGCGGCGGACACGTTGTATTTATTAGGCATGGTTGGATTGGGAATTCTGGCGCTATTGGGTTTGATCATCTTGGTCATCATCAGCCAATACCTGCAACTGTGGCTGCAAGCATTCTTGTCCGGGGCGCGCGTCAGCCTGCTTGATTTGATCATGATGCGCCTGCGAAAAGTTCCGCCAAGCGTGATTGTTTTAAACCGAATCATGGCCAAGAAGGCCGGCATTGAAGTGCCAACCAATATGCTTGAAGCGCATTACATGGCGGGCGGGCGCGTGGACCGAGTCATTCGCGCAATGATCGCGTCGGACAAGGCAAAGATTGATCTTGGCTGGGACCGAGCCACCGCGATTGATCTTGCGGGTCGCGATATTTTGGAGGCCGTGAAGACCAGCGTGGATCCAAAAGTGATCGATTGTCCGAGTCAAATCAGCGGAAAACTCACCGTGGACGCGGTGGCGCAAGATGGAATTCAGTTGCGCTGCAAGGCGCGCGTGACCGTGCGCACCAATCTTGTGCGCTTGGTCGGCGGCGCAACCGAGGAAACAATTGTCGCTCGCGTTGGCGAAGGAATCATCGCAACCATTGGCGCTTCGCAAAGCCACAAGACAGTGCTTGAACAACCAGATCGAATTTCTAAAACGGTTTTGGCCAAGGGTCTTGACTCTGGCACAGCGTTTGAAATTTTGTCAATTGATATCGCCGAGATTGACGTGGGCGCGAACATTGGCGCCAATTTGCAAACCGCACAAGCCGAGGCTGACAGCAAGCGCTTTCAAGCGGAGGCTGAGCAACGCCGCGCTTTGGCGGTGGCTCAAGAGGCCGAACATTTAGCGGAGGCGCAGAAAAATCGCGCGCTGGTTGTGTTGGCGGAAGCTGAAATTCCGAAAGCTATTTCAGAGGCGCTGCGCTCCGGAAATTTAGGCGTGATGGATTTGTACAAAATGAAAAATGTGCAAGCCGACACCGAAATGCGTTCTTCTATCGGTAAATCCGGCAGTTGAATAACTTGATCTGATGCCCGTTCTATTCGCGGTGATCCCTGTCTACGACGAACCCCACACGCTCGCGTTGTGTGTGGCCAATGTCATGGCTGTGAAATTACCCTCGCAATGGTCGCTACAAGTGATCGTGGTGGACGACGCCAGTGGCGCCGCGACCGCCACGGTGGCGCGTGAACTATCGCAGTTGTACCAAGGCGCCAATCCACAATTTGAGTTGCTCACGCACGCTGTGAATCTTGGAAAAGGCGCGGCGCTTCGCACTGGGTTTGAAAGAGCTTTGCAAAAAGCCACCGACATGGACGCGGTGATCACCCAAGATGGCGATTTGGAATATGACCCAAATGACTACCCCGCTTTGCTCAACGCGTTGACAAACGAACCACTCGCGGCCGTATTTGGAAATCGATGGGGACACGCGCTCGGTGGCGGCGTGTGGCGAATTTTTCACACGGGTGTCAATCGCTTGTTGACATTTCTCAGCAACCAAATCACAGGATTTGATATCAGCGACATGGAAACTGGATACAAACTTTTTCGCGCTCCTTTGCTGCGAAAAATTCTTCCCATGCTCACGGAGGATCGCTTTGGTATTGAGCCGCAAATGACCGCGGCACTGGCGCGTGCGGGCGCGCGCCTAAGCGAGGTACCCATTCATTACGCGCCAAGGGATCGCGATGGAGGGAAAAAAATCGGTCCGCTTGATGGGCTGCGCGCCCTGTGGGTGATCGCGCGCGAACAAGTGCAACGAGATTCCGAATCAATCAACGCACAAAAATACGGCAAAAACAGGCAAAATGACCTGTCGTCCAACGCCACGCAATTCACAACTGAACAATCAGACGCGCATCCGGCGACAAATTCCCAGGCAAATATCTCCAACAACTCCTCTGGCAAATCAGTCGGCAACTCCGCAGGAAAATTAATTCTTCAAGGAGCTGGATTTGCGCTTGGCATAGCGTTGATCGCTTGGTGCGTGTGGGGCGCGGCAAAGGATCCCGCGGGTTGGCAACGACTGCGCGAGGCATCAAGCATGTCGCTGATTGGACTTCTGTTGTGCTCCCTCGGAAGCATCATTGTCAGCGGACTCACATTTTGGATCGCCGCCCGACCAGTGCAAACACTGCGCATACAAGATCAGCAATGGATCAACGCCTTGGCAAGCATGTTGAATTATGCGCCCGTGCGAATTGGAATGTTCGTGCGCGCCGCGTACGCCATCAAGGTGGATCACTTTCGCGCCGTGGAACTTGTGGCTTGGTTCGCCTCACTGGCGTTCACGTTTGTGGTTGCGTTGGCGGCCATCACGGCAGGCACCGTGGCGTGGATTCAATTTGGCGCGTGGACATTTTTTCCAACCTTAATCCTCATCGCCTTGCTTGGTGGATTCAGCGCGCGTTGGTGCGCCACGCGCGCCATGGTGCAAAAACGCGCCAAAGGCTTGGAACGACTCATCACCAATCCCGCCGCTTTGTGGGGCTCCATTGTGCTTCACATTCTGGATTTATTTTTTGCCACGGGGCGCGTGCTGCTTGCCATACAAATCCTTGGATTACCGCTGAATTTGGCGCAAACTTTCCTGGTGTCCATGGCGTCCTTTGCGGCGTCTTTAAATCCGCTGGGTCGACTTGGCTTTCGAGAAGCCACGGTGGCGTTCACAGCCGGGGCGCTTTCCATTGGTGGACTCGCTGATATGGAAAATAAATTTCAAACCCTCGCGGTGATCGAAAGCGCAGGCGAAGCGTTGGTGGCAATTCCAGTTGGCATGTTGGCGCTCTATCCAATTTGGAAACGCTTCAAACTTTCTAAACAAGCGCGCGTGCAAGCAGCCGCAGCGAATCGCTATGGCTAAGCCACTTCACCCGCAAGCGTTCCCCTGCGGTGGCAAGCCACACGGCGCGACCACTTGTGCGATCCACCCTGCCCACCGCCACTTGTAAATCCACAAGCGACGCCCGTTGCGCGCCTCGACCCGCGGCGTGAAAGCGCGCAAGCCATAAGGCAGTGAGCAGATTCACCAATATCAATCCAAGTCCTTGATCAATTGGCAAACCGTACAAGCCTGAGCCCCACGCACGCCCGCCAAGGATGGTGGCGCGAATCCAGCGCTGTAATAAATCGTCCATCGCAGCGGAGTCTTGTTGGCGCAACATTGCGGTGGAAGATTGAGCCTCAAGCGAATGCGTTGACGCATCATGCATCGGCGTCTTTTGTGTTTGGCGATCGCCTTCAATATGATTCGCAAAAACTCCGTTGGTGCTTTCAAACCTGTCGAAATCAATCGAGCAAAAACCCTGTGTTTGCGGCGTAATTCCCTTGCCAGCGGCCCACTTGCGACTGCGTGACCACTGTCCAAGCACCGACGCTACTTTGCCGCGCTTGAGCAAATCACCAATCTTGGGGTCTTCTATCCGAGTGAACACCGCTTGACGCAATAATTTCCAAGCGCGCGGAGTTGGCTCTGGCCAATCCAACAACGGCAACTCATGTTCAACCGCGTTTGTAAGCGTGCTTAATAATTGCCGTAATTTCTCGCCGCGCACATTGTTTAAATTGGCTTGCAGAAGTGAAGTGATCAACCACGCCAAGCCTTGGTAGCGCATAGATGGCGAAATAGTTTTTTTACTTAGCCACGCATCAAGTGCGGTTTCAATTATTTCTACTTCCGCCTCACTGGCGATTCGTATGTCTTGCAACTTCACCGGCGTGGGCGCCGATGCCGGCAGCAATTCACTCATGCGCCGCACATCACCGCGGTGCGACTCCAACGCCGCGCCGTTTGAAGCCATAACGCTACCGCAAGCAAAACTAATTCCAATATGCGTGTCGCGCACATTGGGTGAAAGCATGAACGGAAAAAACTGACACGCGAGTGGCTTGGCCTCCAGGCCAAACTCCGCGTGGACCTTGCACAATCCGTTGTCGCCCAAAAACACGCAGGCGCCGTCGTCCTTTTGTTTCAGCCATGAATGACCTCGAAACTTCACCACATACTCTTGGCCAAGACGCTCTTTCCAGCCTTGTTCATGCAATTTTTGCAAATCGGCTCGGGTCAGTTGCACCGTGAAGTCACGGCAACAAGAACCACATCCATGGCAAGAATATTTTTGCCCCGGCAACTGGGGAATATAAATAGGAAGCCTCACCGCGCTGGCGCTCCCACAAATACGCGCAACGCCTGCGCCAATAATCGGGTGGCGTGACCACGGTGGCTGACCTTATTTTTTTCTTCACTCGACAACTGCGCGCTAGTGACATTCATTCCACCCACAAGAAAATGCGCGTCGTACCCAAAACCTCCGATACCTTGGGGAGACTCCGCAATTTCGCCTTCGCATGCGCCACGCGTCTGGGCGATCATTTTTCCACCAGCATCCGCCAAGCACATGAAGCACACAAAGCGCGCGGCGCGATCACACCGCTTTACATCTCGCATGGCCACCATCAGTTTTTGGTTATTGCGTGCGTCGCGCTGCTCACGAGTTCCATGCTCGCCCGCCCAAATCGCGCTATCCACTCCGGGCTCGCCAGCCAGCGCATCAACTTGCAAACCAGAATCATCGGCAAGCACCATGCGATTGGTCAACGCCGCGTACGCCACCGCTTTCATGCGCGCGTTCTCTTGAAATGTCCGCCCCGTCTCCGCGGGCTCCTTGAATGGCCCGCCCACATCCGATAGTGAAAGAAATCGCACCCATTCACCCAAGCCTTCTTGCTCAAAAATAGCCGAAATTTCCTGCACTTTGTGCGGGTTTCCACTGGCCACCACAATTTCAATCAGCGCGTTTTTCACGTTTGCAACACGCCAGTGCGCAGCTCACCAGTCACAGGCACATTGGCCGCCAGCGCCAATGCGAAAGCAAGTTCTTGCCTGGTGTCCTGCGGTTGAATAATGCGATCCACCCAACCGCGACTCGCCGCGTAGCGAATATCTTGCTGTTGAGAATAACTGTCCGTGATGGCTTTTAATAATTGCTCGCGCATGGTGGCGTCAATCTGTTCGCCCTTGCGCTCGCGCGCCGCCAAATCAATTTGCAACAACGTGCTTGCCGCTTGACCCGCGCCCATCACGCTACAGCGTGAACTTGGCCACGCCAATGTTAAGAATGGATCAAACGCACGACCGCACATGGCGTAATTTCCAGCGCCAAAAGATCCGCCAACCAAAAGTGAAATCTTGGGCACGATACAATTGGCCATGGCGTTGACCATCTTCGCGCCTGAGCGAATAATTCCGCTCTGCTCGCTATCGCGACCAACCATGAAACCCGTGGTGTCGTTCACAAAAATAATTGGAACCCGCCGCTGATTGCATTCCAAAATAAATCGCGCGGCCTTGTCGGCGCTGTCATCGTAAATCACAGCGGGCATGTTCACGGACTTGCTTGGACCAGCCTTGCCCCCCGGCAAAACACGCTCGGTCATTTTGCGCTGATTGGCCACAATTCCGCAGGGAAAGCCGCCAATAGTGGCGTATCCGCACATCAGGCTGCGTCCAAATTCCGCGCGATATTCATCAAATGTGGCGCCGTCCACAAAGCACTCAAGCAACTCCTTCATGTCATAACTTTTAGCCAAGTCACCGCGAAAAATGTCGTACACCTCCGCGCCAGAACGTGTGGGTTGCACAATTGCGTTGGGCGCAACCACCAACGCCTTGGCCACTTGGTGCTTGGCCATCAGGCTTCGCATGCGTTGCAAACACGCCTCGTCATTGGGCTCGCGAAAATCAATCGTGCCGGAAATTTCCGCGTGCATCTTCGCTCCGCCAAGTTCCTCGCTACTGACTTCTTGACCAATCGCCGCCTTGACCAACGCGGGGCCCGCCAAATACAGCCCACTGCCTTCGGTCATCAACAACACATCGCACAGCACCGGCAAATAGCCGCCGCCCGCCACGCAGTTGCCCATAATGGCGCTGATCTGCGGAATGCCTTTGCCGCTAAACACCGCGTTGTTGCGGAAAATACGACCAAAGTCATCCGTGTCTGGAAAGACATCTTCTTGCAATGGAAGAAATACACCGGCGCTGTCCACCAAATATAAAAGTGGCAAGCCCACGCGCTCCGCCACCATCTGCGCGCGAATTATTTTCTTGCATGTCATCGGAAAGAATGCGCCGGCCTTCACGGTGGCGTCGTTGGCAATCACCATGCACGCACGACCTTGCACCACGCCCAGCACCGTCACCACGCCAGCAGCCGGCGCGCCGCCGTATTCCTTGTACATGCCCCACGCGCTCAACAATCCCAATTCCATCTGAGGCGCGCCCGCGTCAAGCAATAATTCCAAACGCTCGCGCGCCGTCAATCGTTTATTTTTATGTTGCCGCTCCACACCCGAAGGCCCGCCGCCTTGCTCCGCCCGCGCCGCGTCGGCCAAATACACGTTCACCACTTCCTTCAAAGACGCGTTCTCTACTTTTTGTACGGTGCCTGACATACCCGCAGAATAGGCGAAGATGTGGTTTTTTCGCTTTCCAACCCTTTCCCCCACTCATCAAATCACGGAAATCCCGCATTTGACAAGCGCAACCACTTGCCGAGGCATTCCACTTTCCACTACACTGCCCGACTACAAATTCGTAGCAACACCTCGAAGACATCGGTCTTCAAAACAGTATTAGGAAACAGAATGATCTCGATTGCAGCAAAAAAGAAAGTCATCACAGATAATC
>SYAD01000003.1 GCA_005789005.1 Planctomycetia bacterium | reverse complement strand
GTTGGATCGCCACGTTCTGAAAGACTCTTTTTATTCCAACCATTCACGGAGCGAATCTTGATGCTCTCGCGCTTCAGGGGAACATCAAACGGCTCGGGCTTGTCCGCTCTACGAATGGAAAGCGTGACCACTTCGCCAGCTGGACCAGTGATGAGATCCACGGCCTTGTTCAGCGCCCATCCTGTTGTGCTTTGTCCATCCACCGCGATAATGCGATCATTTGGCTTCAAACCAGACCGCGCCGCGGGAGAACCCTCGAGCGGATTCACAATTTGAATATCGCGCTTCTCGTCATGGCGAATCATGATTCCCACGCCCACGAAGTTGCCCTCCACTTGTTGCTTGAAGCGGCGAAGTGATTCAGGCCAAATCACAGCTGAATAATTGTCCTCGAAATTACGCGAGAGAACGCCCATCGCGCCTTCGCCAAACTGATGCAGCACCACTTCTTCAGGAAGCGCCACGGAGTCCTCATTCGCGCTCAACAATTGAGCCATAATTTTACGGAACACGATGCCGGTCACAGCATCGCGCTTCACATTCGCCACGCTCGCCGCGGCTTGGTCAATGGCCGCAATCCACTTTTCGCGTTTGGCGGCGTCGCCCAAACTTGGAAAACTTTCCTGGCACTCGTCGGTGGTCGCGAGCAACTTTAAAGACTCGATGCCACCTATGAGAAGTGGTTGCCAACCGCAATTTTCAATGTGCTCCGTGGCCGCCTTGCTCAGAGCATCTTTCAAAATACCCAGCGAAACGCCTTGCAGTTGATCCTTCCAACCATCCATGAGCACTGGGTTGTATTCCGGAAAAACATCCGCGGCCTTTGCGGTGAGCTCGCCTTCGGGATCATTGGGATCCATAGTTGTGTCGGGCTCCTTCGCTTCTTTTTCAACCTTGGGCTCAAGAGCCTCCATGGCTTTGAGGCGATCATTTTGCTTTTTACGCAGGTCATACAAATGCTTGGGAGCAAACTCCGCCAACAATTGCACGCGGTCGCCACAATCATCAAGTTGGTTGGTGAGTTTCTTAAACTCCGCCGCGTCGCCACCATCCTCATGCAGGGCCCTTAAACGAAACAACATTTCCTGCGCCAGAAGCCAATCAGAATCTTTCAAGGCCTCCAAATATTTGGCTTGTCCCTTGGCTTGCAACTGAATCACGGCGTCGGTTTTCAACTCAAGTTTCCAAGCATCGTTGTCAAGCAAAAACTTTATGTTTGCCGCTGCGACCATGGCTTTGGACAAGTTGTCCTTGGCCAAGTCATCGACCACTTCCTTGCGGCGAGTGATCACAGCCTCTTGGCGAATTTTTTCCTGCTCGGCCTGATGAAGATTGCGCAAAGTGATGGCATCTTGCAGCGCTTTCAGTGAAACCGTGGTGCCTGTGGGAGCGCTGGCGATGTCCTTCTCAAACGTGGCCATGTCGGCGCGCCGGGCGGCCGCCCAAATATCGTCGCTCCATGCGGCAATACTTGCGGAGTCCGAGGTAGTTGGGGCCGCAGCTGAAGTCGCGGTTGGAGCCGCTTGTTGCGCGAATGTCGTGGACACCAATACAGAAATCAAACTTAGCGACAACATTTGAAATGGCGACTTCATCTTAAAAACTTTCTTTGTTGGGACGATTGTTTATTCTGCATATACTGAAAATGGTTCGGGTGTTTGTTGGGAATCGTGACAGAAATGTTTCAGTGTTCAAGCGTGTTCAAATCACAATTCCAAAGCTGATCTTTTAAATGAGTCACTATGCTAGGTCCTGAAACAATTTCCGTGGCACAAAGCAGCGAGAATTTATTGAAATCACCCGCATCACATCCCTCCTCAAATCCGGCAATGACCAGCTTTATCGCAGCTTCTGGCTCTTTGTCGCTGGGGATTTGGCTGTTGTTGCCACTGGCGATTGGCGCCATGTGGTGGCCAATGATTGGCGGAGTCATGGTGTTGATTCTGGCCCTCAGTTGCTGGTTTAGATGGTTTGGAATCCGGGAAATGAAACAGGGATTCTTGTTGGGAACATTCACGGAATTCCATTGGGTGCCGGTGTGGCGCGCCATGAACGCCATCAACTCCGGCGCGGGGCTCGCCGTGGCGGCCGGCGTGATTTTTATCGACGGCGAAACTAATTTCGCGCAAGAAAGCAAAGCGTACTTGGTAAAGATTGAAATGATTTGGTTCATGCTCCTTGTGATCGAGCTTGTCGTGGCGTCGCGAATGATCGCCTCGGTGGCGGCATGGATGGAGTCAACTTGGGTGCACGTGACTCAAACGATTGTCTTGTGCCTGATTGTTTTCTCCATCGCGCTGCGCGTCATGCTGTTGTGGATGCCACAAGATCCACAAGAAAGTGGAATGTCCACGCTCATACGGGCCTCGATGATTTTAATCGCGGCTGCAAGCGGAGTGATATCTATTTGGTGGCTCGCGGATGGAGTGAATCGAATGTCGTTGGCCCTTGCCGATGAGGTGAGTGAAAAATCACCGACGTCTATGTGAGCCTTGGAATCACCGCGCATCTTTGCTAAAAATATTTTCCGCGAGATCCATGGCGCGCCCCAAACCAGCGGCTTTTGACATGGTTTCCTGCCATTCTGTGGCGGGGTCGCTGTCCAACACCACGCCGGCGCCAGCTTGCAAATGCACAGTCCACGGCGCGCCTGGGGCACGGCTGGTTGGCATGACCATGGTGCGCAAAGATATGGCCATGTCCATGGATCCATCAAAACCAATCACGCCAATTCCACCGGCGTAGGGACCGCGGCGCACTGGCTCAAGTTCATCAATAAGTTGAATGGCGCGAATTTTTGGCGCGCCAGAAACAGTTCCAACTGGAAGCGTGGCGCGCAACGCATCCCACGCGTTGAATTTATTTTCAAGCGTGCCCGTGACCGTTGATGACAAATGCATCACATGGCTGTAGCGCTCCACATCCATGCAGCGGTCAATATGAACGGAGCCCGGCTCACACACGCGGCCAAGATCATTGCGACCAAGGTCGACCAACATGACATGCTCCGCGCGCTCTTTCTCGTCGGCCAACAATTCAGTTTCAAGTTGCTTATCCAATTCTGGCGTGGCGCCGCGCGAACGGGTGCCCGCAAGCGGTCGATTCACCACAATGCGATCCCGCACTCGGCAAAGAATTTCCGGGCTTGAAGCCGCCAAAATGCAGCCAGAAGCCTGCAAATACACTTGATATGGACTGGGGTTCACAATGCGAAGCGCGCGGTACAACTCAAATGGATCAATGTTTGTTTCACGCTCAAGCCGCTGCGAAAGCACGATTTGAAACGCGTCTCCGGCTGCTATGGCTTGCTTGGCCTTCACAACTGCGCTTTCAAATTCCGCGCGCGTCATGGAGCTGCGCGCGGGCGGCTTGGGCTGTGAATGAAGATCCATGTGAATTTCACCGGTTGCCAACGCGGGTCGCTGCTGAAGCAAATCAGATTTCAATTGCTCAAGCGCGATGTCGGCCGCTGCTTGCGCCGCGGATTCGCTGCCATGCTCATCCAATGATTGCGCCACCACGCAATCAAGCGTTCGCGTGAAGTGGTCAAACACAACCACTTGTCGATACAAACCCATGTGCATATCAGGAAGATTGCGGTCGTCTTTTGGCGCGTTGTGAAAACTCAACGCCTTGGGTTCAAGCCAACGCACGGCGTCAAAGGAGAGAAATCCCACCCAGCCGCCGTGAAACGCGCCAGGTAACGCGCCTTTGGAAAAAGGTTTCCACGCCGCGGCGATGTCGCGCGGCACTTGCAACGGATCGGCGCATTCAAAGCGTTTCTCGCTCTTGCCGTCGCGAAATATTTCAACCGTGGTTTCTTTGGCGACCACTTCTTGCACGGGCCGCGCGCCCAACATTGAATAGCGACCAACGCTTCCGCCTTGCTCCACGCTTTCAAGCAGAAAGCTTGGAGCGTTGCGATCGTCCGGCGCCACAAGCCTTCGATACGCGAGCACGGGCGTGAGTTGATCCGATGGAATTCGCCGACATTGAATCAGAAGATTTCCTGCGGACATGCGTATGAGATTAGCGGGACTTGCTTTCAAGCGAGAGTCGACGCGCCGCCGTCAGCGCGATCGCCATGGCGTCGCTGGCGTCGTTGGGACCCTTGAGCGTGCGCAATCCGCATTGCGCCATGACCGCGCGGCGAACTTGCTCTTTGGTGGCGTTGCCATTGCCGGTGACGGAGCGCTTCACTTCTTTGGGCGCGAATTCCGTGATAGACAAGTTCTTTTCAGCGAGCGTGGCCAGCAACACTCCGCGCGCGTGCCCCATGATGATCGCGGTTTGCGCGTGCTTGACATGGCTGAACAGGGTCTCAATCGCGGCGTGATCCGGCTTTAAATCCGCTAAAACTTCCAGCAACTCGGTGCGGATTTGCAACAAGCGCGCATGCAGCGGACCAGTTGTTGCAATGCGCAGCACCCCCGCTTCAATCAAAGCGGGTTCGGCGCTACGCGCGCTTATTTTTACGCATGCATAACCGGTGCGCCGCAAGCCAGGATCAATTCCAAGAATTCGCATGCGGCCATGCTACGGTTTGTACGGCTTCAAGATCAGAACCACATCGCTACCTTCGGGTGGAATGAGCGCGGTGTGGGCTTGCCAACGTGGCCGCGAAATTTCCGCCTGATCTGGAATCACTTGCGCGTAGGCAATAAGTTCATCGCCAAAAGTGACAAGCCCCACGGTGCTGCCCGTGACATCCGCCGTGTAACGCTGTCCGCCACGACCGTCCGGTTCAAAGTGGCTGCCCGCGAATACAAATGAAGAGTTGAATGTTTCTAGATGGCGCGCGTCCTCTATCCACTGGCCCAAATCGCAGCGGCGAGTCACGCCGTCCAGAACACATTCAATTTGCACGCTCACCAAGTCGCCCGCAGGCGGCTGAAGTTTCAAGTCGTTGACTGTGTTCTTGTCGCGGCTCCATATTCCAGGGTGACCAGCGCTGGCGCCAACGGCCAACAATGCGGCGTGAATATTCGAGGCCGCAACATTGACCACGACTAAAGATTCGTGCTCGCGGGTGCCTTTGAAACACACCAATTGCTCTAGGAAACCTTGACGAATCGCTACTTGCCCCCTCACAAGAACTTCGCTGGTGTCCTGGTTGATTGAGAGACCTTTGACCAGTTTCATGTCAAGCGCCGCAGAATTTGCTTGAGCATTTACTAAGGGATTTGTGGTTTTTGTGGTGCTGTTTGGGGCTTGCAAGGGAGTGGGCTTGGAGGTGGGTGTGGGTGTGGCGCAACCATAGATTGCGAAACTGATGCATGGGATTAAAAATATTTTGAATTGCAAAGCCATACGTTGGGCACAATCCTAACCCCGCTTACGTCGCGTTGAATTTGTACAAATCGCCAATTTCTAGCCGATTTGCATTTGAAAAATAAAAAAGGCCCGGCGGAGGCAAGCCTCACGCCGAGCCCTTCCGGGGGCTTGTTAATGCTTTGACTATATGCGTCAAATTCAATCCTGACAACAAATATATATTTTTTTTACAATATTTTTGATATTTCAGAAAAAATTGATTCACTCAGTATCGATTATGTGACTCGGCCACCTTGATTCTGAAATATGCACATTAAAATGAGTGCCCCCGCGCATCCGTTGCATGGCTAATCTTGAACCATGCTGCTTTGCCGAACCGTTCGATTTGCGCTGTCGCCAATAGAGGCGGCGCATCTAAATTCTCCTAAAAACAACGCTTATGCCGCTTGGCCAAGCGCTCAAGGTTGGCACGCCAGCATTTCCTTGGAAGTTGTGATCGCCGGGGAGCCCGACCCCCGCACGGGATATCTGATTTCCATCGCTGAAATAGATGAAATTGCCCGACGAACCGCCCTGCCGATACTTGATCAATCATTCCGCGCCGGCGGGGCGCAGACCTTGGCGCTGAAGCCGGTGGCCGAGGCCCTGAACAGCGAATTGCCTTTCCCCTTGCAGTCAATCACGCTTATACAAAGCAACTTTCTTTCATTCTTCTACGAGGTTTCCATGCCCAACCACGCCACCTTCACTCAGTCGTTTGAATTTGCCGCCAGCCACCGCCTGCACTGCGACGATCTTGATGCCGCAACCAATCAGAAGATCTTTGGCAAGTGCAACAACGCCGCGGGCCACGGCCACAATTACCGGATTGAAGTTTCGGTGCGCGCCCTGATTCAAGATCCTCCCAAAGTTCGGCTTGATCAACTTGAACAAGTGGTGCGCCAGAATGTGATCGACAAACTGGACCACAAACATTTGAACACCGACGTGGCCAGCTTTGCCAAGAACAATCCCAGCGTTGAAATGATCGCGCGCGTGTGCCACGACTGGTTGGTGCAACCCATCCAAGATGTGGGCGGCGAGCTTGTTCGCGTGCGATTGTGGGAAACGGAAAAGACTTCGGCTATCTATCCCGGTTGATAAGCCCGCGCTCTGTTGCAATGTTGACCAAAAGCCAAGCTGAATATGCCGCGCAAATGTCGGCGGCGTGATTTTTCAAGTTCGCTTCAATCACTCGGCGACTTCAGCGCGCACTTGATCCGCGTTGTAGACAAAACACTTGCCTTCGGGTTCATCAAGACACTTCTTGTGGCTGCCATCGCAAAAAGGGGCGTTTTTTGTAAGACCACATGCGCAAATAAAGATGGGCTTGTCTTGCGGTTGTACTTTGATTGGACCAGTTGCGCTGAGGCGGACAATTCGTGACATGGTGGGTTTCTCTTTTAAAAGTTGTGGAATGAAATAATCGGGAGCGTGCCGCTACGACAAATCTTCTTCGCCAAGAAGTCTAAAACCTTTGCGTAGAAGAATCTGACCCGCAAGCGTGAGATCGTCAACAGCGATGGCCACGGTTGGCGAGTCCTGACGGCGCAACATCACTGGATAGGCGAAGCGAATATTCAACTCGGCGCCCAACAGATGCAAGCACAAATTGGTCAGGCTCTTGCCCTCGGGCAATTCCACCACCAACAAATCAACCTCGCTGAAAGTGAATTGGTTGGCGCGCAACACCACGCGCGCCGCGTCCGCGTTGTTAAAGATAAGCCGCACCACGGCGTGGTCGCTTGAATCCAAAATACTTAACGCCGCCAAATTGAGGCCCGACTGATCGTCGCACTTTTGCAGAAGGTCGAGCAACTTGCCAACCTTGTTGTCAAGGAACACGCCAAACTGCCGCACCGATGGCGGGGTGTAGCCTTGCTGGGTTTCTTGCGGGAGAATGCTCATGTGAGGGGGCAAGAATATAGCCGCGAATGCATAAAGCGTTTCATCACGCGGGGGCGACCTGTTTTGCGTGGAGTTTCAAGGAATGTTCGCGATTGCTTGAAGTTAATTTACAAGGTTGAAACGCCGCAAATACCTGCGAATAGTTGCGTTGCCTGCGGCGGGTCTGTGTTCAGCGCAACTGTATTGGCATTGAAAGATCAATCCAACACCTGATACTTTCAAACCATGACTTCAAAGAATAAAGATCGCGTGAACTATTGGAGCGTGTTGGTTGTGAGCGTGGTCATGATGGATGGGCAACGCGATGTATTGGCGCAAACTAATTCGAATGTTGCCAACGATGCGAAGACAGTTCTGAAACCAGAACACGCCCCCGCCCCCACACCGACCAGCTCAGAGGAGTTGCGCGAGGCCTTTGACGCGGTTCAAACATTCCGCGATCGCGAGGACCCAATGGAGGCGATCGCAAACGGCAGGCCAGGCGACGCGTTTCGAATCAGCGATCACAGCGCTGGCGCCATCGCTCGCCGCGCGAAAGAGACGATTGGTTTATTGAAGGCGCTGCAATCGGTGCCACGCGAAGGATTGAGCGAATCGGAATCACTCGATCTTGATCTGGTCATTCGCGATTTATCTTTGGACGTTCAGGCGCAAAAGTTTCTTGGATACTTGATTGTGATTGGTCCGCTGGGTGGGCCGCAACAATCCATCGCGCAAATGTGCGATCGAATGCCATTTGAGCGCGCCAATGATTTGCAAGCCCACGCCGCGCGCTTGGAGCAAGTGCCCAAGCAACTTGCCGATGACCAATTATTGTTGGAAGATGGCTTGCGCCAACACGTCACGCCCGCCAAGGTTATTTTGCAGGGAATTGACGCGCAATTTGCGGCAGTGATCGCTGGAAAGTTGGACACCCTACGCGCGCCATTTCTGCGCGAGTACCCGGATGTGACGCCAGAGATGCGCGCGCAATTGTTGGCGCGCGCCGACAAGGCGATTGCACAAATACTGGCGTCCATGGCCGCCATGCGTGATTTCATCCGTGATCGCTACTTGCCAAATTGCCGCGACGCGATCGCTTGCGCTGCTTTACCCAATGGAAAAGAGTGGTACGCATTTCTGTTGAACCAACAAACCACTACCAAACTTTCTCCGCAAGACATTCACGCGATCGGCCTGTCGGAGGTGGCGCGCATTCGCGGCGAGATGTTGGTTGTGATTCGAAAGACCGATTGGTTTACCAAGGACGCCGCGCTGGCGGCTTTGAACAACGACGAATTGTTCGCGCGCTTCACCGCTTATCTGAGAACCGACGCGCGGTTTTATTTTCAAAGCGCCGAGGAATTGTTGCGTGGCTACCGCGACATTTGCAAGCAAATCGACGCGCACTTGCCGGAATTGTTTGGCAAGTTGCCACGCCTGACCTACGGGGTGCGCGAGATTCCGCGCTTTATGGCGCCTAGCCAAACCACCGCGTATTACCAACAAGGCAGCATTGATTCGGGCAATCCCGGTTGGTTTTACGCCAACACATTCGCGCTGAATCAACGCCCCAAATACGAAATGATTCCGCTGGCGTTGCATGAGGCGGTGCCCGGCCACCATTTGCAAGTTGCGCTCACGCAGGAGTTGCCGCAGCGCCATTCACTTCGGCGCGACATGGGATTCACGGCGTTTGTGGAGGGCTGGGCCCTTTACGCGGAGCGCCTAGGGATTGAGATGAAATTGTTTGACGATCCTTACAACGACTTCGGGCGCTTGTTGTATGAAATGTGGCGCTCGTGCAGGCTTGTGGTGGATACTGGTATGCACGAACTTGGTTGGAGCCGCGAGCAAGCCGTGGCGTTCATGCGCGCCAATACCGCGCTGAGCGAATTGAACATCGACCGCGAAGTGGATCGATATATCAGTTGGCCTGGCCAAGCGTGCGCTTACAAATTGGGCGAGTTGGAAATTCGCCGCTTACGAGCGCTGGCACAGCAGGAGCTTGGAAATTCATTTCACTTGCGCGCGTTCCATGACGCGCTTCTAAGCGATGGCGCCCTGCCGCTTGATGTGCTTGGCGCGCGCATGACAAAATGGATCGCGGCGCGTAAGAGTGAAATGCCGATTGAGAAATCGACGGCGCCAACGCCGGTGAATAATTCCCCCGTGATCGCGCCGACAGGCAAGACCACCGCCACAAAAAATGCTGAGATTCCCGCAGAATCAAAGCCACTTCCGTAATTGTTGTATTTATTCCTAGCGCAGGAACGGATTGTTGCGCCGCTCTTTGTCAATGGTTGTGCTGGGACCGTGTCCAGGATAAATCGCCGTGTCGCCGGGCAATTTCATAAGCACTTCATTGATTGAATGCATGAGCACATCGGGGTCGCTGCCAGAAAAGTCGCTGCGCCCAATCGAGTTTTGAAACAGCGTGTCGCCCACTATGGCCAACTTTTCGCTTGGGCAATGCAGCGTGACCGAACCGGGAGAATGCCCCGGTGTTTCCAGAACCTGAAATTGAATTCCACCCAGCGAAAGTTTTTGCGCGTGCGCGAGCGTGCCAGTTGGCGCGCACACGGACACTGGTTCGCCAATGAAGAGCGAAAGATTGAGCTGCGGATCTTGAAACCAATCGTGTTCGCGCGCGTGAGCAAGCACGGGAATGTTTGGAAAAACGCCAAGCACTTGGTCCACGCCGGCGATGTGGTCGGCGTGCGCGTGCGTGAGCAGAATGGCCTCTGGCTTCAAGCCCGTGTCACGCAAGAACTTCAGCAAAGGCTGCGGCGACTCGCCTGGGTCAATCACCCAACATGCGGATACGCCTGTTTGCCCTTGATTTGGTGCCACTTCAAGCACATAGGCGTTGGTTTGGCAGCGGCCCAATTCAAAGGCGTGAAGTTTGAAAGTTGAAGCCATGCGCAACCATATACTGCCCGCCGTGAAATGCAATGTGACATTGTGGCTTGGAACCATTTTGCCTAAAAACATTGTGCTTGGAAATCTCGCGCTGATTGTCGCGGCCTTGATAGCAAGTTGCGAATCCATGTCGAGCGATTTCGCCAGTCTCTCAAATTCATTCTCTCCGCCCACGCCCGCGCAAGCCGCGCAGTGGGCGCTTGATCCATACGACGCCGAAAATCAACGCCGCGGAACTGTGCTGCTGGCCAACGCTCCTTGGGGCGGAAGCATTGCCTACGTGAACATGTATCGAATCTACGTGGAGGACAACGCCGATCCACTGGTGAAAGCCAGCGCTATTGACGCTTTGGCGCGCCACGGAGATGTGAGCGACGCGGATTTGATTGGCAAGCAATTGCAAAATAAAAATATCCATGTCAAGATTGCTGCCGCCAAAGCACTTCAAAGAATTCACGATCCCAAGATGACCGCGATTCTTTGCTCGCGCGGAACGGACGATAGCGAGGAGGCGTCGGTGCGAATTGAAATCGCAATCGCGTTGGGACAATACGCCGCGGATGATTCATTTCAAGCGCTGTGCGCCATGATTGATCAGCGTGAACTCGCGGTGAATCTGGCCGCCAATGATTCACTGCGCTTGCTCACAGACCATGATTTCGCGCTTGATCGGCGCTTATGGTTGAGCTGGTATCGCGCCGACAAGAAGCCCTTTCGCAAGGAGTTGCAATATCTGTTTCCAACCTATCAACGTGAAAAAGGTTTTTGGGATCATGTTATTTTTTGGGCGCCGCTGACCTTTGAGAAGCCTGGCATTCCGGTTGGAATGGACGAGTCCAAGTTGGCACCGTCCACCGCACCAGAAGATTTTCAGAATCTAGGCAACACGAAGTAGCGAATGCGTTTTGAGCGATGAAGCCAACAGCACACATTGAGCGCGCCGCGGATGCGGACAAAGATGTTCCGTTTTCGTCGATTGGTCCCGACGATCCCGCCGATGGCTTGATGGCCGTGGCGGAAGTTGACGCCGACTCCATTGAAGACGGACAGATTCGCGCCGGTCGTTTGGCGGGCAAAAGCATGTGGGCGGCGATTTGGATTTTATCGCTTCCTATTTTATTGCAACAACTCATGGCGGCGTGCGTGGGATTGGTTGACAAAATTCTCGCCGGACATTTGCCCGAGAAAATTGTGGTACCGGCGATGGACGGCATTGGCGTTGGAACGTATGTGGGTTGGTTCACTGGCATCGCCCTAGCTGGTTTGGGCGTGGGCGGGCAAGCCATTATCGCGCGCGCCATGGGAAGCGGAAATAAAAAAGACGCGCATGACGCGCTGGGAGCAAGCGTGACGTTGGGCGTTGCGTGGGGCGCGGTGGTTGGCGTGATCATGTGGCTGTTGGCCGCGCCACTGTGCGCAATTTCTGGATTGACCCCCGAGGCGTCGGCGCATTGCACAACCTATGTCACGGTGATCGCATGGAGCATGCCCTTCTGCGGCGTGATGACCGTGGGTGGTTTGTGCTTGCATGGCGCGGGTGAAACCGCCAAGCCTTCGTGGATTTCCATTGGCATCAACGTGATCAATCTTGTGGCGAGTTGGATGTTGTCCGGCGTGGTGATTCGCTACGGCGAACACACAATGCCCGCGCCGCTTTCGATCAATCCAGAAACATGGGGCGTGTGGGGAATCGCGGCGGGAACTTCTCTGAGCTACATCGCCGGCGGAATCGCCACTGTGTGGGTCATGGCCGCGGGCGTGAAAGATTTGCGCTTGGAAAAACACACGCTTAAGCCAAAGCGAAAGATCATGTGGCGTATCGCGCGCTTGGGTATTCCAAATTTCTTCGAGGGCTTGGCCATGTGGGGCGCCAGTTTATTTTTAATGGGTTTCATTGGTGATATCGCGCGTGGCGCAACGGGCCTGGAGCCGCGCCAAGGCTTGATTGGCGCGCACATGATCACGGTGCAATGGGAGGCGTTCTCATTTTTGCCGGGCTTTGCCATGGGAACCGCGGCGGGCGCGCTGGCTGGACAATATTTAGGCGCGCGCAATCCAGAAATGGCGCGCAAGGCGATTTGGGCGTGCACGTATCTTGGAATGATTCTCATGGGCACTATGGGAATTATTTTTATGACTCAAGGCAGACTTCTTGCATCGATTATTTCAGACCAGCCAGTGCATTTGGAGGAGGTTCCAAAATTATTGCTGGCATGCGGCGTGGTGCAAGTGTTTTTCGCGCTGTGCATGACGGTGCGCCAAGGGTTGCGCGGCGTGGGCGATGTGAAATGGATTTTGGGAATTACCGTGGGCAGCATTTACTTTCTGCGCTTGCCGCTGGCGTGGGTTCTTGGTGTGTGGATGGGATACGGACTCGCCGGAATTTGGTGGGGACTCAGCATTGAGATGGCGGTGCGCGGATTATTGTTCCTAGCGCGCTTTCATTATGGAAACTGGCAGAAACTGCGGGTGTGATTGCCGATGGCCAATCAACTTGAAGCGCTGATGGATTGCGTTGATTGTTGCGCGGACTTCCAGCGCAACTTTTCCGCGACTTCCTTGCCGCACTCCGGACAATTCACGCCGGTGAGTTTGTGCAGCAAGTAGCCGCACTCGCAGCGCGGTTCGTCGCACTCAATATGAATGGCCAATTTGCAATGTGAACACACGGAGTGTCCCAAGGGCGACTGGATCAAATCTCCGCATCGTGGGCAATTCATGCTGACTTTCATGCGCTCTGAAAAAGTCTCCGGCAACTTCGAGGATTTTTCCTTTTCAATGGAAGCCAAAATAGCGCTGGCGACGTGGCTGGCCAACGCAATCAAACCGACGATGGCGCCAACTTGCCAGGGAATCACTTTCCATATCGCGTCAAAAAATTCTTCGAATGTTTGGGACGCCACCGTGGATATAAGAAGCAAGGCGCCCACAATGGCAAGCCCCACCGCGACCGCGCGAATGGATCGATCCAAGGTTTTTCTTAATTGAAGACGCAAGAGCAACATGCAATCGGTCACCACCCCCACAAAGACCGTGGCACAAATCACTGGTTTGATCATGCCATCCCCGTCAAGATTGAACCAGCGAGACCAATTCCAAATGCTGGAAATAAAAACCGAAACTAAAAAAAGATTGCACAACCAAGTGCTCACGGCTAAAAATTTCTGCCACGGTGCGCGCGTCCAAAGCCAGAAATGCAGGCGCGCAAAAATCAATCCAACAATGATCACCACCATTGTTCCAAGCGCCTGGCCGGCCATTCTTGACGAGGCAAGAATGGCGTACACGCCAAGCACAAACATGACCCCGACAACAGATAGTGAGAAGCGATTGAAGACGGAGGTGATGGCGCGGTTGCGCATCATCAATCTTCCGGGGCGTTCACTTGCACGCGCTGCTTAAAATCTGCGGCTAGTTTGTGCGTAAGCGGACCAACTTTGCCAGACCCAATCTTCTTGCCGTCGATACTTGAAACACCAATGATTTCCGCGGCGGTTCCAGTTAAAAACACCTCGTCAGCCGCGAAGACATCCTTCAACAACATGGGATTCTCAACCACCTTCATGCCGGCGGCGGGCGCCAACGTGTCAATGACAAAGCGGCGCGTCACGCCGCGCAAAATTCCAGCGCTCACGGGCGGCGTGTGAAGAACGCCACCCTTGATGATGAAAATATTGTCGCCAGTGCACTCGCTGACTTCGCCGTTCAAGTTCAACATGATGGCTTCGTGCATGCCAGCATCGAGAGCCTCCACCTTGGCAAGAATATTGTTGAGGTAATTCAAACTCTTGAGCGCGGGATCAAGGCACACGGCGGGAATACGCGGACGCTTGGCCACAATGATTGGCATGCCCTGCTCGTACATTTCCGGTGGATACAAATGAATGCGATCCACAATGATGATGGTGCTTGAAGTCGGGCAATGATTTGGATTTAACCCAAGTGAACCCTTGCCGCGCGAAACCACCAACCGAATGTAGCCGTCCTTTAAACCGCTGCGAGTGACCGCGTCGCGCACGGCTTGCGCCATCTGCGCGCGGTCTTGCACTGGCTTCAGGCGAATTTCGGCGACGCCGCCATAGAGACGCTCCAAATGTGACGCCAACTTGAAGACTTTGCCGCCGTACATGCGGATACCCTCAAAAATACCGTCGCCATATAGAAAACCGTGGTCATACACGCTGATCATGGCCTCATCGGGCGCCATGAATTTGCCATCAATGTAAACCACGGGACCGGGTTGGCTCAAAGTTGTCATATGAGGAAGGTACCAAGCAAATGACTATGATCACGGGTGATGAAACTTGTACTTGCAAACCCCCGCGGATTTTGTGCCGGCGTCTACATGGCGATCGATGTTGTTGATCAACTTCTGGAGCTGTGCCCCGGCGAGCCGATTTATGTGTATCACGAGATCGTGCATAACATGCATGTGGTGGATCGCTTCCGCGAACGCGGCGTGAAATTTGTTGAGGATGTGGATGATGTTCCCGAGGGTTCAATCTTGGTGTTCAGCGCGCACGGGGTCAGCCCCATGTTGCGCGCTCAAGCCGAGGCGCGGCGGTTGACCGCGATCGACGCCACGTGTCCGCTTGTGACGAAGGTGCACAACGAGGCCATTCGCTACGCGCGCGTTGGCTATCAAATTCTTTTGGTGGGCCATGTGGATCATCAAGAAGTTGTTGGCACGCGCGGCGAGGCGCCAGATTCAATTCAAGTTGTTCAAAGTCCCGCCGACATTCCCAACTTGGTGATTCATGATCCAGCTAAACTTGTGTACTTAACGCAGACCACGCTCAGCACCGATGACGCCGATGTAATTATTAAGGCGCTCAAGACCGCGTTTCCGCTGCTCAAAGAGCCGCCTTCAAGCGATATTTGTTACGCCACAACCAATCGTCAACGCGCGGTGCGCGCGCTTGCGCCATCGGTTGATCTGGTGCTTGTGGTTGGAAGCCGCAATTCAAGCAACTCGGTTCGCTTGACGGAGATCGCGGAGAAAGTTGGAACCAAGGCCCGCTTGATCGATGACAAAAGCGAATTGCAACCCGAGTGGTTTGAAGGCGTGGAGACCACGCTGATCACCGCGGGCGCCAGCGCGCCGGAAGATTTGGTGCATGACTTGATCGCTGAATTGATCGAGCGCTTTGGCGGCGAAGTTGAGCAGCGCGACATTTACCGAGAGGAAGTTGAGTTTGGATTGCCTGGAACTTTGAAGGAGTTGATGCGCGAGCGCGGCGTGGATCCAAGCAATTGCAAGGTGGTTCGCACAGACAGCGCCCCCGCCCTTCACAGTTGGTTGGAGTCGCGCAACATTCCCCATCGCACAGTTGACCTGACCATTGGCGCGACACAGTGAGTGAAATAGAAACCTCCAATGACTCCAACGGCGCCGCCAAGGAAGCCGGCGCGTTCTTTGAGTTTGACCCCACCACGCTTGCGGCATGGGCGGCGACGCGCAAGATGCCGGCGTTTGTGACCAAGCAAATCATGGAGTGGGTTTACACCAAGGGCGTGATCACGCCCGCGTTGATGACCAATCTTTCCAAGCTGAATCGAGAGCGGCTCGAGCAGGAAATGATCTTTGAGCAAGGCAATGTGCAGGCGGAAATGAGCGCCACCGATGGCACGCAAAAATTATTATTGGCGTGGCCGGATTCACTCAAGCGCGCGACATCCCTGCTTCCAATCGTGAACAACGCTGCCACTCAACGCACCACGGAGTGCGTGATGATTCCAAATCCGGAACGCAAGACCGCGTGCGTGAGCAGTCAAGTGGGCTGCCCCGTGGGTTGCAAATTTTGCGCCAGCGGAATTGGCGGACTCGAAGGCAATCTCACTCGCGGTCGCATTGTTGAACAAGCGTGGCGCTTAGGTCGCCTGAAAGGCGTGGAGAGAATTTCACATGTGGTGTTCATGGGCATGGGCGAACCACTCGCCAATTTTTCCGCGGTCACCGACGCCATCCGCACATTGAACGCGCCATGGGGCATGGGAATTTCCGCGCGTCGAATCACGCTGAGTACGGTGGGCCTTCCCGCCGCCATTCGAAAGTTGGTTGGCTTTGAAATTCCCGTCACGTTGGCGCTGAGTTTGCACGCGCCCAACGACGAGATGCGGCGTAAAATTATTCCATGGGCGGAGTATTCAACCATCGCGGAATTGCTTGACGCCTGCGATGAATATTTCCGCGCAACTGGCCGTGAAATCACGCTGGAATACATTGTTCTTGGAGGTTTCAATGATCGCCCGGAGCACGCCGATGAACTGAGCGTTTTGGCGCGGCGATTGCGCGCCAATGTGAATTTAATTCGGTGGAATGAAGTGGCGGACCTGCCGTTTCGCAGACCGCTTACGGAAAATGTTTTGCAATTTCAAGAAGTGTTGCGCAGCCGCGGCGTGAATGCCCATATTCGCGCTAGTCGCGGCCGCGACATTGCCGCGGCGTGCGGCCAACTTCGACATGAAGTGAAGATGGGTTCCACCACCGCCATGCCACGTGCGTAATTATTGCGGCGATCACATTTCAACCGCGGCCATGTTGCGTTGCTCGCGGCGCATGGATACGCGTTGAGCGAACAACTTTCCCACACAGTCAAGATGGATTTGGCGGAGATGGCGGTTGAGCAATCACAGCCGAGGCCACATCAAAGTCCGCGGCATTTTCAGCGGCGCTCAACCACTCGCTGGCCAATGCGCGGATTGATTTCTCATCCAAAGCGAGCAGCGTTCCGTCCACCGCGGATTCGTGCAGGCGCGCGAAGAACGCGCCCCAAGAATTTCGCCGCTCCGGTTCAACCGCGGCCCGCACCGCCATTTCAGTGACAGCGTCGCGCTCCGCTCGTTGCGAAAGTTTGCCGCGAACACCAAGTGGCACCATCCACGAGAGCGTGCGAATGACCTTGGCTGGCCAATCACTGGAGCGAAAATCAAGGCGAATAAAGCGTCCAAACACGGTGGCTTCGATACGGTTCAAGAATCGACGCTCCATGCGATCGCCACGGCCGGCGCGCACATCCAATCTTCTACGAGTGAGTCGACGTTGCTCCAAACTTGTGCTCATGGTGGCCACGAACACTAGATCGCGAATCAACATCACCTCGGCAAGAGGTAGCGGCGCGTACACCAACAAAGGCCAACCATCATTTGCGGAATCCGCGCGCGCCAATCCGCGCAATAAGCGGGCGTAGGTTTCCGCGTATGTCATGCCGCCCCACAACCAACAACGATGCAGCCCCGTGACCGCGTCGCGCCGCGCCGCGCGACCCGCGCGCGTTCCAGAAAGTGGCGACATGGTCTGCAACAACTCTCGCATCAACAAACGAAATCGTCCCCGCGATCGGCGCGCGAAGAAACCACTTTCGGAAATTTCCAGATCAATGCGGCGCACCAAGCGCGCCAAGCCTTCCGGACCTCGGTCCTTGGCATCGCCTGCACCCAGCGGCAAATTCATCAAGCGCGTCCGCTCCGCCGCGAGCACACGACCGTATTGCATGGCTTGCACGCAACGACCGTAACCTCGCTCCTCGATGCGGCGAACCGCGGCTTCAAGCGCGATTTCACTCACCGGAATAAGCCCTTGTTGAAAGGCCATTCCAAGCAAAACCAAGTCCGTAAGGCGCTCGGTTAAAAATGTTCTGCGACACAAATTGGCGACATCCATCAACAACACTCCATCGCCACGGCATGTGTATGAAACCGCCATGGGCAACTCGCCGGCGGCTTTGAAATCCTCGGCGTCAACTTGATCATCCAGCAAACCAGTGTTGGCCACCAAGTAGGTGCGATCGCTTTTGGCCACGCGCAAAAACGGATCGGGCCCCAAGGCGCGCACGGTCTCCACGGGATCAAGACCGATCAACAAGTCCGCCTCTCCGTAAGGAATTTGCGTGGCGCTTGTGGTGGCGATGGCGTCGAGACTTGTGAATACAACTTGACTCCACGCGCGCCGACCTGGACCAATTGCTATGGATTGCGAAACCGCTTGAACGCGATACCCCATCGATCGCCCGGCTTCACACAACGCGAGAGCCGCCAACCCCGGCGGATCGCCGCGCCACCCCGCGAGATGCGCGCGCCACCTGCCGCTATTGGCGTGCACAATTCTGGGAGGCGCAGGCCGCGGAGCGCCAGGTTGCAACTCCTCGGGTCGTGGCGGCTTGGTGCGCAGCACTTCAACCTGCTCGAGCAAAGGCCGCGCGTGAAATTGAAACCGCGTGCCCGTGCGATCGGCAAGCACCTCCACATTAAATTCAGTTCGCAGCGGATTTGTGCCGCGTTCAAGGCCTTTTTCAACCATCGTGGCCGGCGCCGCCGCGCGCACATCGCACGCCGCCTCGGCCGACCAAATCGCCCGCTGCAGTGGAACAAATCCCATGCGATCCACTTCGGCGAACGCGCGGTCAAGTAAATACACGTCGCGCCGCGGTGGCGGGCCATCGCGACCAATCACTACGGTGAGACCGTCGCGCAGCGCGGCCGTGCGAAGCAACTCGCGCATCGTGGGGCGATCATTCAGATCGCCGCGAACAATTTCAACCGCGGCGGCGGCGTCTTGTGGAATGGCCGCGCGCGTAAGTTGCTCAATCTCCGGCGTGTCCTCGCCGCCCAAATCGCACACCGCGATCAGACGCGGCTTGGCATCGCGAGCCGCTTGCCGAACTGCGGCCGCGCCTTCACGCGCGAAGCGGCGTCGATCCCATGTTTCAACAACCACGAATCGATCCGACTCCGGAGCGTCGCGGTTCTCAAAAATAATTCCGGTGCGCATCTCCTGCGCTGCGTCCTCGTTGCGCAAGGCGAATTGATCCGCCACTTCCATCACGATCGAGCGCAGCGATTGCATCGCGCCTGAAACGCCGATGCCCTGGCCTCGATCCGGAACCTCCAAGCCCTCGGTTTGCGAAACACCCTCGACCAGTCGCTCCTGCATCGTGAGCGAAGGACGAATTTGGCTGAAAAGATGCGCGATTTTGCGCGCCAAAATAGACGGCCGCGTGGCGTCGTTCATTTCAAGAACTGGCTCCACCGCGCCGTCGGAAGGCAAACGATCCCACCATATCGCGGCGATCTTTTCACCCGATCGACGCGCCTGCTCGGCTACTTGCAACACTTCGCGCGCCAACACTCCGGGCCTTGGCTCCAACACAACAACATTCGCGCAGCGCGACAACAGTCGCACAAGCGACGCATGATCCAAGGGATGCACCATGGAAAGCGCCAGCAACGGAACGCGCCCCGACAAACCCAACTCCTCCAGCAAATGTCGAATAGCCATCACGCATGAACCCATCGCGATCATTCCCCACGGCTCAATTTCTCCAGGCGATGGCATGGCGCTTAATTGATTCAACTCCAAACGACGCGCGATGACCAAAGGATCCTCGCGCTCAGCGCTGCGAGTGTGTCGACGATTACGCCGTAACTCCATCGCAGCATCCACGCGATCAAGCACGCGATTAGGCTCCACTTCAAGCGTGTCCATGGATCGAAGCAATCCGACATGCGCGATCAACGCCACCGCCCGCTCCGTGGCCTGCGCAACACGAAACGCGTCTTGAATGCCCACGCGCAAACCCGCAACACTGCTGGGCGCCAAACATGGCAAGTCCAATTGTGCCGCGCTTTGCAAGGGACACGCCGCGGATGACAAATATGGATTGTCTTCCAGCACCAGAACCGCGCGACCCTCGCCGTGAAATCTTGCGCCGCCCTCTCGCGCCACCACGGCCATGGCCGCGTGCAATTGATCATTGGGAACAAACGCCACGGCGCGCTTGCCTTGCGCCGCGCTCCGCAGCGCCAACTCCACTGCCCGCGTCGCGTCCACGCAAGTGTGCAACGTCAATCCATGTCGCTCTGCAACTTCAAAAGCGCGCGGCTCAATCAACACGCGAAAGAGCATGTCCAGCGGCGGCCGGCGCGGGGCATACACATCCGAGACCGGCCACTCGCATTCAAATATTCCCTTTAAAATGGCTTCAAATGCAGTGCAAAGAGCGAAGCCTTCCGGGCGCGCCACGGGTGGCATCCACACAACATTTTGATCTCGTCCAAATAAACTCACAACGCGGATCGTACCGATTGCGCGCTGAAGGCTCCGCTTAAAATTTGCTCGACGGCGTGCGCAAAACCATCCTTGCTATGGTGCGGCGCGATGTGCTTGGCGTGTTGCCGCACATCGGCGTGCGCATTTTGCATGGCAATACCAACGCCCGCTTCGCGCACCATGATCAAATCATTCGCGCCATCTCCAATCGCGTAGATGCGCTCATTGGCCATGCCGCGCCTATCGCGCAAGCGGCTCAACATGGTCCACTTGTCCACTCCAAATGCGTACATTTCTAGAAGGTGCGTTTCGCTTCCAATCGCGGCGTTGGCAGTCACCGCGCTCCACGACTGCATCGTGGCGCGTCCGTGAAATTTCACACGCAAGTCGGCGCACACAGGCAACAAAATATCTCCGCGATCAACCGCGCCCACGCGCAACACATGGTCAAATCCAAACACGTCGGCCTCCGCGAGTGATCCAACGCGTTGCACTGGAACGTTGTGCGACTCCAACCACCACATGGCCGCCGGATCCATTGTTCCATCGCCCACTAAGCAGTAATCATGCGCGCTTGCGTCATGGTCGCGCAACACATGCACCAGCAATCCCCGCTCCAACACCGACTCCGCCAGTTGCCTGGCCAACGACGCGTCGATTGTCGATCGCTCTTTGGTGGCGCCCGTGGCCGCGTCGCTCAGAACACTTCCGCCAGAGGTGATCGCCAAACCTTTGGCTTCGATTGCCTCTAGAACTCGCCGGGATTCGCGCCAAGATCTGCCCGTTGCGGGCACCACTTCAAAACCAGCGGCGCGTAAATTCAATATCGCCTCAAGATTTTTTGGCGACACTTTGCCACTTGCATTGAGCAGCGTTCCATCCAGATCAACGGCTATTAAAGAAGACATGTTTGCAGCATAGGGACAATGAATTTAAAAGTCCCCGCTTCTCGCTACACTCTTGCTCCTTATGGACAATCGACTCAAAGACATTCAACACGGAACCCTCACCGAAAGCCGCCTCAACAGTGACTTTCTCTTTTGGCTTAAGACCAAAGGACCAAACTATTTGTTGTTGGCCATGTTGGTGTTGTGCGGCTTCATGGGATTTAATTGGTGGGAAAATCGCATGGCCTTGGCGCGCGATGGCGCTTGGAATGAATTTCTATCCGCGCAAACTCCGCAAGCCTTGATCGAAGTCGCAAACAAACACACCGACACCGACGCGATTTCGCAATTGGCCACCATCAATGCGGCGGACGCGTACATGCAATCGATTCAAATGAACAAACGATTTGACCGCGAAGCTGGCGCGACCGATGCCGCGGTGACGCCAGAATTGCGCGCCGAATATCTCGCCGAGGCCGATCGTCTGTATGCCAAGGTTGTGAGCGAAGGTTCGCAAAGCGCGGGCCCACGCAGTTTGGTTACCGTGACCGCGCTGTTTGGCCGCGCCTCCGTTGCGGAAACTAAAAATGATCCAACACAAGCCGCTCTTTTCCTGACCCAAGCGCAGGAACTCGCCGCAAAAACTTATCCTCAGCTCGCCAAAGTCGCGCAGCATCGCAAGGAAACGTTGCCGCAACTTGCCAACGTTCGCGCCATGCCATCGCGTCCAGTGGATCCCGCGGCGGCCGCGAGCACATCGGCAAGCACTGAGAATTTGTTGATGCCAACCAACATGAACGCGCCAGCCGCGCCGCAGGCTCCAGTCACTCCCGCTGAAGGTTCCGCTCCTATAGCACCAAAGTGACTGCGCACCGTGAATGAATGAGTCCGAGCCCAACGAAATAAATCCTGAGGAACTTCAGGCGCTCTATGAAGGCCAAGAAGGCGACGACGACACTCCGATCAAGGTGACGTTTGAATTGCAGCGCGACTTGGACAAGCGCCTTGATCGCTACTTGGTCGACCGTATTCCATTTCTCAGCCGCACTTCGTTGCAGCGTTTGATCCATGAGCAAAGCATCACGGTCAATGGCCGCATTCCCAAACCCAGCACCAAGCTTCATAAGGGCGACACAATTATCGCGGTGCTTCCGCCGCCGCCTTCAAGCGAAGTTCCGCCCGACAACATTCCGCTGGACATTGTGCATGAGGACAGCGACATCATTGTTGTGAACAAGCAAGCTGGTCTGTTGGTGCATCCGGCGCGCAGTTACAAGCGCGGCACGCTTATCAACGCGTTGGCCTGGCATTTTCTGCATCGCTCGCAAGGCGCGCTGAGTGAAGTTGGCAAGGAGTTCGCGCGTCCTGGCGTGGTGCATCGGCTTGATCGCTGGACCACCGGCGTCATGGTGGCCGCAAAAACCGACACCGCGCATTGGCGCATCGCCAAGCAATTTGAGAACCGCACCACCGAGAAACGCTACTTGGCCCTTGTGCATGGAACGCCGGAGCCTGTCACCGATTTGATTGATTTACCGCTGGGAAAGCACGCAACCATTCGCGAGTTGTACGCGGTGCGTTGGGGCGACGAGGGCAAAGAGAGCCGCACTATTTATAGAACCATTGAACGCTACGACGGCTACTCGTTGGTGGAATTGGAATTGTTGACCGGGCGCACGCACCAAATCCGCGTGCACATGAGCCACTTGGGTTGGCCCATTGTTGGCGACGACATGTACGACGGCAAGCGTCTCACCGCCGCGGAGTTGGGCATTGATGTTGGCGATAGCAAACGTATTGTCATGGATCGACAAGCGTTGCACGCCGCCATGTTGCGCTTTGAACATCCGTCATCACGCGAGAAAGTCACATACACCGGAGCCGTGCCCGCGGATTTCCGAGAGATTATTTTCGCGTTGCGTAAAAGAGGCTACGAGGCCGTTGACGCGGTTGGCTCCACGCTGTCGCTGGAAAAACTTGGCTTGTCACGAATGGAAAATTGAACTCGCGCAACCACCCTACGGGAGCATGCGCGATTGACAACACGCGCCGCCGCGTGAACGCGCGCGACACAAATTAAAATGCCACATCAAGATCCGTCGCCGCCGCCAACTGCGCCTCATATTGCGCAGCGGGTATTTCAACGCCGCCAAAGCTCAACACCAATGGATTGGAATATTGACTGTCAAGCAGCGTGAATTGCCTTGATTTTAGGTGCGTGACCAACCAATGCAAGCACGCCTTGCTGGCGTTGCCGGCGCCAGCGTTGCGCAGCACAAACATGCTTTCGCCAAAGAACGCCCCGCCCATGGAGACTCCATACAAACCGCCAACCAACTTGTCATCTAGCCACGCCTCCACGCTGTGGGCAAATCCCAACTCATGCAATTTGCAATATGCCGCAACCATGGATTCCGAAATCCAAGTCCGCTCTTGACCGGGCCGCGGCAACATGCATCCGCGCATCACCTGCTCAAACGCGGTGTCAGCGCGCATGCGAAATAAACTTCCACGAATGGCTCGCTGCGAAGTGTGTGGAAGTCGAAACGCATCCAGCGGAATCACGCAGCGCGGATCACATGTGTAATACTCAACCATGCCGGTGTCAACATCCGCCATTGGAAAGGCGCCGCCCGCGTACGCGGCCAACAATGATTCCGGCGAAAGATTAGCGTCACTTGACATGCGCTTGATTGTGCCCAATTGCGCGCGCATGGCAAGTGCCCGGCGCGCGTTACGCAATTTCAAGTCACGCCTACACTTGAACCGATGAGTTCTACAATATGATGTGTGGCAATGGACATCTTGACGGACAAGTGATTGCGCTCACCACCAAATCAATTCACCATGACCACATTGTGGACTTGGTGGTGCTCTTTGATGGCCAGCCAACCGCGGTGCCGCTACGGGTTTCCGGCTTGGCGCTACCAGCCGGCGGCGTGGGCTCTGGCAGCCGCATTCGAGTCGCTTGGCTTTCAGGCCAGGTTGAATCGATTCGATTGCTGCAGTCAGCCGCATATTTGGTGGCCTGAGTCCCCCGGCATCTTCCCATGAATTCACGGCAAAACACCGCGCATTTTTCCATGCGTCAAGGTCTTGAGTTGAACGGACATTTCGGCTAAAGTTTCTCCCCTCGGGCCGTCGGTGACGAACTCCACAAGAGTCGGCGCCGCACGGGGCGTGCCGTCGCGGCTGACGGGCGCTCCTGCCTTGACGACAGCCGCGGTGCGGGGAATGGTCCCTGAGCCGCGAAAAGAGTCCCGCGCGTGCGGGCTCTTCGGTTCAGGTTGACTTTCTCGGAGCACATTCACAAGCGACACATTCAACACAACTCAACAGACGCTTCTCATAATCCAAAATAGATTGATCCGAAATAAAATTGGATACAATTGAAACAGAATTTATTTTGGCCCGTGGTGTAACGGTAGCACAGGAGATTTTGGTTCTCCTTGTCCTAGTTCGAATCTAGGCGGGCCAATTCTGGTCACACAAGAGACAGCGTCCGCGCGAAAGCGTGTTGAGTGTCGCCGCAATTTCAAAGCACATCATGAGCAACCACACCACTTCAACCTCGCCTGCCTCCGCGATTATTTTGGCGGCGGGAAAAGGCACGCGCATGAACAGCGACTTGCCCAAGGTCATGCACGCGGTGGCTGGTCAACCCATGGTGAAGTGGGTTGTGAAAAGCGCGCGTGAAGTTGGCGCCAAGGAAATTGTGCTTGTGGTTGGCCACCGCGCCGAAGTTGTGCAAGCCGCGTTCGCCAACGACAAGCCCGCGTGCCACTGCGTCACGCAGTCTCCGCAACAAGGAACGGGCCACGCGGTTGATCAAGCGCGCTCGGTGTATGAAAAGGGTTTGCTGGGCGAGAATGTGTTCGTGTTGTGCGGCGATGGCCCGCTGATTCAAGCGCAAACACTGCGTCAATTATGGCAAAAGCATCACAGCGAGAACGCCGCCGCAAGCCTGGCCACCAGCATCGTGAAGGACGCAAGTGGCTACGGTCGCATCGAACGCGACGGCTCAGGAAAGTTTCTGCGCATTGTGGAGCAGAAGGACGCGACGCCCGCGCAACTGGCACTGAAAGAAATCAATCCCAGCTACTACCTCTTCAACACCAAAGCTTTGTTTGAGGCGCTGAAACTTGTCACCAACAAAAACGCCAACGGCGAGTACTACATCACTGACGTCTTTGAACTGCTGCTCAAGCGCGGTTTGCATATCGCCGTCATGAACGCGGTGCCCGAAGAAGAGGTGCTCAGCATCAACACTCCGGCGCAACTAGCTGAGGTGGATGGAATTCTACGCGCGCGAAATCGCATTCCACTGGAAAGCACACCATGAGCGTCAAAGACAAAGACACGCTGAAAGTTTTCGCCGGCACCACTGGTCTGCATTTAGCCAATGGCATCGTGAAATATCTTGAGTTGCAACTTGGCGCTGGCGAGACCAAGGTTTTTCCAGACGGTGAATTGCTGGTCAAGTTGGATGAGGATGTGCGCGGCCGCGATTGCTTTGTGGTGCTTTCCACTTGCAGTCCGGTGAACGCCAGCCTGATGGAATTGCTCATCTATATAGATTGCCTGCGCCGCGCCAGCGCCAACCGCATCACCGCGGTCATTCCCTATTTTGGATACGCCCGCCAAGATCGCAAAGACGAGGGCCGCGTGCCGATCACAGCCAAATTAGTGGCAAATTTGATCACCACCGCCGGCGCCCACCGCGTGATGTGCGTTGACTTGCACGCCGCGCAAATTCAAGGATTTTTCGATCTTCCCGTGGACCATCTCACGGCAAGTCCAGTGTTGTTTGAGCACTTTCGCAAGGAGCTTCCCGGTTTCGAGAATCCAATCGTGCTGAGTCCGGATGTTGGCAACGCCAAAATCGCAAACATGTTCGCGGAGCATTTGGGAATTGACTTGGCCATTATTGAGAAGCGCCGCCAGAGCGGCAGCGAAGTGAAAGTGAAAAATGTCATTGGCGAAGTGAAGGGTCGCTCCGTGATCATGTTCGACGACATGATCACCACGGCTGGCACCGTGGTGGAAGCCGCCAAAGTCGCTCGTGAGCGCGGCGCAACAAGCGTTCATGTGGCGTGCACCCACGCCGTTATGGTTGGCCAAGCCATCGAGCGGCTCGCCGCGCCGGAAATCACCAGTGTCACAGTGACAGACACAATTCCCATCGACAATCGACTGCACTCCATCCGAAACAAATTGCGCGTGCTCTCCGTGGCCAGCATGTTGGGCGAAGCCATCCATCGCATCCATCACAACCAAAGCGTGAGCGCGCTCTTTGGAAAATCATTTGGATCAGCCCGCTGAAGAATCATTCACTTTTAATTTCGATTTCAACTTTTACCAAGTCACTTTCTTTTATAGGAGATCTCACCCATGTCTAAGACAACCCCGACACTGCAAGCCCAACCTCGTGAAAAATTGGGCACCCGTTACACCAAAAGACTGCGCGCAAGCGGCAAAATGCCGGCGATTTTGTATGGCCACGGAAGCCAGCCGATGGCGCTGCAACTGGACGCCAAGCAAACCTTGCACACGCTGCAACAAGGCGCCCACGTGTTGAACATCGCCCTTGAAGGCGGCACCACGGAAACATGCCTTGTGAAAGAATTGCAATTTGGATGGCTGGGTGACAATGTCATTCACGTCGATCTTGCGCGCGTGAACTTGGATGAATTGGTGACGGTCAAGGTTCGCTTGAACTACTTCGGCCAACCTGAATCCGCCAAGCGTCCCGGCGCCGTGCTCACGCACGACGTGACCGAGCTTGAAGTGAACTGCAAGGTGCGCGACATTCCAGAGGAAATTCGCATCGACCTGACCAATATGAAGGGCGACTTGCTGACCGTTGGCGAGTACAAACTTCCCGCTGGAATCACGGCGGTCACCGATTCACATTCCGCCTACGCGCGCGTGATCATTGTGCAGGAAGAACTCGCTGGCGAAGCCACGGCTCCAACCGCTGTCGCCGAACCAGAAGTGCTCACCGCCAAGAAGGACAAGGAAGGCGCCGAGGGCGCTGCCGCGAAGGAGGACAAGAAGGCGTAAGCCTGTTGAATTTCCATGCGTCTTATTGTTGGTCTTGGAAATCCTGGAGCCGAGTACACCGGAACCCGCCACAACGCGGGCTTCGATGTGCTTGATCGATTGGCAAGAAGGTTCACGAATCCGCCGGCTTCCCCAGCGAAATCGCGTTTCACCGGATTGCTTCTCGAGGCCCAGATTGGAAGCGAACGTGTGCTCCTTCTGAAACCAACCACCTTCATGAATCTCAGCGGCGTGAGCGCGTTGGAGGCAATTCGCTTCCACAAACTCAACGCCGCGACGGATGTGCTGGTGATCGCCGACGACTTTGCGTTGCCTTGCGGAGTCATCCGCTTGCGTGGCCAAGGCAGCGATGGTGGACACAATGGACTCGCCGACATCACGCGTCGACTTGGCAGCGATCATTGGTCGCGTTTGCGGGTTGGCATTGATGCGCCGGGAAAAATTCCAACGGAGAATTACGTCCTTGGACATTTCACATCGGAACAAAAGCCCCGCATGGAAGCGGGACTTGACGAGGCGGCTGAGGCCGCGGCATGTTGGGCCGAGCGCGGGCTCGAGCACGCCATGAATACTTTTAATCGCCGCGGCGCTGGAGCGCCCGCGGGAGAGGCTTGACATCATCCCGCTCAAGTACGTTCTTGAGCGGGTTCAAATTTTGGATTCACATTCACTCCACATTTTCGAAAGGACACTGATATGGACGCAACACTGACAGCTGAACGCACTCGCCCCTACGAAGGCATGTTTCTTTTTCCTCAATCCGCAAGCGCTGATTTGCAGGGCTCCACCGATCTGGTCAAGGAAATCTTGACCCGCAACGGCGCGGAAATTCTTTCCATCGCCAAATGGGACGAGCGCAAGTTGGCCTACGACATCGCGGGCAACAAGCGTGGCCTCTACATTTTGGCCTTTTTCCGCACCGTAAGCGACCGCCTGGCCTCCATCGAGCGTGATTGCAACTTGAATGAAAAGTTGCTGCGCAGCATGGTGATCCGCGCGGACCACTTGACCGAGGAGCAACTGAAGAACGCAGAATCCATGCAGAAAACCATGGACGAGAGCCGTTTGCGAGCCATGCCTGCCGATGAAGTTGGCGCCATGGATCCAGACATGGACCGCGACGCTTAATCGTGGAGCGTGCTCCATCTGAGCCCGCAAGGGTTGAAGCGAATTGGCGCGATGGAAGTTTCGCGCCCCAATACTTGTGCACATTCGGGCCACCCATTTGGGTGGCTCGATTTATTTTTACTTGCCTTCATTTATTTTCAAGAACTTCCGCCACAAATGTAAAAGTTGTGGTGGCGGCGTTATAGAATGCATTCACGCAACAAGGAGGCGTAACGATATGGCAAATTTTAATAAAGTAATGTTGATGGGTAATTTGACTCGAGATATCGAGCTCAAGGTTTTGCCGCAAGGCAATCAGACCGTGGGTAATTTCGCTATGGCGATGAACCGCAAGTTCAAAACCGCCACTGGCGAGGAGCGCGAAGAAGTGACCTTCGTGGATTGCGAAGTATGGGGCCGCACCGCGGAGGTCATGAAGCAATATCTTGCCAAGGGCCGACCAGTATTTATCGAAGGTCGTCTCAAGCTTGACCAGTGGGAAGACAAGGAAGGCAAGAAGCAATCACGTTTGCGCGTGGTGGTGGAAAACTTCCAGTTTATTGGCGCGCCGGCTGGAGCTGGTGGCGGCAATAGTGGCGGTGGAAACGGTGGCGGAAGCTACAGCAAGGGCTCAACTCAAGCGCCTAGCGAAAGCCACAGCACCGTTGCTGACGCTGACATTCCGTTCTAAGTTTTTTCTAGACGCACATTGTCTTTGGCAAATATCGCTTGATGCGTGGAGTTGTTTTACGCCTGGGTTGAAAGCGCTGACCCCGCTAAAAACCTTGGCTAAAGGGCTTGGCTAAAAAGCTTGGCTTGAAACGTGAGTTTCAACCCTTGGCTCAAAGCCATGGCCACGCAAGAAGCGATTATGGCTGAGAATTTGCATTGGTAATCGGGCTTTGTCAGTCACAATGATTGATTCTGCCCGAGCGGCGCCACAGCGTTGGCGATGCAAAAAATCAAGAGTTCAACTCTTCACCCCCTTGTGAATCAAGGGGGTTTTTGCCATACTTGGGCGCTCGTCGCAGCCTGACTTTCGCGTGAAAGCAGGCACATAGTTGGGTGTTGCGGCCACCCTCACTCCCCAAAGGGGAAGGACAGCGTCATGGCAAAGCGAAATGTTGAATTACTTTTAAATATCTCCGTTGAAAATCTGGGCCTGGTTGGCGATGTGGTCAAGGTCAAGCCTGGACACGCGCGAAATTACCTGCTGCCCCACGGTCTCGCAGAATATCCAACCGCTGAAAAGATTGAGGCCCTGAAGGATGCCCGCGCCACCGCCGCAGCCGCCATGCAGAAGCGTCAAGAAGGCCGCGCGAAATTGATCGAGCGCCTGACGGATGTCACCATCAAACTTATTCGCAGCGTGAATGATCAAGGCGCCTTGTACGGAGCCGTCACCCATCGCGACATCTTCGATCAATTGGTGCTCGATGGATTCCCTGTGGAAATGCAAGCGGTTCGTTTGGCCAACACGGTTCGCCGCATTGGTTCATACACCTGCGCGATTGTGTTTGATCGTGAGCTTCGTACCGAAATCAATATCGAAGTGCTGCCAGATCGAACACTTGAACTCTTCCAACAGTCCGTTGATGCTGAACGCGCCGCCCAAAGCGAAGACGTCGTTGAGGAAATGGAAGAAGCCACGGATGAAACCCAAGGCGACGATGATTCCAAGGACAATGGAAAAGACAAGGGCAAGAAGGGCAAAAAAGATAAGAAGGGCAAGAAGTCAGCCGATAAGTCGGATGATGAAGCCGCTCCCAAAGCCGAGAAGGCTGAGAAATCGGATAAGCCAGAGAAGTCAGGCAAGTCCGACAAGGGAAAGAAGTCCAAAAAGGACAAGGACTAAAGTTCCTCAATTGGCAATGATTTGCCCTTGATTTGTGGCTTTTTTCTGTTTGGGTTTGCGGCCAAAGAACTGTCCCTATTGTGGGATTGTTGCTGGCACCCTTGCGCCAACGTTTTTTCTTTCAATACGGGTCCAAAAATATTGCCCCGTGATTTGGGACATTGATTTTCAAAAATTCAGCTCGGGTGGCCAAATTGTGTCGCGTTGAAAGCCTGTTGGAGTTACGCTGAAACTACACTCTGAGCAACTCCCAAAATGTCTGAAACAGAAAGTTTAGTCGAAGCCCTCATTGAACCGATGGATACCCAACTCGAGGATCCATCTATGACGCTTCTTTCAGACCGCCGCGAAATTCTTCCTGAAACCCGCCAAAGTCAAACCCACAAGTTCTGCATCGCGGGACACGAGGGCTATCTCACTATCGGTCTGTTTCAAGATGGAAGACCAGGCGAAATCTTTATCAAGATGAGCAAAGAAGGATCAACTCTTTCAGGTTTGATCCAAGGATTTTGCCGCGCGTTCAGTTTGGCACTGCAACATGGATTGACCACGCACGACGCCGCCGATCGATTTCGCGGCATGCGCTTTGAGCCCATGGGCATCACGAGCAATCCAGAAATCCCGGAGGCTTCCAGCATTCTGGATTATGTGGCGCGCTATCTGCAAATTCATTTTGTTGAACGCAGATAATCGCGCCCCACTGCTCGCACTACAAAACTTTATTGATCAGCGGCGATAGTTTAAATCACGCATGATTTTTTTTGGCTGCCACGCGAAATATTTCCAACCATCATGCGCCACTTCATGCGGCCCCCACCACCGGCGCGGGAATGAGTTTGCGCAATTGGGTGCGCAGCAATTTCATCATGCGCGCTGAATCCTCTAGTGAGCCGGCGGGCCGAACATAGACATCGATCAGGCCTTCGGCGTCCGCCTTGCCAATCACGCGCACCGTGGCTTGCGCATGGCTCAGGGCTCGCTGCAAAAGCGCTGGTTGCGCGGTGTGGAAGATGTAATCCAAATCGCGTTTCACCAAGGATCGCACGCCCAAGGCGGCCAAAATGACGCGTAATTCAGCCAAATCAAGCAGAATTCGCATGGTGACTGGCGGTTGCCCGTAGGCGCTTTCAATGTCGCCGATGGTGCGCGACAACACCTCGATCGTGTCGGCGCTGGAAACACGTCGATACGCCTCCAGCCGCCGCCGCTCGCTGGGAATAAATCCGCGCGGAATTGCGCCGGCCAAACCAATGTCAAGCACATTGTCGGCCGAGCGAATTTTCTTGCGCGAGGTCAGGCCATCCACCGCGTCCTCCAAAAGCTGGCAATACATTTCGTACCCCACCGCCGCGATGTGGCCGCTCTGTTGCGCGCCCAGCAAATTTCCGGCGCCGCGTATTTCCAAATCACGCATGGCGATGCGGAAGCCCGAGCCAAGCATGCTGTACTCCTCGATGGCGCGCAATCTACGGCGCGCGTCGTCGGTGATCGGCCGGCCCTCGGGTAAAAATAAATAGCAATACGCGCGGTGGTTGGAGCGTCCAACACGCCCACGCAACTGATGCAAATCGGACAAACCGTGCAAATCCGCCAAGTCAATGAACATCGTGTTGGCGCGCGGATTGTCAATGCCGCTCTCAATGATCGACGTGCTCACCAGCACGTCGCATTCATGGCGCATGAAGCGCAGCATCACTTGCTCAAGTTGATCCGCGGGCATTTGTCCATGGCCAATTTCTATGCGCGCCTCGGGAACCAACGCCTTGATTCTTTCAGCGGCTCGATCAAGTCCACGGATTCGGTTGTGCACGTAATACGTCTGCCCTTCGCGGGCCAATTCGCGGCGAATCGCCTGCTGCAATCGCTTGGATGAAAGCGCCAACACTTCCGTCACAATGGAACGCCGATCAGCCGGCGGCGTGGTCAAACTGGAGATGTCGCGCAAGCCCAGCAACGACATGTGCAACGTGCGTGGAATGGGCGTGGCGCTCAACGTAAGCACATCGGCCGTGGCGCGGAATGAAAGCAACCGCTGCTTGTGCTCAACGCCAAATCGCTGCTCCTCGTCCACCACCACCAAACCAAGATTGGCGAAGCGAATGTCCTTGGACAACAATCGGTGCGTGCCAATGATCAGGTCAATGCGCCCCGCTTGAAGATCTTCAAGAATTATTTTTTGCTGCGCGTCGCTTTTGAAACGGCTCAAACTTTCAATTCGAAATGGATAGGCGCGAAATCGATCGCGAAATGTCCGTTCGTGTTGCTCCGCCAAGAGCGTGGTGGGCACCAACACCGCGACTTGCCGACTAGACTCCACGCACTTGAACGCGGCGCGAATGGCCACCTCTGTTTTTCCAAATCCAACATCGCCGCAAATCAAACGATCCATTGGCTTGGATGATTCCATGTCGCGCTTGGTGGCGGCGATGGCCGTCAATTGATCCGCGGTTTCATCCCATGGAAACGCCTCCTCAAATTCATGTTGCCACGCGGTGTCCACGGGAAACGCGACCCCGTGCGTGGCGGCGCGCACGGCTTGCACGCGCAACATCTCCGCTGCGAGATCTCGTACCGCCTCGGAAACCCGTTCTTTTTGGGCTTTCCAACGCTTTCCGCCAATTTGGCTCAGCGGAGGTTTTGAAGCCCCGGCTCCAACATATTTCTGCACCAAATCCACTCGCAACGCCGGCACATACAGTTTGGTCGCGCCCTCAAATTGCAACGCGAGATATTCCATCTCAGGATGTGCCGCGCTCTGCATCACGCCGCTCGATCCATCATCAGAGGCGCCGCCACTCTCAACCACTGCGCCTGTTCGATCAAGCGAGGCGCGCGTGACCAATCCCACATACTGCGCCACGCCGTGATCACGGTGGGTGACGTAATCGCCCTTCTCAAAATGCAAGAACGCGTCGCGCGCGCGCGCGCCCGCCGACACCGCGCCACCGCGGCGGCGCACGCCAAAGCGCCCAAGCAACTCATGCTCGGGAATAAGCATCAGCGATTTTTTGCCAGGGCGATCCCAACGAAATCCGCGGTGCAAATGTTGACGGACCACCTGCACTCCCGCGCCCGCCGCGTGTTTTTGCGCAAGCTCTTTGGCACGCGTCACGTCTCCATCGGTGGAACAAAATAAAATCACATCCGCATCGGTCGAAAAATCCACCAGAGATTCAAACGCTTTCGCGGTGTCGCTTTCGCTCAATCCAAGTGAGCGCACTGGAACATCCAGCGACGCCGGTTCATTGGTCTGCGAAAATTGATTGAACGCAAGCGTGTTGCTCACTCGATCCATCAATCCCTTCACCGTGTCGTTTGGCGAGATCACGCCAACAGAGTCATCAATTCGCTCCCAATATCCGCGGGATTGCTCCATGACTTCGCCCAGCTCAGCGAACACAAACAACGCGTCGCGCGGCAGCAAATCCGCGAAAGCCGCATCCTCATCGCTAGGCGCCAATTGTTTTTCGTCGGCGCAAAGCACGTCCACGCTTTCCACGCGCCGATCGTTGGCCTGCGTGGTGGCGTCCATTTCATGCATGCGTTCAATATCGTCGCCAAAAAAATCCAGGCGCACCGCGCTTGTGGCCGCGGCCGGATACAAGTCGAACACGCCGCCGCGCGCTGAATACTCCCCGGGATTTTCCACAGCTTCCATTCGTTGATACCCGCGCTCGGTCAACCACGCGGCAAGTTGCGCCGGCGCCACACGTTCACCAACGCGCAAAGTGCGGTACAACAATTTCCGCTTCGCGGCGTTTGGTAGGCGCTGCATCAGCGCGGCGATGGGCGCCACGATCAACGCCACCTTGCCACCTTCCAATGCGTCGGCAACTTTCAGCCGCTCAAGAAACGACTCCGCCGCCAAAATACTCTCTCCAGCCGAAGCCTCAAGCGCGGGCAATCGCAACGCATGAAGACCAAGATCCTGCCACTCGGCGATCACCTCGTCGGCCTCGTCCACATGCGCGGTTGCCAACAGCGTCACGCGATTTACTTTCGCAGCCAACGTCTGTGTGATGATGGAAGTGCTTGATCCAGTCGCGCCACGCACGCTGGCAACGCCCCCAGTGCGTACCTTCTCCTCAAGCGCGGTCAGCGCTGCGGAGGTGGAAATTTCTTCGCGCCACTTCATAACAAGATCGATCACGACACGGTCGATTCAGTCCATACAGTAGCTCACTGCGGCGGTTGCAGCACAAACGGCTTGATTTGCGACAAAATCGCTGGGCCAACTCCACGCACCCGATCCAACCCCGCAAGCGTTTGAAATGGTCCGCGCATATTGCGATCCTTGACAATTGCCGCCGCCAGCGCCGGCCCAATACCCGGCAAGGCCGCCAACTCATCCGGGCCCGCGCGATCCAAGTCAATGCGCCACGCGGGCAATGTTGAATATTGATTTCCCTGCACGGGTGTTCGCATTTGTGTTTGTGAGATCCGCGACGCGATCAACGTGCCAAGCGCGCAAAGCGACAGCAACGCAAGTCCCTGGGTTGGCGCGCGACTTTGTTTCATTCCACCGATGGCGCCCCGCTGCGCGTCTCATCATTTTCAGTTTCATTGGCCGCGGCGCTTTTTTGTTTTGAATTGGCCAGCGGCTTGCGCAATCGCTTGCGAATGGCGAGCAACTTGGCGAACACGCTCTTTGCCTTTCCATTTTCAAACAACAGTCCGCTGGCGTCTTCGCCCTCGTCGATTAATCGCTCCCATATCACGGTCTCTATGAATGGCTTGGACAAGGCGATGGTGACAAAGCGGCTGGTCCACACGGCTTGCAATTGCTCGCTCCATGGCTCGCGCCACCATCCACACTTTGAATCAACTTGACGGCTTGGAACACCAAACGCGCTGACCATAACCTTGCAATCAAAGGCGAGAAAGCGATCAAGAACGGCGGAAACTTGCATTAAATCGCGCATCGCCGTGCCTTCGACCGCGCCACCAAAACACATTTGAACGCCCACCGCGTCGAAATGAATTCCCTCTTGCGAAAGTCGCTCTAGATATTGCCAAGGAGTGAGCGCGCCGGGGCGGCTCGAGACATGATCGCAAAATAATTCCGTCAACTCAATGAGCGTGCGCGCTCCATGGCGGCTTTGGCGCGTCAACACGCTCGCGCGTCGAGTCAAATCCATCATTTGCTCATCGGTGAATTCAAAGTGCTCATTGGCGTGCAAACCGCTTCCTAAATTCCACATGGTGACCACGTCGCGGTAGCGATGCACCACTTTTTCCATGAACGAGTAGGAGCGGTCAACGCACATTGAAAAATCTTTTTTGGCCGGCTCCATCCACGGAGGCAACGTGCGCTTGTCGAATCGCAGCAGCGGCCCCGCCACAATTGGGCGCTTGGTTTGAGCCGCGAAAGCCATCCAACGATCCATCTCCTGAAATCGAAACTCGCCCTGTGAGGGCTCGATTAATTTCCATGGAGTTGGAAGCATCAATACGTCAAGAATCTTGGCTGTCTCGCCGCATACTTTGATGTCGCTTCGCGGGTCCACGCGCACGCCAATCACGGTGCTGGTTGAGGGCTTGTTGCCAAAGCGTCGCTTCACCAACAACTCGGCGTGCAACAGCGCCAGTTGCTCATTGGCGTCCAAGCCGGCGATTAAAGAATCCTTGGCGAACGTCTCGGCCTTGGAGAAGTCGACCTCGTTCATGGCGCGCACAAAAAGTGTCCGCGCGTGCTCCCAGCGCTTCAAACTTTCACCCGAGAGAGTTGGATCAAAGAGTTGCCACTCCTCACTCTTGACGATGTATTGCTTGATGCGATGTCGCGCCAACTCTAGAAAGAGCAGATACGGTTCGTCGCGTTGTTTCAGCAAACATGTTTGCAACATCAGCCGACCCATTCCGCCCGCATCCACTTCCACACACAACGCGGTCGCTGTTGGCTCAGCGGGCTCGCAACGAATGGAACCACTTTTCCCTTTCAGTTCGCCAGCCACCGGCAAATCATCGCGCCCAAGCAAATGCGCTCCGTAAAGACGCTGATCACTGGCGCTATTGAATTCATGATGGACATCAAATCGGAGCATTTGCACAGAAAGTGTAACCAGAAACCCACGCATCCCTGCAAATCAGGACCTTTTTATGTTGTTCGCGTTGATATTTTTTCTCGGCTATACCATCCGCCCATGGAAACGGAATCGTCCGCTTGTGAAAATCAAGGTAACTCCATGGAGACCCGCAATCGCGCCGCACAAAGCGTGGCAACCACGCATCTCTCTCTTGGTGGCAAACGTGTCGGCAAGGTGCGCGACGTCTATGAACTTCCCGCGGTCGCTGGCGAAAGTCCTCGAATCATCGTGATCGCCACCGATCGCATCAGCGCATTTGACGTGGTTCTTCCAAGCGTGATCGCCCACAAGGGAAAGTTGCTCACACAAATCAGCATGCAATGGTTTGAACGCATACGCCAATGGAATATTATTCGCGACCATGTGATCTCCACTGATCCTGCGATTATTCCAGGCCTCACACAGTCGGAGCGGGACATGCTGCACGGGCGCTGCATGATTTGTCGGCGCGTGAAGATTGTTCCGATCGAGTGCGTGGTGCGCGGTTGGCTCGCGGGCAGCGGATTTGTGGAATATAAAAAATTCGGCCGAGTATGCGGCGTCGCATTGCCCGCGGGTTTGAAACAGTGGAGCCAACTTCCAGAGCCAATTTTCACTCCCGCCAGCAAGGCCGATTCGGGCCACGACGAAAATCTTTCCTTTGAACAAGCGGCCGCGGTAGTTGGAGAATCGGTCATGGAAAAACTCCGCGCGGCAAGCCTGGCGATCTACAAATCCGCCAGTGAATTCTGCGCGCACCGTGGCTTGATCCTGGCGGATACCAAATTTGAATTTGGTTTCGCCCTGGACCAGAACGGCGATCCCACGGATGAACTTATCTTGGCCGATGAAGTGCTCACGCCCGATTCAAGCCGCTACTGGATCGCGTCAACGATGGATGGAACACGCGAGCCCGAAAGTTTGGACAAGCAATTCGTGCGCAATTGGTTGCTGGCCCAAGAAGCCGCCGGTCTTTGGAATCGCTGCCCGCCTGGCCCCGTGTTGCCAGTGGATGTGATCGCAAAAACTATCCAGCGCTATGAACAAGCCGCGGCCATGCTGTGCGACTAAGCGCGCTTAAATTTTTAAGCAAGCGTCAGCCACATTGCGCAGCAACATGGCAACGGTCATCGGTCCAACACCACCTGGAACCGGCGTGAGAAATCCCGCGACTTTGCTCACGCTTTCAAAATCAACATCGCCCATGGTGGTGGTTTTTCCTTCAGGCGAAATCACTCGGTGAATTCCAACGTCAATCACCACGGCTCCCGGCTTGATCCAGTCACCCTTGACCAATCCAACCACTCCCGCTGCGGCCACAACCACATCGGCGCCGCGCGTCAGTTGCGAAAGTTCCAAAGTGAATTTATTTGAGCTGATCACCGTGGCATTGGAGCGCATCAACAACACCGCGACGGGCTTGCCCACAATATTGCTGGCACCCACCACGACCACGCGCGCGCCCTGCAAATTTAATTTTGTGGTTTCAATCAGTTCAAGCACCGCGCGCGCCGTGCATGGCACCAAACTGCGGCGGCCATACACCACGTTTCCAATATTGGCGGGATTCACGCCCTCCACATCTTTTTCCGGCGCGATCAAACTTTGCACGCGCTCAACATCCACCCCCACGGGCAGCGGCAAGTGCAACATGATCGCGCGCACTTGCTTCTCCGTGTTGAGCAGCAGCACGCGGCCAGCGATGTTCTCGTAGGAACTTTCCGCGGGCAACCGATGCAACACATAGTGAATGCCGGCTTCATCGCAGGTTCGAGCCTGGCTTTGCGCGTACACCTCGGCCGCGTCGTCACTGCCAACCAAAATAGCGTCCAGCCGCGCCACTGTATTGGATGCCGACACGCGAGCCTTCACATCGGCGCGCACTTTTTGACCCAGCAATTTTCCATCCAGCATCTGGCATGTCATGCCGCAAGCATAATGCGAGCGCCGTGAATTGTTTGAAGGGCGTGCGCCAAAAATAAATACAAGCACGCGTGTTGAACCGCTTGAATACATTCACACCGCCGCGCCATTTCTGAGATAGCATCGCTTCTTAAGGAGATACTTATGATTACCACGCTCATCGCCCTCGTTCTAGCCGCTCCCGCAACTTTAACTGTTGGCTCAAAGGCGCCGCCACTTGCGCCATTTACAGCGAATGCGTGGGTGAAGGGCGAACCCGTGAAAGAATTGCAGTCGGGCACCGCATACGTGGTTGAATTTTGGGCGACATGGTGCGGCCCTTGCATCGCGGGTATTCCACATCTCAGCTCCATGCAAAAAGAATTTCCAGCGGTGCAATTTATAAGCGTGGCCGCCAGCGAGCGTGGCGAGAAGGACAAGCAACTCGATAAATTAAATGCATTCGTCACGGGCAAGGGTGATGCAATGGGCTACCGCGTGGCGTATGACGGTGATGGTGTGATGAGCAAGTCATGGATGCAAGCTGCAGAACAAGGTGGAATTCCGTGCGCGTTTATTGTTGGCAAGGATGGCGTGATCCAGTGGATCGGCCACCCAATGGAAATGGACAAGCCATTGGCCGCGGTGGCCGCGGGCACTTGGGATTTGTCAAAGGCAAAAGAAGCCGCGCTGGCTCAGGCCAAACTCGAAGAGGCAAGCAAATCAATTTCCAAACTCATGCGTTCAGCACAAAAGAGCGGCGACTACACAGCGCTGCTTGCCAAGATCGATGAAGCCATCAAGAGTGATCCCAAAGACTCCCAAATGCAGATGACTAAGTTTCAAATTTTGGCTGGACCAGCCAAGCAACCGCAAGAGGCGATTGCGGTTGGCAAACAACTTTTGACAATGGATCTTGATGCCATGGAATTGAATCAATTAGCGTGGGTCAGCGCCACGGAAATGCCTGAAATGTCCCGCGATTTGGACTTCTCGCTGGCCGCGGCGCAGAAGGCGGTTTCCGTTTCAAATCCCGCGGAGCCAGCCATTCTTGACACGCTTGCCCGAGTGTATTGGGAACGCGGCGACAAGACCAAGGCCCTTGCCACGCAGCAGCAAGCGGTTGATCTTGGCGTGAAGGACAAAGAAATGGACGCCGACATGCTTAGCGAATTAAAAGAAACGCTGGATAAGTACAAGGCAACTACAGGCGCCAAAAACTAAACGCGTCGTGCGCCGACTTTTCATGGCGCTCCCAATTCCACTTCATGCCCCACCTTCGCTGAGTCATAAATAGCGTCGATCACCGATTGCACCTGACGCCCTTCATGCGCGGTGGCGATTGGATTTGTTCCATGCTGCAACAGCGATGCGAATGCCGCGGCTTGCGCGTTCCACGCCTGCTTCAGTGGCTCCTCGGCGGCGAAGTGCGGCTCCAAATCCGCGGGCATGCCGTGGCTTTCGGTGGCAAGGGTGAGCGACTTTGCCTGCAGACCAATGTGGCAACCCGCTTTCTGTCCCATCAAGATCACTCCGTCAGGAAGAATTCCATCCGGCACATTCATGGCCCAAGTGGTGTTCACTTCAATCGTGAGTCCGCCCTCGCAGCGCAGTATCGCGGTGGCGTGGTCCTCGACATCGCACACGCCGTCAAATTTTGGCGGACCAGCCCACATGGACACATGCGTGTAATTATGCATTTGACAGCCAAAATTTGCATAAATGGCTCCGCTCACGCGCAGCACTTTTGGAAAGCCCGCCAGCCAAAGCGAGGCGTCAATGATGTGAACGCCAAGATCAATCAACGGTCCGCCACCCGAGCGCGCTTTATTGGTGAACCACCCGCCAAGGCCTGGTACGCCACGACGGCGATAGGTGCTGGCCTTGATGTGGTAGATCGAACCAAATGTTCCAGCGTGCGCAAGTTTTTTGGCCGTGGCCACCGCGGGAAGTTGTCGACACACAAATCCCATTTGCACGTGCTTCTTGGCTTTTTCACTGGCGCGAATAATCTCGTCGCATTGCGCTGCGGAAAGCGCCATTGGTTTTTCAAGCAACACATGCTTGCCCGCTTGCAAACTTTGCACAGCCAGTGGCATGTGCAAATCATTGGGCACTGCAATGATCACGCCGGCAATATCGCGCTGCGCCAACAACGCTTCAACGCTTGGCATGACCTGCGCGCTTGGAACTTCGCAAATCATTTTTGCGGCGGCCTCCGGCTTAATGTCCCACACCGCGGCAATATCAAGACCCGCGTGCAGCGCGTGGCGCGCGTGCACATGACCGATCGATCCGCAACCTATGATTCCAATTTTGGCGCCTGTTGATTTCATTGTTGATCTTCCATTGAATTTTTCTTTGCAGTGCGAAACTTGTGCTCACTCGC
>SYAD01000051.1 GCA_005789005.1 Planctomycetia bacterium | reverse complement strand
TCATCCACCTTGCGGTGGGGTGAGTTGCTCCACGCGCGAATGTCGTGCACATGACATTCCATCGCGCCGCAACTCGCCGCTCGGCCGGGAATGCTGGTCGCCAAAGGCGTTGCCATCATCTCCGGGAAAATTGTGAGGAGGTCAATGCGCACCTCCGTATTCCTCGAAAGGCGTTACTCGCCCTTCGGGGTCTCCTCTGCGGCAGCCGCTGGCGTTGCCACCACGACTGGCTTTGGATGTTTCGAAACTTTGCTGCGAACAGCGAGCGCCTTGATCGCGGCCGCCGGAATTGTTCCGCCAGCTTTCTTGATCATGTTGGCCGCGGTTTGAGATGGCTGCGCGCCCATCTTGAACCAATGCGCCACGCGCTCCATGTTGAATTCAAATTGTTTACCTTCAGGACCGGCTGGATCGAACCAACCGAGTTCCTCAATCACCGTTCCGTTTCGAGGGCAGCGCTTGTCAGCGGCGCACAATCGATATGTTGGACGATGAATTCTTCCGAAACGCTTGAAACGTAATACGACCACGTGAGTTCTCCATCAGCCGCCTCCTCGGAACCAGTTGATCAGCGATCAACTTGTCAGTTCCGTATGTCGGTGGGGCGGGCTTTTCAGCTCGCCGTGCCGTCATAACGGTGGGCAGGTGCGAATCGACGAGTGTAACCAAAGTTTCATTTCACGCCAACGGCTAGGTGAAATTTCTTTGCGGCGGCGCGCGAAATTTCGCAAAATCAGCCGTTAGCCGCCGAAAATAGTGGCGATGCGCTGGGAGTACTCAATAGAAAGCACTCTGCAGAAGCGCTCGATGGGCGCGAAGAAACCCAGCATGCTGAGCGCGAAGATGGCGAGCCAGCCAAACTGCATCACTTGCGGGCTTTCAATAATGTCGCGTGCGGGGCGATTCAAGCCCGCCAAAATGCGCGAGCCATCAAGCGGTGGCACGGGTAGCAAATTGAACGCGGCCAAGAAAAGATTCAGCCAGCCACCCGCGTATAAAAAGATGTACAGATTTTCGTAGATCTTTGTGTCCACGGGCCCGCGTGCCAGCCAAATTCCAAGCGCGGTCAAGGAGATCAACGCAAGCACAATGTTCATCAGTGGTCCGGCGAACGCAACGGCCGCTTCGCCGCGGCGGCCCCATCGAAAGCGGCTTGGGTCAACTGGCATCATGCCCCAAGCGAAACCGATCAGCGCGAAAAAGATCAGCGAGGTTGGACCCATGTGCGTCAGTGGATTCAAATTCATGCGGTCCAAGTCGCGCGGCGTATTGTCGCCTTGCCAAATGGCGGCCCAGCCGTGGGCAAGTTCATGCAACATAATGCTGAGCAACACCCAGAACACCCAGCTGGCTAGAAGCACAGGGTTATTTTGGTAAAGATCATGAACCCACCAACCGCTTTGCATGGCTTAAGAGTAGAAGATGTTGCGCAAGTTTGTTAGCGAGTTGAATTTTATTTTTGCGGGCAGGGCCTACGAGATTTTGCCCGCGTGGGATTGCGCTTGCCCGTGGCATGTGTTGAAAAAGCCTTGGCCGTGTCAATTGAAACGGCTAGTCAACGCGCGGCGGAAGTGGCGAGTCCAGCCACGCATGTGAAGCGGATGTTTGGCTTGTGCTTGGACCAATCCATCGTGAGTGGATCGTGGTCAAGGGACACAACATCGGCGGCGTATCCAACTTTCAGTGTGCCGCACGTGTCGCTGGCGCGCAGGCATTGCGCTGCGTTGCAAGTGAATGCTTTCAGCGCAATTTCCGCTGTAATTGAGGCTTCGGCTCGGGTGATGGCGCCGTCAACGGTGGCGCCAGTGATGGCGGTTTGCATGGCTTGCAAGCAGTCGGGTTCCACAATGGGCCAGTCACTGCCAAAGGCAAGCCGCGCGCCGGCTTCGTGGAATTGTTTGAAAGAAAAGAAGCGATCCATGCGCGCGGCGCCAAGCCGCGGAAGGGCGGGGGCCGCGTCGAAATATTTGTGCAGAGGTTGCATACTCAGCCAGCGATCTTTACAGCGGGCGATGTCGCTGGCATGAGCGGTTTGACCGTGTTCAATGCGCAGTGATTCGCGCGCTTGGTTGATGTGGGTTGAGTTGACGGCGGATATTTTTCCCGTACTGTGCGATGGAGCACTGACATACATTTCATTCGTGCGGGCATTTGTGTCGCTCAAAGATTCCGCGGCGTCGGCGGCGTCAAGCGCCGCGCGCAAAGCCGCGTCACCAATGGCGTGCATGGACATGCTCCAGCCACGCGAAAGTCCCGCGCGCAGCCACTCGGAAAGTTTTCCTGACTCCGCAAGTTCGACAAACATTCCTTGTTGCTCTGGCGCGTCGCAATATGGCTCAAGCATGCGCGCGGTGCGCGAACCAAGCGTGCCATCGATGAAACTTTTAAAACCAATAATGCGCAGCGCGTCGTCGGCGGCGACGCATTGACCCAGACTCCAATCCACGGGCCACTCGCGGTCCAGAATGGTGGCGCGAATACGCAGGTTTAATTCATGGCGCAGCGGCGACAGGGTTGAAATAAGGTCGCGCGAATATTCCATACTGCCAACGGTGGCAATTCCATACGCGTGCAAGTGGCGCGCCGCGGCGTGCGCTGATTGACGCAAAGCGGCTGAATTTGGCTCTGGAACGCAGGGAATCGCTAGTTTCCACGCGGCTTGCTCCAACAGCAATCCAGTTGGATTTCCAGCCGCGTCTCGCGCGATTGTTCCGCCAACAGGATCGCGCGAAAGATCGTGGCGTTGCGCGATGATGTTCAGCGCGGCGCGATTGACCACGCACACATGTTGATCCATACGCCAAGCGATGGCAGGGCGGTTGCCGCAACTTGCCAGCCAAGTGTGATCGGGCATGCCGTGGCTGGAAATTTTCTGTGCGTGAATTTGTGGTTGAGTTTGCGCATTCATCTTCGCATTCAAACTTTCATTTCGCCGCGAATTTTCATGCCAATTGCCTTGGTCCCAGCCGCTCGCTTCAAGCCAAACATCGTTGGGTAGCGACTCATGCTTGGCTCGAATCACACTTTCAAATTCTTCACGCGATGAAACGCCAGCTAAATGCGCGTGTGAAAGCGCGCGGCCGCCAAGCAGCAAATGCACATGCGAGTCAATGAAAGCGGGGCAGACAAATTCGCCGCCATCCATTTCGTAGTTGACCGCGCTCGTGTCATCCATGGCCACAATCTTGCCACCATCCATGGTGATTGACTTTGCAAAGGGGCGTGTCGCGTCGCCTGTCCAGATTTTTTTGGCGGTGATCCGTGTGCGTGGCATCGCTAGTATCGTAGATATGCGCAATCAACTTTCAATCGTGTGCAATGGACTGATGGCGGGATTGTTCTTAGGCGCGCTGGTGTCGTGCGCGGACGACGCGCCTAAACCCAAGCTTCCAGCGGCGTTTCCTGTACAAACCACGTCGAACTCTAGCGCGGTTTCCGCGCCAACCGCCGTGGCGACCAATGCAATTTCATCCGCGAACTCAGATATCTCGTCATCCGCCAACTCCAATGCCATTGCATCAACAATGCCCGCGGCCGTTCCTTCCGTGGATCCGTTGACTAGTAGCGCCACATCAAATCCGTCATTGATTGAATTGCCATCGGTCACGCTGCCCAAGCCCGCGGCGTGGACGTGGGTGAAGCCGTCAATGCAGTTTCGCACTTTGCAATATCAAGTGTGTAATTCTGGACCAGGAAAAGTTGCTCCTTGCGCGGACCTCATTGTGAGCGTGTTCAAGATGGGCGATGGCGGCAGCGTGGAGGCCAACATTGGGCGCTGGAAAAATCAATTTCAAAATGCAGATGGAACTCCTGCGCAACCAACTCGTTCGCAGCGCGTGGCGGCTGGAGCATCCGTGACGCGCGTTGACTTGAAGGGCGCGTGGAAGGGCATGGGCATGGGCGAGGCGCAAAATAATTCCGAGCAACTTGCCGCCGCCATCGAGTTGCCGCAAGAAACTATTTACATTCGTATGGTTGGTCCCGAGAGCACAGTGGAAGCCGCTCGAAAAGATTTTGAAGCCATGGTGGATGGACTTGCGCCGCGCGCGCCGCTTGTGAAGTGATTTAAAAATAAAAGTGCGTCGATCTCCGAGCGTTGTACTTTTCGCTCCATGCAAAGCGACTTGTCTTGTGCAACGGTTGACTCACGGTGAAGCGGTAAACGCAGTCGCGGCGCGCAAAAATAAAAACGCACGGAGAGAAAACAATTTCAATCCGCGCGTTTGGATTGACTGAATCAACTCACTTTGCCGCGGCGAAACGCTTGTTCACTTCGTTCCAGTTCACCACGTCCCACCAATTCTTCAAGTAATCAGCGCGGCGATTTTGATATTTCAGGTAGTACGCGTGCTCCCACACATCCACGCCAAGAATGGGCGTGCCCAGCGTATCAATGGTGCCCTTCATCAGCGGATTGTCCTGATTCGCGGTGCTGACCACTTCAAGCGCGCCGCCTGGTTTCACAATAAGCCACGACCAACCGCTGCCGAAACGCTTCATGCCGCCGTCGGCAAGTTTGGCTTTGAAATCTTCCATGGTGCCAAAAGTTTGTGTAATGGCCGCGCTCAACTCAGCGCTCGGCGCGCCGCCACTGCCTGCTGGCGCCATTATTTGCCAGAACATGCTGTGGTTGAAATGTCCGCCGCCGTTGTTGCGCACCGCGCCACGAATGGCTACTGGCAACGATGGCAGTGAGGCGCACAATTCTTCGATGGTTTTATTTTGCAGATCGGCTTGGCCTTCAAGCGCCTTGTTTAAATTGTCCACGTACGCCTGATGGTGCTTGGTGCGGTGAATGATCATGGTCTGTGAATCAATCGATGGCTCAAGCGCGGCTTCTGGATAAGGCAGACTTGGAAGTGTGAATGGCATGTGTTGCTCCTTTTGAGTTGGTGGGTGAGTGGTTGACGAGGCGTTGCTGTTGGCCGCGAAAAGAGTTTGCGTAAGTGAATGCGACGAGAGCGCCGTGAACGCGCCAAGCCCAACAAGGGAGTGGCGCAAAAAACTTCGGCGGTTTGCTGCGTCGGACATGTCGCCAACGATAGGGCGCGGCAGAGCATTGCGCCATATGTGAAAATACATTTGTTTTAGATTGCGTTCGCCCAGTGTTCAGAGCAAGCGCTTTGGACATAAACTTCATCATGAAATTGCTCCGCGGATTGCGTACTCTTGCCGCATGCGAAGTGAACATCGAATTATTGACGCCGCGGGAAATCGCGCGCGCGAAGGCTTGCGAACGCTCGAGGATGTGCTTCGATTTTCGTTTGATCATGCGGATTTATTGCTCCGCGCCAAGGCGTTGCGCCATCAGTTGCGCGCGGCATTTGATCGTTTTCCCGCGGGATTGTTGGAGTCGCATCGCGACGCGGCGGGCGACGCGGGCCAACATGCGCGCACGCCGCAAGAATTGCAGCGCGGCGATGTGCGCGCAGTGGCCGTGGCCGCGGGCAAGCGCGTGATCGAGGCTCTGCGAACGCTTGAGGAAGTTGGAAAAATTCTTGACGGCGCGTTCGCCCAACAGATGGCCGCCATGCGCTACGCAATGTACGACTTGGAACGCGACGCCATTCTTGCGTTTGGCTCGTCCGCGCGCTTTCAACCGCGCGTGTGCGTGTTGCTGACCGAGTCACTGTGCAAACTTCCTTGGATGGATGTGCTGCGCGGCGCGCTTGATGGCGGCGCCGACATGATTCAAGTGCGCGAGAAAAATATGTCCGACCGCGACTTGATCGAGCGCGTGAAACAAATCATGGAAGTGGCGCGCCCCGTCAACGCGCGAGTGATTGTGAATGACCGGGTGGATATTGCGCTGGCCAGTGGCGCTGACGGCGTTCACTTGGGAACTGGGGATTTATCCATTCGCGCCGCGCGCAAACTTGCTGGAACCAACTTGCTCATTGGCGCCAGCACGCACAATGCCGCCGAAGCATTGGCCGCCGTCTCGGAAGGCGCCGATGTGTGTGGTGTGGGTACCATCTTTGCCACGCAATTGAAACCCGATCGCCCGCCATGCGGCGTGGCGCTGGTGGCTGAGTTCATTCGTCATTATCCAACCGCGCCGCACCTTGCGATCGGTGGAATTACCGCGCAAAACATTGGACAACTGACCGCCGTGGGTTGCCGCGGCGTGGCGGTGAGCGGCGCGGTATGTGGTGCAAGCAATCCCGCGGCCGTGGTCGCTCACTTGCGCGAAATTCTGTCGCCAAAAACTTCGGAGCGCGCCGCAACATGACTTTGCACTGGCAAAAAACTTTGGGCATGCCACATGATTTTGTTTTCACAAAAATATTCTGCGCGGTCCACATGACTTTGCGTTCACCACCCATCTCGGGGCGCGAACTCTCGTGAGTCCTCTGAAGGCCGCGCTCACATTGCTTGGAACCGGAACAAGTTCTGGCGTGCCCGTGATTGGTTGCGCCTGCGCCACGTGCCAAAGCACCGACCCGCGTGACAAGCGTTTGCGCACAGGCGCCATGCTGCAATTCACCGACGCAACTGGCCAGCCCCGTGTGATCTTGATCGATGTTCCGCCCGACCACCGCGAGCAAAGTTTGCGCGCGGGCATTGATCGCTGTGACGCGATCCTGATCACGCACGGACATGTCGATCATGTCTTTGGCTTAGACGAAGTGCGCCGCTACAACGCCATGATGCGTCAGCCAATTCCCGTGTACGCCGACAATGAAACATGGGAGCAACTTGAGCGCGTCTATCGCCACATTTTTTTCCGCAAGGAAAATAAAAATGATTCCTTCGTGGCCTCGCTCACGCAACAGCGCGTTGAGCACGGCACGCAACTGAACTTGCACGGAATTTCCGCCACGGCATTCACGTTGATGCACGGACGACTTCCAATTTTGGGTTGGCGATTTGATTCGCCGCGCGCCGATCCGTTGTTTCCCATCGCCTATTGCACGGATGTAAACCACATTCCGCACGAGAGTTGGCCGTTTCTGGAGGGCGTGAACACGCTTATTCTGGACATGTTGCGCCCGCGCGCCCATCCGACGCATTTCACATGCGATCAAGCCATTGCAACTGCCGAAAAAATAGCGGCAAAACAAACAATTTTCGTGCATATGACCCATGATCTTTTGCATGGCGAGTTCGAGCCAACCCTGCCCACCGGCATGCGCCTTGGCTTTGACGGCATGAAGATTTCCTTGGCTCGCCCGCCGTCAAAAATTCGCTAAACTTCTTGCCCCATGGCGCAGATCCGCGAAATTAAAAAACGAATGGTCGCTGTTCGAACGATTCAACGCATCACCAAGACGATGCAGATGATCGCCACGGCGAAGTTCACCGCAAGTCTTGCGCGCGCGAAAGCCAGTCGTCCATACATGGAGCGCATCCGTGAATTGGTGGCCGAAGTAGCGGCGCGCGCCGGTGATGAAAGTCATCCGCTGTGTCTCGCACCCGCCAAGCCAGCCGGCAAAGAACTTATTCTTGTCATTGCCAGCGATCGTGGATTGTGCGGCGCCTACAACGGACATGTCCTGCGCACTTCGCTGATCGCTTTGAAGGGCGTGAAGAGCCGCAACGCCCAAAGCGTTGTTGAGACCATCGGTAAAAAAGCCACGGCATTTTTTAAGTTTCAAAAAATCGCGGTTGCACAGAAGCACCAATTTGGTGATCGACCAACTTTTGAAATGGTGGAGCCGTTGGCCGAGCGCTTGATGAACGAGTATCTCGCGGGTCAATATGACGCCTGTCGAATTGTGTACATGAAGTTTGTCAGCAACAGCAAGCAAATTCCAGAGACCCTGCAATTGTTGCCGATGCGCGTGCCAGCCGCCGCCGTCAAAAGTGAAACCAAGAGCGACGCAAAGAGCGGTGAGGCGTTGTATGAATTCAACCCAAACGCCGGTGAATTGCTCAATGATTTGCTGCCGCGCGCCGTGAAAATTAGTTTGTTCCAAGCCGTGATTGACGCCATTGTCAGCGAAAATGTAATGCGCATGATCGCCATGAAGGCCGCCACGGACAACGCTTCTGGAATCGCGAAATCTTTGCACCGCAGTTACAACCGGGCGCGTCAGGGTCGAATCACCACCGAGCTCACGGAAATTATTTCGGGCGCAGCCGCCCTGGAATAAAATGACTGTCGCCGCTCGCCGCACGGTTCAGCGCGCATGCCCCGCGAGTTTCACCACGCATGCGTAAACTTCGCCGCGATGGCGTAAAATATTCAATTCAGTTTGCAACGACTTCGCCATGAAGCGCTTGGAACAACGTGTTCGCCTGTAGAAATTATTGCGGTGGCGGGGATTTGTCTGGAGCGCTTGGCGGCGCCGGAAAACCAGTTTCAAGCGTGTTGCCATCGCGTGTCCATGCCTTCAGGCCGCCTTCAAGCGTGTAGACGTCGCTGAAGTCAAGCTCAATCAAGCGTTTGCTTGCCGCCTTGGCAATGGTGTCGTCATACGAGGTGTCGTAGACCACGAACAAGTCGTAGCGCCCAAGCACCAACCCGGCCTCCGACGTCATGCGCGGAAACGGTAAATTAATCGCGCCAGGAATGTGTCCCTCGGCGTATTTTTCTGGACTTCGCGGATCAACCCACACGCTTACTGGGGCGCGCTTCATCATGCTGCCGGGTTCGTTCATCAATTCAACGGCCTTAAATGGCGTCACATAGGTGATATTTTTGTCGCTGGTGCTTTTTGTGCACGCGGTGGCGGCGGTAATGATCGTGAAACAAATGGTCGCAAGTGTTCGCATCATTGGATTGTCACCGCATTTGGTCCGCGGGGCAACTGTGAAAATAGAATTTCAATCGCCGCCGCGTTTTGCCATTTGTGAAACTTGCCGCGGTATGTCTATGCTTTCGTTCAATGATGATCCGTTTTCGTTTCCTGTTTTTAACCGCATGCATGCTTGGCGCCGCCGTGCAAGCATTTTCAATATTTCAAACCGCTGACGCATCCACTCAGGCAACTCCAAGCAAGTCAAATTTAAAATCAACGGGCGCAACAAAGTCGGACAGTCCCGCCCAACTTGTGACAGCCAACTCCAAGACGCGGGTCAAAGCCACGTCCGCGGGTTGGGTGAAACTTGCTGGCGGCGAAACCGCCGCGGTGGTGCGCTTTGAAATAGAAAATGGCTGGCATATGTACTGGGAAAATCCTGGTGACAGCGGGGCGCCTCCACTGGCGCAACTGAGCGCGATTCCAGGATGGAATTTGTTGGAGCCAATTTTCCCGCGGCCTTCCATTTTAAAAACCGTCGACGACACGGAATTTGTCTACAACAATTCGTGGGAATGGCTCTTGCCCATCGAGGGTCCCGCGGGCGCTTCTCCGCCAGCGTGTTCGTTTGATCTTTCATGGATGGTCTGCAAGGAGAACTGTGAAATTGGCAGGGGGCGCGTGGAATTTGCGGCGGCGACTGGCGACATTCCTCCGGTTGGCGCGGTTCGACTTGGTCGCTCGCTTGCAACTCTGGGCGCAACGGCGACATTCAATTCCAATGATCAAGCCATCACGATTTCTGGCGATGTTGGCAAGAGCGCAAACGCAACTTCCAAAAATAGTTCCGCAACCACGGCGCAGTTTATTCCCGCGATCATGCCCGGCGTATCGCTGCAGTCCACGGGTCCATTTCCTGCAACCGTGGCCAATGAAAAATTCACGCTCAACATTCCAATAGAAATTCAGCCGCAAAATGCTTTGGGAAAGCCGCTTGTGTTCAAAGGGGTACTTCTTTACGGTCAATCAGACAGCGACCGTTGCGAAATCATTCGCCTTCCATTGAACATCAAAGTTTCTCAACCCTAATCGCAGCCGCATTGTCAAACGCCGTTGACCACATCAAGTGGGCTATACTGCGTAGTCAATATTTTGTGTTCAGTTTCTTTTTTTCACCAACCCCCGAAAGGATTCACTTCATGAAGCACTCACGTCTTACTGCGTTGCTCACAAGTTCCGCACTTTTGTTTGGCGCCGCCACGTTCGCTATGGCCGACGACACCAAGAAGGACAAGAAGCACGACAAGGCCGCCGACACAACCGACACCAAGGAAAAGCGCGTGAAGGTTGGCGAGCAAGTTCCAAATTTCAGCATGACCGATGTCAACGGAAAGACAATGCAATTCAGCGACTTCTCCGGCAAGACCGTTGTGATGGAATGGGTCAATCCAGGTTGCCCAGTGTGCGTTGCAGTGACCAAGGGTGGTCTGGTCACCAAAATGATCGCTGACGCCAAAGCGATTGATCCCAATGTTGTGTTTGTCATGGTCAACAGCACGGCTGCAACGGCCAATGATCCAAAGGCAACCGCGACTTACTTGGCCGAGCACAAAGTGATGGCTAACGCCGAAGTGATTGATGGCAGCGGAGTGATTGGAAAGATGTTCGACGCCAAGACCACGCCCGCCGTGTATGTGATTGATTCAAAGGGCACGCTGGTGTACGGCGGCGCCTTTGATGACAGTTCCGATCGTGGCTCTACCCCAGGCAAGACCAATTACGTGATCAACGCGCTCACGCAACTCAAGGCTGGCGAAAAAGTTTCGCCCGACAAGACCAAGTCCTATGGCTGCGGCGTGAAGTATGCCAAGAGTCAAAACGGCTAATTTGCCGCTGATTTCATTGTAAAAAAGAAGAAGCCCGGCCTTGCGGTCGGGCTTCTTTTATTTTTGCTTTATGCGGATATCAAACATTCAGCGGCATGATGACATAAGTGAACTCTTGGCCAATGCGAAGCACGCCAGGCTTGTTGGTGGCCTTGAGTTCAATGGTGACTTCTGGCGCGTCGATAATTTTAAGCGCGTCCACAATGTAGCCAGGGTTGAATCCAACTTCGATTGGCTCGCCTTGGAATCCTTCAAGCGGCATTGTGATTTCGGAATCGCCAACATCGGGCGAACTGCTTGACAGTGTCAACTGCGTCGCGGTGAAACTCATTCTCACGCCTTTGCTTTGCTCGCTGGTCAACAAACTTGATCGACGCACGGCCGCGGTCAGCATCGCCACATCGCATGTCACGCGGCGATCATGTTCCTTGGGAATCACATCGTCAAACGGCGGGAAGGTTCCCTCAATCAAACTGGTCACCATCTTCGCGGCATCGGCGCCACTACCAATGGTGAACACAAGTCTGCCATCGGCCTTGGCAATTTCAATTGGATCCTCCGGGTCAACCGCCAAGCGATTGAGCAAATTGAGCGCCTTTGTGGGCACAATTACGGATGAATCGGTTTCGGTGGCGGAGATGCAATCACCCTTGGCAACCGCCAAGCGGCGGCCGTCGGTGCCCACAAGTCGCAGGCGTTTGCCCACTCGTTCAATCAACACGCCGCCAATGGCGTAGCGATTATTTTCAACCGCGGTCGCAAAAATAGTTCGACCAACCAACTTGCGAAATGTCGCGGCACTGACAGTGCATTCAGGCTTTGAATTTATCTGGGGCGGCGCGGGAAATTCCTTCGGGTCGTAGCCGTTGACATTAAAGCGCATGCCATCGGCCTTAATGGACAAAATAGATTTGTTGGATTCAAACGCCAAGGTTGTTCCCGCGCATTCACGGGCGATTTGCGACAAGCGCTCGGCCGGAACAAGCGCCTCGCCTGGCGATTTCACATCCACGCTGGCCACGGGAATTTCAAGCGCAATGTCCTTGTCGGCGGCTTGCAGGTATAAACGATTGTCTTTCGCCGTTAACTTGATGCAAAGCAGGGCGGGCACATTTCCGCGTGTCGCCACAACGGCGGCGGCAATCTGCACAGCTTCGACAAAGGCGGCACGGTCGCAAATCAATTTCATTTGGTCAGCCATAGGAAGTGGTCCACGGGCTGGAATAGCCCAACTTGAAGTGTAACCAACAGAAAAAAATATGTTTGGCGCTTTGGATCATTCGACTTGTAAGCCCGCGGCATCTACGCTTAAAGCATGATTCTTCGCCTACTGCGAGCCGTGAATCGCGTCTTCCCATTTGTGGTGCTATTTGGCTACATGGGGGCGTTCTTGTTGGCCTTCATTTGCATATTTTCATTTCCGCTGGGCGCGTTGGTGTTGGTCATCGGCAGTGTGCTGAGTTTGGCGTTCGTGGTTTTCTTTGGTGAAACACTTGGCGGCATGGAAAGAATTTTGACGCGCCGCGCTTTGAAAAGAAATCGTTGCCCCGCATGCCGCATGGGACCAATTCAGAAAAATGCCGCGACCTATCAATGCTTGGGTTGTGGAATTTGTTTTGACATGGATGGCGCGCAACTTTCGCAAGATGCCCAAGAAATAGAAGCCACCGACGCGAACGCAAAATTGATTGTGGTTGACTAAGGCATTGCGCCCCGCGCACAAACCCCGCGCACAAACCCCGCGCGTAAATAATTTTCAACGATCGATCAAGCCGCGCGTCAGTCAGCCTTGGCGTGGGCCAGCAATTCTTCGCACTGCTTTGCCAAGTCTGGACGCCCCGCGAAAATAATCATTTCGCCGGCGGGCATTACTTCAATCACCAATGGCGCGCCGTCGCTGCACAGCGTGATTCCATGCTCAATTCCGCGGCCATCGCGCAAAATAACTTTGATCAAGTCGCGCAAGGTGTGCGCGTCGGCCAAATTAAATTGCAACGGATCGCGCGTGTTCAACTCCACGCTGGCGGATGTGTCCACGCCACGCCACGCGGCGTTGCTGACCATGCCGTGGCTGACGGCTTCAAATATCTGGCGCCACTTTCCAATCGGAATCACATACGTGCGTTGCAGGTGCATCTTGTGCACCAACGCCTCCACAAAATTCGCAATCGCATTGCGCGGAACGCGGCGCATCTGCGTCGGCAGCGACTGAATATCCGCGTGATCGTTGGCGGCGACATCAATCACCACAACGCTTGGCGAATCGGCCAGTTCAAATCGCATTTCTTTCGGAGCGTCCGTCACCTTGGTCACGCCAAGGCGGCGAAGCAGGCTCCACGCTTCTTCAAATGTTACGAATTCCACTTGGGGTCTCGGTTGAAGGCCCTACGAGGGCGTTTTGAAATGCTACAACACTTTTGACCGACGAGTGCAAGCCAACTTGCTGTACCATTCGTGCCCCATGAAAACGGCTCTCTTTCTTTGCACAGGAAACACTTGCCGTTCCCCAATGGCCGAGTCGATCGCAAGGTATGTGATTGAGCAGGGCTCGATGGAGGGCTTGTCTAAAGATATTTTTGTGGCCAGCGCGGGCTTGTCCGCGGGCGACGGATTGCCAATTAGCCGTGAAACCAGGTTGTCTTTAGAAAAACTTTCCCTGAAACACGACGGTCATAGCAAGCGAGTCACCGCGGCCATGATTCGCAAGGCCAATGTGACGTTTGTGATGACCGAAAGTCACTTGCTTGCGGCGCAGCGTTTGGTGGATCACGACGAAAGCCAGGATCGCATTGTGCTGCTTGACCCCAAGGGCGACATTGAGGATCCGATTGGTAAAGGGCAGACCGCGTACGATTCGCTCTCGGTGCGATTTATGAAAGTGATTCCAAAGCAACTTGTGGAATATTTGAAATGATGGAGAGTCAATGAAATTCATCGTGGGAACAAATTTCATAGCGTTCGCAACATGCGCCGCACGAGCGACAACGGTGTGGCAATGAAAGTTGTTCTGGGTTCTGACCACCGTGGCAATCAAGTGGCGCAGACACTGATGACGCAACTTCGCAGCGACGGTCACGAAGTTAATTTGCTCGGCGATTGCGGCGGCCAAATGTGCGACTACCCGGATGCCGCGTGGCTTGTGGCCAGCGCCGTTGCCAATGGCACCGCTGATCGTGGAATTTTAATTTGTGGAACTGGAATCGGCATGTGCATCGCCGCCAATAAAATCAAGGGAATTCGCGCCGCTATGGCGCAGGATGAACTTAGCGCGCAACTGAGCCGCACCCACAACGACGCCAATGTGTTGTGCCTCAGCGCGGACTTGTTGGGGCAAACGCTTATGAAACGCATCGTGGATATTTGGTTTCGCACCGCGTTTGATGGCGGCCGCCATGAGCGGCGGTTGTCCAAGATCGCAATGATTGAAAACGGACAGGATCCGTCGACGCCAAAATCTTCTTGAAGCGTGCGGCGAACCACTGTGTTGAGCGCAACTCTGTGGCTCGTGTCTCAAAGTTGTGAGCAAAGAAAATTGCTCCACGCATGTGCAGGAAATCGTACGACTACAACGCGCTCGACCACCGCGTGAGCAACTCCACCAATGTTCGCACACCCCAACCAGTTGGGCCCGCCGCGCACACATCCTGATTGCTATCTGAGTTGGCCACGCCCGCGATATCCAAGTGGCACCACGGCACGGATTCATCCACAAAGAAACTCAAGAACGCCGCGCCCTGAATTGGGTGCGCCGAGCGCTGCGGATTGCTGTTGATTAAATCCGCGTGTTGCCCGCGCATGAAATCGCGGTGCTGTTTCCACAGCGGCAAGCGCCACACGGATTCACCAGTTGCGGTGGCGGCGTCTTTCACGCGGCGGCGCAGCGCGTCGTTCTCGCAAAATAATCCCGCGCAAAAATGTCCCAGCGCAACCACCACGCCGCCAGTCAGCGTTGCCAAATCAATGATGGCGGTCGGCTTCAAATCGCTGCACGCGAAACTCAGCGCGTC
>SYAD01000050.1 GCA_005789005.1 Planctomycetia bacterium | reverse complement strand
GCACACTACGTTGCGAGTGGTGTTGGAATTGGATGGCGAGCGCATCGCGCGCGTGACGCCGCACAGTGGATATCTGCCTTCAGGATTTGAGAAGTTGGGCGAGCACCATGATTGGAATCAATATGTGTGCACCGTGAGCCGAATGGATTACTCAAGTCCAATTGTGAATGACATCGCTTGGCATAATTCCGTTGAGAAGTTGTTGGGCATTGATGTGAATCCGCGCTGCAAAGTGATTCGCACCATCATGGCGGAAATTGGCAGATTGCAAAGCCATTTGCTCTGCGCCGGCGCGGCGGCGCTTGATTTGGGAGCGTTCACCGGTTTCTTGTATGGCTTCAACGAGCGCGAATTTATTTACGACATTGTGGAATATGTCAGCGGCCAGCGTTACCACCCCGATTGGACGCGCGTGGGCGGCGCATGGCGCGACTTGCCCGATGATGAGGTGTTTAAACGCATGGTGAAAAATTTCATCCATGTGCGCATGGCGAAGTCGCTTACTGATTTGGAATCGCTGCTGAATCGCAATCGTATTTTCCGCGATCGACTTGAGGGCGTTGGCGCTATTTCAATGGAGGACGCAATTGCATGGAGTTTGACCGGTCCGGTTGCGCGCGCCAGTGGCGTGCGCCGCGATGTGCGCAAGAATGACCCGGACTTGTGCTTTGAAAATAATTGGGATGGCCAAGGCGCCGAGGCGGTGAAGTTCAATGTTGCCGTTGCCAGCGCCGGCGATTGCTTCTCGCGCTACTTGATCCGCATGGAGGAGATGAAGCAAAGCATCGCCATCATTGATCAACTCATCGACAAGATTCCTGGCGGATCGATTAATGTTGGCGCGGATTCCAAGACCGTGATTCCAGAAAAGTCCGATGTGTACGGCAGCATTGAAGGCACGATTCAGTTGTTTGAGTTGGTCATGCACAACCGCGGTTGGGATGTGCCACTTGGCGAGAGTTATTCATGCGTTGAAAGCCCCAACGGCGAACTTGGTTTCTTTGTGGTTGGTGGCGGCGGAAAATACCCGTGGCGCGCCCGTTGCCGTCCACCGTGTTTCGTCAATTACCAAAGTATCGCGAAGTTGCTGGAGGGCCATCAACTTGCCGACGCGGTGGCCGTGATTGGAAGTTTGAACATCATCGCCGCCGAACTTGATCGTTAATTTATTTCAGGAGCAGAATCATGGCATGGATTGCCAAAGCATCATCGACAGAAAAAATAGAGCGACGCGCCGAGCCATACGTGACCGCGCAAATGAAGGCCGCGTGGGAAAAAGAAATCCTTCCGCGTTACGCCACCAAGCACGGCGCCCTCATGCCCATTTTGCATGAGGTGCAACACGCGTACCGACATGTGCCGTACCAGGCCATGATTGAGATTGCGCAGTTTTTGTCGCTGAAACCCGCGGATGTGCTGGACACAGTGACGTTCTATGAGGAATTCACCACGGAAAAGATGGGCGAGTGTGTGATTGGTATTTGTCAAAGCATTGCCTGCGAAATTTGCGGGCACAACGCCATCTTGAACCATGTGCGCAAGCGCCTGAATTTGGAGCCGCATGAAACCAGCGACGACGGCAAGTTCACATTGCTGACCATGGAATGTCTTGGCAGTTGCGACACCGCGCCCGTGGCGTTGTTCAACGACACGTTGTACGAAAATTTGACCATCGAAGGCGTGGATCGTTTAATCGACGCCGCGCAGAAATCCTCCACTGGAAGCGCGCACTCATGAGCTCAAACATTGGAGTGATGCGAAGTTTGGGTCAGGCGGTTGGAATTGTGGTCAACGCAATTCGCGCGCCCGTGAAGCGCCAAAAAGTTGTTGAAGTTTCGCGCGTCTCTCAAAGCCAGCAGCATGATGATGTCACGCTGCGGCGCACGGTGATTGATGAAATTATTTGGAAAGAACCATCGCAACCAACCACTGGCTCGAGCGATTCGCATTCAAGTCAAACTGCTTAACGATTCAGCAACCAACAGGCAAAATAAATATGTCCCTTAAAGAACCCATTCTTACCAAGCGCATTCCAACGGCTCCATGGGCCGACCCCAAGACCCGAAGCACTATTTCGTGGGAGCAATCCATAGCCACGGGCGGTTACAAAGCGCTCGAAAAAGCCTTGGATATGCAGCCAACCGATGTGATCAATGTGGTCAAGGACGCGGTCATTCGCGGGCGCGGCGGCGCTGGTTTTCCCGCGGGCTTGAAGTGGAGTTTCTTGGCGCCCATCGATGGCGGTCGACGCTACTTGGCCGTGAATTGCGACGAGGCCGAGCCTGGAACTTTTAAAGATCGTTTGCTGGTTGATTTCGATCCACACCTTGTGCTTGAGGGAATCGCCATCGCGTGTTGGGCGTGCCAGCTTGATACCGCGTACTTTTTTATCCGCGGCGAGTACCACCATCAAGCGCGCGTTATGGAGCGCGCGATTCAAGAGGCGTACGCAGGTGGAATTTTTGGCAAGCAAGGTCTCATGCGCGGCAAGCAAAAGTTTGCCGTTGATTGTTTCTTGCATCGCAGCGCTGGCGCATATATTTGTGGCGAGGAAACTGGTTTGCTTGAGGCCATTGAAGGCAAGCGCGGATGGCCGCGCATCAAGCCGCCGTTTCCCGCGGTCAAGGGTCTCTTTGGTCGACCAACAATTGTGAACAACGTTGAAACACTCGCCGCTGCCGTTCCTGTTTTGGAGCATGGCGCAGCCTGGTGGAAGGGTATTGGCGTTGAAAGCAAGCACCCCGGATCAATGCCAAGTTACGGCTCCAAGTTGATGGGCGTGAGCGGCCATGTGAATCGTCCAGGCGTGTATGAAATGCCGCTGGGTATTTCTTTGCGCACATTGGTGGATCAATATTGCGGTGGCATGCGCGGCGGCAAGAAATTTAAGGGCGCAATTCCTGGCGGCGTGAGCATGGGTGTTCTTGGCACCGATCAATTTGACGCCACGCTTGACTTTGACATTGGACGCAATTGCGATGTGCTTGGCCTAGGCACCGCATGTCCAACTATTTTCGACGAGGACACCGACATGGTGGCCGTGGCCCGCAACATCGCGCGCTTTTTTAAGAATGAATCATGTGGCCAATGCACGCCGTGCCGCGAAGGCAGTGGTTGGATGCTTAAAAGTTTGGAGCGCATTGAGCGCGGCGACGCAACAAGTGGCGACTTGGATTTGCTGCTGGAAGTGGCCGGCAGCATGGGCTTGACGCCTGGCACCACCATTTGCGGTTTGGCCGACGGAAACAATTGGGCGGTTCGCACTATTGTGAACAAGTTTCGCGGCGAATTTGAGGCGCGCGTGAAGCCGCAATATGTGCCTGTGTATGTCACCGCGGGCGGACATTGATGGCGGCGTTGTTGGCGTACGATGCGCTTTCAATGAGCGGTCATTCCACTGGTTTCACACACAGCGATCAAGAAATCACCGTGCTTCATGGTGATTTAGTTTCAGCTGAAGTGGGGCAGTGGCTGAAGGAAAAATTACTCGCGTTGCAAAACGCCGGCGCGCCAAAGTTGCGCAGGCTCACCGTGCAATGCGTGAATGATCAAGTCATGGGCGAGTTGCATATGCGCCACATGAATGATCCGCGCACAACCGATGTGTTGACATTCACCGACGGCCCTGAGGCCGATGTTGCCGTGTGCGTTGACGAGGCCGGTCGGCGCGCGCTGGAATTGAAACACGAACTACGCGATGAATTGTTGCTGTATTGCCTGCACGGATTGCTGCACGCGGGCGGCATGGATGATCAAACGCCCGCGGATTTCGCCGCCATGCATGCCGAGGAAAATCGCTTGTTGAGCGCGATTGGCTTGGGAGAAATTTTTGGAGCCATCAATCCATGACATGGATAGTGCTTGCCACGGTCGCGGATCTTGTGCTGACCATGTTGCTTTCCGCGATCAACTTGGCCATTGTGCAGGTGGGCGACAGCGCTTTGCAACGGCGTCTTGAGCGTGGCGGGCGATCGGCCACGGATCACTGGATCTTCAAACGTAAAACACAGGTGGATCACGCGGTGGCATTTTTGCGCGCCATTGGTCGCGTTGGTTTCTTCGCGTTGCTTTTGATCGCCATTGTTGGTTTGGGCGACAATGAGGGACGATTGACTTGGCAAACCTTGGGCACCGCGTTTGTGATCGCGGCGAGTTGCATTTGGCTTTTCACAAGCGTCATCAGCGCGGCGTTCGCGCGCTACGCGGCGGTTGGTTTGATCGTGGCCACTTTGCCGCTGCTGCGCGTGATTGATTTTCTTTTGCGGCCCCTTGTCACTGTCGCGGAAATTATGGACGAGGGAGTGCGCAGACTTGTTGGAGCAAAGACTCCAGCCAACGAATCAGGCGCCGACTTGCTTGAGAGCATTCAAGACACCCAGCGCCAAGGCGGAATTGATTCCGCCAGCGCGGCGATCATGGAGAATGTCGTGGAACTAAGCGAGACCATGGTGGGCAGCATCATGACTCCGCGCACCGCGGTGGAAGGCATTGAATACACCGATGATTTGGCTCAAATTCGATTGGTGATTCATGAGGAAGGCCACAGCCGAATTCCAATTTATGAGGGAAGTTTGGACCATGTTGTGGGAGTGTTGTATGTGAAAGATTTGGTGCGTTGGCTTGGCGCAGCCGCGCCCGACTTTTGTCTGCGCCCGTTGTTGCGCCAACCCATTCGCGTTCCAGAAACGAAACGGGTGCGCGACTTGCTCAAAGAGTTTCAGCGTGGCAAGGTGCATATGGCCCTGGTAGTTGATGAGTACGGTGGCACCGCTGGGTTGGTCACCATCGAGGATGTGCTTGAGGAGATCGTTGGCGAAATTCGCGATGAGCACGAGCCGCAAAGCGATCAGGACCCGACGATCCGCGAACTGGCGCCGGGCCGCATTGAGGCCGATGGCCGTTGCTCGATCGCGCAAGTGAATGCCAAAGTGAATTTGAATATTTCACAAGATGAGAGCTTTGACACAATCGCTGGATTTGTATTGAGCGTGCTGGGTCGTGTTCCTGAAAGTGGATCGGTGTTTGAAAGTCACGGCGCGCGCTTTCGTGTGCTTGAAGCCACGCCAACGTTGGTTTCAAAGGTGGCGATCGAATTGATCGCCAAGCAAATTCGCCCCTGAATCACGGTAAAATTGTTGAATTACATGACGCGCAATCAACCGGCTTTTTGGGCGATGGGCATTCATCACATGTGTGGCGCGCGCGTCAGTCAAATTCATTGCCGCGGAACGTGCCTGCGAGATACGCGTCGCGCACCATTGGATCGTTGATGATGCTCTTGGGATCGCCTTCGCGAAGATTCTTGCCTTCATGAATGATGTAGGCGCGGTCGCAAATGCGCAGCGTCTGTTGCACATTGTGATCCGTCACCAAAATAGCAATGCCGGTCTTGGCGAGTTTGCGAACTTCCGTTTGCAACTCCTCAACGGTGTGGGGATCGACGGCGGCGAATGGCTCATCAAGCAGAATGAGCGCGGGTTGCGTCACCAATGCGCGCGCGATTTCCAAGCGTCTTCGCTCGCCACCAGAACAGGTCCGCGCTTGCTCCTTGCGTTTAATCTGCAAGCCAAATTGTGAAAGTAACCCGTCGCATCGTTCCAAGCGTTGCTTGGATGAAAGCCCGGAAATAGTTTCCAGTATTGCGAGTAAATTTTCCTCCACGCTGAGGCGTTGAAACACACTGGGCTCTTGGCTGAGGTAGCCCATTCCCAATTTGGCATGGCGCCACATGGGCAGGTAGGTGACATCCTGGCCGCGTAAAGAAACTCGACCATTCTCTGGCGTGATCATGCCCATGGCCATGCGAAAACTTGTGGTTTTTCCAGCGCCGTTTCGCCCAAGAAGCCCAACGATTTCGCCCTCGTCAACATGAAATGAAACTTGATCCACCACGCGGCGGTGACCATAGGTTTTCTGCAAAGCGGTGGCTTCAAGAAGCGGCATGCCGCAGATCGTAGCGACAGAATTCGCTACAGTGTGCCCATGAGATTGCTGTATTGCATTCTTGTGATTGGTGCCATCACCGCCATTGGTGGTTGCGTTCGTCGCACGATAGAAATCACCAGCGAACCCGAAGGCGCGCTGGTGTGGCTGAATGATCGTGAAGTTGGTCGAACGCCATGCTCGATTGATTTCACTTATTACGGACGCTACGACGTACGGCTTCGACGCGACGGCTTTGAACCCATTTCTGGATTTGGCGATGCCGACGAGCCCGCGTGGGATTTTGTTGGCGCCGATCTTGTGGCTGAAATTATTCCCGCCAAGTTCAACAGCCGTGTGAAGTGGCATTTCACCATGATTCCCACTGACAGTGATGAAGCGGCCGTGTTGGAACGCGCGAAACAAATGCGCACACGAATTTTGCAATCGCCTGAAATTGAAACCGCGGAAGTTGAGACCGTAAAAATGCAGAATGTGCCGGTTGCGCCAGTTTCTAAAGCTGTGATGCCTGTTCCTAG
>SYAD01000049.1 GCA_005789005.1 Planctomycetia bacterium | reverse complement strand
TTTTTACGCTCAACAGAGGCCCCTCAAATGTGCTCATGCCATAAAAGGTGATGGCCACCACAAAGAATTTCAGAACAGGATCTTGCGCAACTTTGTGCCAAGCGCCACGCAATGTCAGAAGTCCATTGATCATTCCGCCCCATGAAGGCATCCACAACATCACGCTAAAGAGCATGCCAACAGTGGAGGCCCAATCAGGAATGGATGTGTAGTGCAAGTGATGCGGCCCAGCCCATATATAGATGAACACCAAACTCCAAAAGTGCACAATGGACAGGCGATACGAAAATACAGGTCTTTCCGCGGCTTTTGGCAGAAAGTAGTACATGATTCCAAGGAACGGAGTGGTCAGAAAGAATGCGACTGCGTTATGGCCGTACCACCATTGCATGAACGCGTCTTGGCTGCCGGCATAAATGGAGTAACTGCGGTGCCAATCCGCTGGCATGGCGAGATTGTTGAAGATGTACAGCACTGCGATGGCAATGACCGTGGCGATATAAAACCAAATCGCCACATACAAGTGTCGCTCGCGGCGCACGGCGATGGTGCCAAAGAAATTCACCGCGAAGACAACCCAAATCAAGACCACTGCGATGTCAATTGGCCATTCAAGCTCCGCGTATTCCTTGCCCTGGGTAAATCCAAGCGGCAGGCTGATGGCGGCGGCCACAATAATGAGTTGCCAACCCCAGAAATGAATATTGCTTAATAAGTCGCTGAATACACGCGTTTTGAGCAAGCGTTGCGTTGAGTAATACACCGCCGCGAAAATGGCGTTACCCGCGAAAGCGAAAATGACCGCGTTGGTATGGAGTGGTCGAAGGCGACCGAAAGAAAGATATTCGCCAAAGTTGGCTGCAGGCATGGTGAGCTGAGCCGCAATGAGCACGCCGACAAGCATTCCCACCACGCCCCACAACATGGTGACGAAAACAAATTTTCGCACAATGGCGTCGTTGAAACTGAATTGCTCCAGCGTTTGGGAATGGGCGGGAGGGTTTAATCCGTGAAGCGGGGGGTTCATATCTTTTGTTCTCCAACGTAAGCCGATTTGGAAGGGCCCAACAGCGAGCCCATGAAATCCGAATCAAATCTGCGATAGAAAGTCTTTGATTTGGCTGTTTTTGCTTTTAGCGAATTGCAGATATCGATATCTTACTATATACTCTAATTAAAGATAGGGATATCATAGATTGAAATTTAAAATGTTCGGATTGTAATTGAAGCGGTCTTCAATTACCGAAACATGGTCTGAAATCTCGCCTTCCAAAGGAAACGCCCATGTATGGAAAACAAACCGAGCGTGCCATTGCGGCAATGAGTTATTTAGCGGAGGTATGGGACAATGGCAAAACCAAATTGTCCGCTGTTCAAATAGCGGACGCGCGCTTTTTGCCGCGGGCCATGGTGGCCAAAATTTTAACCACGCTTTCACAAGCTGGACTGATTATTGGTTCTCCTGGTCCGGGTGGTGGATACGCGTTAGCGCGGCCGCCTATTGAAATTTCATTTCAACAGGTGTTCGAATTGTTCGAGCGTGAAGACCGTTCGCATCTGTGTCCATTTGGTGGCGGAATTTGCGGCGTGGGTACGCCTTGTGCCCTTCATGATCGCTTGGTGAGCGCGCAAGATGGAATTAAATCATTTCTTGCCGACAGTACATTTGAAATTTTCCGATATGCGGTGCAGGTGGAGGGTTTGAAGCCCACCGATTTAACTATGATTCCGCCCAAGCCGCGCGAAAGTTTCCGTGCGCTTGGAAAAAGACAATCGTAAAGACATTTGCAATTTCCCACCGTATTTGTGCACCGGTCCAAACTTGAGCATTGGGTTCGATTATATTTTGTTCAATACAAGTCATTGCTCGCATCTATGGGGGCGTGAATTGTTTGCGCAACAGGACGTGTTTTCTTTACAGAACTTATGTAAGATATTTTCATGACTGATTGGCGCAACACACTTTGGATTCAACGCTTTACCCCTCGATTGTCAGTTACTTGCGCCGCCACTTTTTTATTGTGTCTTTCGCTTTCAAGCATGACTGGTTGCGCCGGTGGCGGCAAGAAAAAATCGCCCAACCTATCCGATCGCGCCGCCATGGTCACGGGCGGCAGCAGCGGCTTGAAGGATGAGACCATTACTTTGCAGCAACTTGACGCCATTTCAAACGCGTTCGCCGACCGCTACTACACGCTGATGTTGGCCGCCAGTGAGCGCGTGATGTATAACAATCCGTCGGTAGAGCAGCGGCGCCTTATGAATGGATTGCGCCTTCTTGGTGTGTCCAGCATGTACGACATTGCATCAAGTCCAGACGTGTTCACGCAACTTATTGATCAACTTGTGGTGGTCACGCTGCAAAATTATTACTGGGTTGATTCCGGCAGGTCGCAAAAGATTTTTGGTGACCGCGCTCAGCCGTTGGTAGAAAATCTTCGCCGTGCTCGCGAAGACGTTTGGGCCTCCGCCGCGCGCGTGTTTACGAAAACGCAACTTGAGCGCCTGGACTTGATCATTGCCAATTGGTGGCGCTCGCGTGGCGGCACGGAGTTTGTGGCGTATGTGCGATTTGCGGACATTGCCACAAGCAAAGGCGTTGCCCTTGTGGAAGAAGTCAAAGATGGCGGCGGTTTGCTGGAGCCCGTTGACCGCGCGGTGGAGCGCGCCGCGGAGGCGCAGCAAGCATTTGAGCGCGCCTTATTTTATACAAAGCGCTTGCCCCTATTTATCAATTGGCAGGCCGAAGCGCTTTTGTACGACGTGTTGATTATGCCTGAAACCCAGCAGATTTTAGGTGATGTCAACCGCATCAACGCCGTCATCGCCGACGCGCCAAACTTGATCCAGAAGAACACCGTTATTGCATCGCAGTTGCTCACGCAGTACCACGACTCCATCAGCGCAACCAGTTTACTAATGGACAAGATTGCGCCACTGGCCAATACGGCGGAACGCATCACCAAAGAGGCCGGCTCAAGTGTTGCCCAAGTGAACACCACGCTGAACATGATCAAGCAAATGCAGCCTACGCCCGACAAGAACGCGCCGGTGAGCAAGCCCGTTGAGATAGACGACTACATTAAGTTGTTGAATGAAATGCAAAAGAATTTGGAGGAGACCAGCAAAATCTTAGCCACCACCGATTCCCTTTTGGGCTCAAACGAAATGGCGCAGCGCCTAAAGCCAATTGAGGCGCTTATGCGCGCGCGCGTGGATGAGGCGCACAACGCCGCGGACCAAGTCGTGAATCAAATTTTCATCAGAGCAATCGCGGTTGTGTTTATCATTTTCACGCTACTTGTGGCGGTATTGTGGTGGCGCGGCAAAGGAGTGAAATCATGAACAGTGTTGTGTACGCAATCACATTGGTCGGCGCGCTTTTGGGCGCTGAAACAATTCCCGCAACTCAAGCCACGCCCGCGGCACAAACCGTTCCCGCAACCCCACTGGTGCCCGCGCAACTTGCCAAGCCCGCAACAACGGCGGCGCCCACAACTTCTGTTGCACCCGCGGCACAAAAAATACCCGCAACAACGGTAGATCCAGATCAAGTCATCCCGCCCGAGCCTGTAATCATTGACGAAGAGATTGCAAAAATCATCTATGATTTCCCCGATTACGTGCCCGTGCCGTCTTGGAAGGGTGCCATCACGATCCAGGGTTCCGACACCATGGCCCCAACTCTTACGGCGCTGGCCGAGGCATTTAACCGCCTGTATCCAGATGTGAAATTTAATATACGTGGTGGAGGTTCAGACCAAGCTGTGCAAGATCTTGTCGCGGGCACGTGCGACTTTGCATCGGTATCGAACGATCTAACGGACGCTGAAGTTGCGCAAATTAAAAAAAATTCTGGTGCGGATGTGGTTGAAATTAAAATAGCATCAGGCGCTGCATGTGTGATTGTGAATGCGGACAATCCAATGACGCAAATTACGCGCGAGCAACTGAACGGCGTGTTTGCGATTACGCACTCCATGACCAAGGATCCTATATTTGCGTGGAAGGAATTGGACCCAACATCTCCGATAGCAGAAGAGTGGATCGCGCTTTATGTCACGGATGAGAATTCAAGCACTATGAAGACATTCACTGATTTCGCCATGCCCAACGAGCGTTTCACCACAAGTTATTTTTATCGCGAGCCCACAGCTTCATCGGTTGTGAATGCTTGTTGCGCCTACAAGACCGCAATGGGTATTGGATCATTCAAACACATGCAGCTGCGCGCCAAGACGTTGGCGGTTTCTGCCGACAAGGGAAAGACCTTTGTGGCGCCCACAAAGATGAATATTTACACGGGTAAATATCCCATGTCACGACCGTTGCAATTGGTGGCGGTATTGGACAAGCAAGGAAATCTTCCGCCACTTTTGGTGGACTTCGCGCGCTTCGCGCTCTCTGAAACCGGTCAAGACGAAATCCATGACGAGGGCTATTCGCCCGCGGATCCAAAGAAATTGCCGGCGTTTATTGTCAACGCTCACGCCGCGGCCGCTGCCGCCGTAGTGCATGCTTTGCCTAGCGCCGAGCCCACCCCAACGCCAATTGTCGCTCCTTAATTTTCGCCAAAGGCGCCCACAACCTGTCGCTCACACAACGCCGATTTCAGACAATTCAATTTAGCCAATTCAATTCAGCCAATGAAGCGGCAGGGATTTGCGCTTAGTTATAACCCAGCAACAATAAGCCAGTGTCGGCGCTATTGACAACTTCATCGCCGTTGAGATCTTCGACACAGCAGGCACAATCACCGGTTTTTAAAAGTTGCAAACCTAAATCCTCGGAATTTGTAGAACCATCTTGGTTGATATCGGTTGATTGAGCCACGGAGAAACTATTAATCACGGTGCTCCAACTGCTTCCGCCAGTTTCGCCAATACACCAAAAAGTGCAATCATTTAATGGATCAACCGCAATACCAAAATAATCACCCCAACGATTGCCCGCGGTGGTTGGAGCAGTGGTTCCACTGGCGAGCACGGTGGATTGACTCATGGTTCCAGTCGGATCCAAGGCGCGGCGCGCGGAAATACTGACTTGCGGATACACGGTCAGTGAACTTGCTCCGTACGCAACTGCGACATCTCCGCGAGCATTGGCGGCAATAGCTGGAAAGAATGTGGACTCGCCAGTGCTTGGCAGAATGGTTCCACTTTGACTTAGTGTTGGCGTAGCGGTGGTGGTGATTGGCCAACTATTTAAATTCACTTGGTACCAACGCGCGGCCGCTTTGCTTGAACTGCTAATGCAGTGCGTGGCGTACAGCTTTCCATCGCGAATATTGGCGTTCATCATTCGACCATCAAGCGTGTCAAGTGTGCCAGTGGTGGAACCCTTCACTGGAGCGGTGGGTGGCGCGGCCCCCGAAGGAACCGTGATGGTCTTAATAGAAACCACTGGAGTGGTGAATGGATTTGCAATGGAATGCAGGCGCATGGATGTGCTGCTGGCACGGCTTACAAAGAGAGCCTTGGCATCTGGAAACGCGCTGGCCACTTGCACGCTGGAGGAGCTGGAATAATTCACATCGGCATAGACCGCGGTGCCGCCGTTGAGCAACGAAGCTTTATCAAAGCTGCGAAACCACGCGCCCGCAAACCCGCTGGTGAAACCAAAGAGATTGCCCGTGATATAGATGCCGTTGGCGTCAACGCCAAGACCCGGATAATCCACCCAGTATTTGGTGGTGCCAATGGTGACCACGCATGGGGTGCGGTACTTGTACCACGTGCCATTTGGATCGCTGTCATCGCTAATGGCAATGTCCATGTACGCGGTTGACGATGAAGAATAATATTCAGGCGAAATCACAATGAAGCGATTTGAATGTTGGTCGTAGATGCATTTGGGATCAAACACAAAGTTGCTCGCGCCAACGGGCTCAAAGAATCCTGGCGCGCCGGTGCTGTCCAGCGCCACTTGAAAAGTTTTGGTTCCGGTCTTGCTGAAGAATGCAATCTGACTATTTACCGTGGCCACAATGTGATTTGGACCAACTGCCAAAGTGCAATCTGGTGGCGTCCAACCTGACGCTCCAATGCCCGTGAAATATTCACCAGGCTCAATTTGCGTGTCGTTGATTTCGGTTGGAGACACAAGGCTGTTGGCCTCGCCCATGGGAATCTCGCGGCCCATTTTGTGCGGCGGCAGATACGCGCCCTTGCGCATGCCCTCGACCTTCGGCGGAGCGTCTTGAATTTGCGGATTGAATGTGTTGGTGTTGATGATGGTGGCCACGCATTCGCCGCGTGCAACGCCATTAATAAGTTTGGTTGGTTTGCACTCTGCGGGGCGCGGATCTTTAAAGACCAGCGGCGTTGCTTGGCCGGCTTTTTGTGGCATGGCCGCGGCGGGTGAGTTGGCGGATGTGTTTGTAAGCGTGTCGGTCGGCGCGGTTTGATTGCTGTTCATTACGCAGGCGCAGGCAAGCAACCCGGCGACGCAAGACAGAGCGATATTGGTGGCGGTCTTCATGTGATAAATTTAGTACATACACGCCGCAATGCCATGGAAATATTTCAATTTTTGGGCATTTGGTCGGATTAAGACGCGCTTTGGGCGGGATTGCGCTGGGATTTGAGGGTGGGGGGAGATTTTCCAACACCGAGCGATTGCGCAACGGCCGTGGCTTCTTGTTCGGTGTTGCTGGCTTTACAGTTGTGGAAAGCGCAGACGCATTGAGCCGCTGTCAATTTTAGCGTTCAGCCACTGCTGTGTGCCATTGAACATTCGGGCCAACCGCGGTTACGTTACTGTTCGCCCCACCCATCCAGCTTGAATCAGCTTCTCAGTGATCGTTCGCATTCGTGTGTAATACTGGCATTTTATGAAAGTATTTAGCATTTTATGTAGGTGGTTGGGTGGCTATTCGCGCCCGCCAACAATCCAGTAATACACGCGGCCGTAGATTTCTTTCAGCGCGGTGTCGGTTTGCTGCAGCGCGCCGCCGCTTGGAATGAACGAGCGCGGCGTGATGCCAAGTTTGGTTTGAAAGTCCACAGGGAAAGGGATTACTTCCAAGCCAACGCGGCGAAAAAGCATTTCGGCGCGGCTCATGTGATAGGCGGATGTCACAAGAAGAATGTGCGGGGCGGTGGGAGATTTTCCAACGCCAAGCAACTGCGCAACGCCTTCGGCTTCTTGTTCGGTGTTGCTGGCTTTACCAGTGGTGGATAGCGCAGATGCGGGCACACCAAAGTCGCGGGCGCGGGCGATCAATACATCACCGATGAAGGGCATGTCAGGTTTCCAAGCGGACCAGCCGCCCGTGAATATCAGTCGCGGCGCTTTGCCGGCTTTGTACAACTCAAAGCCGCCAAGAAAGCGGTCAAAGTCGTCAAATTCAAATGATGTTGTATCACCAGGTACATCGCGAATACCAAAGCTCAGCACCACAATTGCATCAGCATTTGGCGCCTCGCTTGTCACTTGCCGCACTCGCCAGCCTTCAACAGCGCGCATAAGCACGTTGCTGGTCACCGGCGTACTTGCCGCCCACAGCAACACAAGCGCAATAATAATCGACCAACGCCGCCGCGTGCCCAGTGCAACCACAAGCAGCACCAGCGCAACAAACACGGGCATTAAAAACAGGGGAAGTATTTCGCGGAGCATGGGTCAGCCACCGCGGCCAAAGTCGGCGCGAGTCATATCTACAGACTCCAGCGCGCTGCGACCTTCACCAGCATGTCTGTGCATAGTGACTTCATCAATGGTGTGATGCACCATAAGCGCAATGCTTGTTTCACCTAGCGCATGCGCCACCGGCAGCGCGTTGGTGGGCGCAAGTCCGTGTTGCGCAAAGATGGGTTCGCGATAAATCTCCGCGCACGAACCGATGTTTGCTTGAAGCCCCGCGGCTACCAAAACTGCAAGTAACTTTGGTCTATCAGCGGCAGCATGCGCATATGCCATGCAGCGATAGTGCGCATGGCCAGTAGGCGTAGCAGGCACACGCACACCACGAAGACCGCGCAATGCCTCTTGCATAATGGCGGAATTGCGCGCGCGGCGATCAACCCAATCATCTAGTTTGCGCAACTGACACAAGCCAATTGCGGCCTGCATTTCCGTCATGCGAAGATTGGTGCCTACATGTGCAATCAGCCAGCGAAATCCTGGCTCAGCAACTTTGGCGTGCGTCAAGTCATAGTCCTTGCCGTGCTGCGAATACTGCCACGCCTTTTTCCACAGGCGCAAATCTGGCGTGCACAACATTCCGCCCTCGCCACCCGTTGTCATGATCTTGTCTTGGCAGAAACTCCAACTCGAGAACACGCCCCACGTTCCCACGGACCTTCCGTCTATGTGCGCGCCGTGCGCTTGCGCGCAATCTTCAATAAGGTGAATGCCATGTTGCGCGGCCCATGCGCTTATGGCGGGCATGTCGCAGGGCCAACCCGCAATGTGCACCGGTATGCACGCCTTGGTGCGCGATGTGCGAACGGCTTCCATACTGGCAACGGTCATGTTTCCGCTGTTGGCTTCAACATCCGCGAAGACGGGCTTGGCGCCCGCAAGCACCGCGCACATGGCGCTTGCAACGTAACTGCGCGGGCTCACAATCACTTCATCGCCTGAGCCAATGTTCAGCACTCGAAGCGCGGTATCTAAAGTGAGAGATCCATTTGCCATTGCAAGCGAGTGCATGCCGCCGTGATAATCGCTCCATGCGCGCTCAAATAATTTGCACTGATCGCC
>SYAD01000002.1 GCA_005789005.1 Planctomycetia bacterium | reverse complement strand
GGCGTCGCGCGCGCCAATGGTGGCGCCATCAAGTCCGCCAACACTTTCGCCAGGCTTGCCGCCTTGAATTCGCGCCGGCAATTTTTGCTCGCGCAAACATCGCACCGCCACGCTGGCGGCGACCCCGCCAAATCCAGCGCCGCAATTTCCTGTGACCGTGGAAATAGTGACCAATGGAATTTTTGAAACACGCTCGCCAAAAACTTTTCGCAAGCCAGCGGCCTCGCTTGCGTCAATGTCGCGCACGCCACAACCAAACGGAACAATCGCGTCCACTTCTGCGGGGTTCACGCCGGCCTCTTGCAACGCGCACTCAATGGCTTGCGCAATACCCGCGCCATCGGCCTCCGCGCCCATGCCAATCGTGTCTTGGCAGAAACTCTGACTGGCACCAAAACCAGCCAATTCAACCTGAATTTTAGCTCCGCGCGCGCGCGCTTTCCATTTCTTCAAGCACCAAAATGGCGCCGCCCTCGCCGGCCATTCCGCCCGTCGCGCTTGGATTGAAAGGCCGAATCACGCCCGCGGGATCGTCACTTAAAGATGCGGTCGCCAAACGCTTGGAATAAAATTGGCGCAGCACGCCCATCAAGTTCACTTTGCTTTCAACGCCACCAGACAAGCAGCAATCAGCGGCATCGCGGCCAATCACGCGCATGCTTTCACCGATCGACAATAACGCGCTGGCCTCGCCGCAAGTGATGGTGTTGGATGGACCTTGGCAATCATGGATGATGGTGACATGGCACGCCAACATGTTGGGCAAATATTTCAACATCCACAGCGGCGTGATATTTTGCATGCCGCTTGAACCCCACGCGCCCAAATCAATTTCACCTTCGGCAGTTTGACTTGATGCGAACGCCACGGTTAATTCGTTCTCCTCCGCGGCGATTGAACCCGCGCCAATCTGGCAACCCATGCGGTTGGCTGGCAGCGTGACTTTGCCGTCGACGGGTTCATGCGACTTGGTGACCAGGCCCGCGTCTTTCACGGCCTCATGCGCCGCGGCCACGGCGAGTTCAATGTCTCGCGCCATAACCTTGGTGGCTTTGCGGTAACTCTTTGGAACAAATTGTTTGATGTCCAATTGATCCGCTGGCAACTGCGCCACAAATGGGCAGGGAAACCCGCTCATATCGAATGTGTCGCACAACTTGGCGCCAGATTGCCCCGAAATCAGGGCGTTCCACAGTGATTCCATGCCAACGCCCACCGCGCTTGTGGCGCCAATTCCAGTGATTACAACGCGGCGTTTTTGGGGCATGAAGCGGCGGATTGTAACCGAATTGCGCAAGTTTGGTGGTGTTTGCGGTGACCGCGTCGCAAATCAGCGGCCCAGTGGATCAGCGATCCAAGCGCCGCGCCACCAACATGGCCATCTCCAACGATTGCTCGTAGTTCAAGCGTGGATCCACTCGACTGCGATAAGCCTGCGCCAAATTATCGTCGCCCAAACCGCGCGCGCCGCCTGTGCACTCAGTGACGTTCTCGCCGGTCAATTCAAAGTGAACGCCGCCAAGCACGGTGGATTTCTGTTTGTGAATTTCAAACGCTTGCTCGACCTCGGCAAGAATATGGGCAAACTTTCGCGTCTTCACTTTGACGCCAGCCTGCGGACCGCTATTCATGGTGACTGTTTGCGTGTTGCCATGCATTGGATCGCAAACCCATAAAACGCGCGCGTTGCTTTTGGCCACGGCGTCAATGAGTGGCGGCAAACTCTTGGCGATTTCGTGGGCGCCAAATCTGTGGATCAACGTAAGGCGTCCAGGTTCGTTGGTTGGATTCAACGCGTGAATGATTTCAAGCAGCGTGGTTTCCGTGGTGCCTGAACCAACTTTCACTCCAACAGGATTTTGAATGCCACGGAAAAATTCAATGTGCGCGTTGCCTGGCACCGCGGTTCGATATCCAATCCAAGGCATATGCGTTGAAAGATCCCACCACCCTTGGCGATGGGGAACTTGCCGAGTCTGCGCCTGCTCATATGGAAGCACCAGTCCCTCATGGCTTGTGAAAAAATCCACGCGGCGCATTTCATGCACGGGAGCGCCGGCGAGCGTCTCCATAAATCGCAGGCTTTGCCCGATTTCGCGGGTTATATTCTGGTATTCAAGGCGCAGTGGACTGTGCTGCACAAAGTCCAAATCCCAATATTCCGGGTGATGCAAATCCGCGAAGCCACCATCCACAAGCGAGCGAATAAAATTCAAAGTGAGAGCGGATCGACTGTAGGCATCGATCAAACGATGCGGGTCGGGCACGCGGGTGTGGTGGTGAAATTCCAAACCGTTGACCAAGTCACCACGGTAGGAATCCAATTTCAAGTCGCCGCGAGTTTCAAATTCATCGCTGCGTGGCTTGGCGTATTGACCGGCGAAGCGGCCCACGCGAATCACTGGTCGACCACCGCCATGCGTGAGCACAAGGCTCATCTGTAAAAGAATTTTTAGTTTGGCCGCGATGATGGGGCTGCGGCATTCGTCAAACATTTCGGCGCAGTCGCCCCCCTGCAATAAAAATCGCTTGCCCTCCGCCGCGTCGGCAAGCTGCGACTTCAACGACTCGATCTCCCAACTGGTCACCAATGGAGGCAACTGTGACAACTCCCCCAACGCATGCTCAAGCGCGACGGCATCGGGGTAGCGCGGTTGTTGCACGGCGGGAAAGTTTTTCCAACTTTCTGGATTCCAAGAGTTGTTGTGGGCAAAGGCCATCATTTTATTTATAGCTCGAACAATCCAATGCGGGTGACAGGAATCGAACCTGCACGGGTTTAAGCCCACTGGAACCTAAATCCAGCGCGT
>SYAD01000048.1 GCA_005789005.1 Planctomycetia bacterium | reverse complement strand
GCGATCAGCAAACCATCGGCAGTGAATCGCGCGGTACTTAGAAGCGCCGAGCCATTGATGGCTGATTCTTGCTGCTCACGAACATGCGATTGCGGGTCCACTTGTACGAAGTGGCGATTGAGCCAAGTTTCCGCGATCCACTCGCTCCACAACGGACGCCACTGCGCGATGTCCACAACTTTGTCCGCGGCAGTTGCGCTGTCATTTTTTTGGGGCGCTGGAGTGATACTGAAACTGGTCTTGAAATTGGCCTTGAAATTGTCGATGTCAAGCGCGGCCTTTTCTAGAAGTATTTTTTGTTCAGGCGCCAATGACGGATGACGCAGAGCTTTTTCAATCCAGCGCTGCGCCGAATCCACTCGGCCTTGATCAAGCGACTGCTGCGCGAGCGTCATCATGGCCTGCAAGCCCGCGGGCGTGAGCGCGCGAAGTTGCGCCACTTGCAAGAGTTCGCCCTGATCCAACCTCCGCTGTGCGGCGGCGGATTCCTCGCGCAACCAACTTTGCATAACCAAGGCGTTGCTCAATAGAAATCGCTCAGCCGCGTCGAGCGTGTTTTGAAACCTGTCGCTGGAGCCATCCCATGGAACCAATTTATTTGGAAATCGATCCACGGCTTCTTGCAGGGAGCGAGCGCTTTCGGTTGGATTGTTCACGGCGGATTCTTGCGCGCGCCGCAGCAATTCCGCCGCGGTGGGACTTGTATCTATGGTCACCGGGGCGGATTCCTGGGCGTGAGCGCCGCGCGCCAACAACGCTATACACAACGCGAATGCCGCGGCGATCTGAAATTGGAAATTGTGATGGGCGACGCGTTTCACGCCTGAACGATACATTGCAACCATGTCCAAGTGCGCGTGTGCAAATGCCAAAGCAAAATCAACCGCTCGGTCGGCGCGCGGATGGTTTCTTGCCTTGGCGCTGGGCTTTATTTCCAACCTTTGCGCATGCACCACTCCACCCGGAATTTCCGTGCTTGCCGTGGACGTGGTTGAAGTTGGAAGCACCGCCAATGAGGTGGCCATACGACTGCAACTTACAAATCCAACCAAGGTTGCAATTCGAATTGACACTTGGAATTATACCGTTCGCGTGCGCGAAGACCAGGTGTATTCGGGGCAATGGGTTGCCGCCATCACCATTCCACCGGAAAGCAGATTGCTGACGGCGATTCCCGCGGTGGTGCCAATTCAAAATCAGCCTGGACCTGAATCGCCTTGGAGCGTCAACGGATCGGTGCGGTATTTGGAAACTAGCCGCTTCAGCCAACTTTTGTACGACCTTGGATTGAATCGTCCCAGCGCGCCGTTCACGGCTTCTGGACCAGGCATGGGTTCAGGCGGAACCATTCCCAGCGCGGGCTAGTTTTGCAATGGCAATATAAAAATGCACGCGTGGAGGGCGGTTCCATGCGCGCTACAAACTGCTTGAATGTTCAAGGCTTTGATGCCGCTGTGTTTCAACGTTTATTAAATGTTGATGCACTCCAATGGCGCGTGGGTCGGTGGGATCCAACTGCTCCCAACGAATTCGCTCATACGTTCCATCGCCACGCATCTGCCATGATTGACGGCAATCATTCAAGCACGTTTGAATCACATCCCAAAGCCGAGCCCGATGCTCCATAAGCAAAATTGGAGTGGCCGCTTCAACACGCGTTTGTAAATTACGATACATCCAGTCGGCGCTACCGATGAACATTTCGCCGTCGAGTGGATTTTTCTTGCCCGCTTGGAACCAGAAAATTCTGCTGTGCTCCAAGAAACGCCCCACCACGCTGCGCACGCGAATGTTGTCGCTGAGACCGGGAACGCCTGGTCGTAAACAGCAAAAACCACGGACAATCAAGTCAATTTGAACGCCGGCTTGGCTGGCGCGATAGAGCGCGTCCATGATGCCGCGGTCCTCAAGTTGATTCATCTTTGCGATGATGCGGCCAGGCATTCCAGGCTTGGTGAGTTCAATCTCCTGCTCGATCAATTGCACGAAACGTTTCTTCATGGCCACCGGCGCGATCAGTAGGCGAAGATAATCGCGCTGACGGCTTCGACCGGTCATATAATTGAAGAGACCCGTCAGGTCCTCGGTGATTTGCGCGTCGCATGTCAACAAACCAATGTCCTCGTACAACCGCGCGGTCTTGGAATTGTAATTGCCCGTGCCGATGTGTCCGTAGCAACGAATACCGTCGGACTCTTGGCGCACAACCAACGCGGTCTTGGTGTGGGTCTTCAGTCCAACCACGCCGTAAGCCACGTGCACGCCCGCGTCCTCCAACTTTCTCGCCCAACGAATATTGCGCGCCTCGTCAAAGCGCGCGCGCAATTCAACCAACACAGCGACTTGCTTTCCACTTTCGGCGGCCTGAATGAGGCTGGTGATAAATGGACTATCGCCACTTGTGCGGTACAAACTTTGCTTGATGCAAAGCACTTTTGGATCCTTCGCGGCCTGCTCAATGAAGTGCTCAATGCTGGCCTCGAAACTTTCGTAAGGATGGTGCAACAACACGTCACCCTTGCGAATTCGAGCGAAAATATCGTAGTTTCCGTGGCCAACCTGCGGGGGCTTTAGCGGAGTCCATGGGCTGAAATGAAGTGTCGCATCATCCAAATCCGCGATCTCGTTCAGCGCTCCATACTCCAGCAGGCCGTCGGTCTCGTAAATATCCGCCTCGTCAATTTCCAGTTCGTCCATGAGAAATTTAAGAATGCGGGGATTCGCGTCGCTTGGAATTTCCATGCGCACCACGCGGGCGAAGCGGCGCTCGCGCAATTGCTGCTGAATCGCCTCCAGCAGATCGTCGGCGTCATCGTTGTCGTTGTCAATCTCAGCGTTGCGCGTCACGCGAAATGGAAGCACCTTCAGGATTTCCATTCCAGGAAAGAGCTCGTCTAAGTTATGCTCGATGATGTCTTGCAAAGGAATCCAACGGCGCGTTCCTGGCACGCAATACAAGCGCGATGGAATCTCGGGCACTTTTACGCGCGCAAAAAGTTGCTCGCTTTCGCCGGGTCGTTGCAACATCACGCCAAGACTGACGCTCATGTTGGAGATGAAGGGAAACCGATGCCCGGGATCCACCGCCAACGGCGTGAGGATTGGAAATACATTGTGGCGAAACCACGCGCGGGCCTCGTTCTGCTCGTTGATGTTCAACCCATCCCATTTCAGAAGATCAATTTGCTTCTCGCGAAGCGCTGGCAAAAGCTCATTTTTTAGCGTGTTTGCCTGAGATTTGGCCATGGCTACAACGCGCTCACGAATCCCGGCGAATTGCTGCGCCGGTGTGAGCGACTCCACCACCGGCCCGGCGCGCCCCTGCTCAATCTGGTCGCGCAAGGAACCCACGCGCTTCATGAAAAACTCATCTAGGTTGCTTGAGAAAATGGAAAGAAAACGAATTCGTTCCAACAACGGCGTTCCAGAATCGTTGGACATGTCCAACACTCGGCGGTTGAATTCAAGCCACTCAAAATCACGGTTTAAAAATCGCGCGGGATCCGTGAGAGCCGTGAGGGCTGTGAACGTGCTTGAAGGCGCCGCGCTGGCATCGACCGCGGGGTCAAGTTGAATGCGGGTACGTTTCAACGAGCCACCTGATTCGGCGCGAAGCATGCTTCGCATTGCGGCGCTTCAACCACGCGGACTTCCTTTATACGCACACCACTGGGCAACTTCGCGCCAACTTGCTCCGCGATATGTCGCGCCACAAGTTCCGCGGTTGGATTGATCCGATCAAATGGCGCGGTCTCATTCAAGGAGCGGTTGTTGAATGGCTGGATGACCTCATCGAGTGAATTTTGCAGCAGATGGAAATCACAAAGCAATCCATCGGAGTCAAGCGCGTCGGCGCACACCGCCACGGTGACTTGCCAGTTGTGCCCATGCATGGGCTCGCGCACTCCCGCCATCACAATGGCGTGCGCCGCGGAAAATGTCCGTTGAATTCGAAGTTCAAACATGAAATTGAGTATATGGTCTGCCCGCAAATGTGCCGCAATAGTGAATGTTTCACCCCGATGTGGAAATCGTTATTGTTTCACGATGAACTCCGCACCTTTGATGCTTAGTGTTTCCGGCGCTCGGGGCATTGTTGGAAAAACAATGACTCCACAAGTGGCGCATGCGTTTGGATTGGCTTTCGGTTCGTGGTTGATTGAGCATTCAAATAAAGCGCCGCATGTGATCACTGGCCGCGATGGCCGCGAAAGTGGCGCGGAACTTTTGGAGCATGCAATCGCCGGTTTGCTTCGCGCGGGTTGCCGCGTGACGGATCTTGGCGTGGCCATGACTCCGACCGTTGGAGTGATGGTATTGCACACGCACGCGGACGGCGCGCTGATTTCAACCGCGAGCCACAATCCAATTGAGTGGAATGGCTTCAAATGTCTTGACGCGTCGGGCGCCGCGCCGCCGGTGGAGCAAGCGAATGAAATCATTGAGGAATTTAAAAAAAGATGGAATCCAAATAACGTTGAACTTGCGCCAACGCCGATGCATGACATGAATAAAGTTGTCCGCCAAACCGACGCGGATGAGATTCATGTGCGCCGCGTGCTGCAGTTGATCGACCGCGAAACAATTCGCGCCGCGAAACTGAGCGTGGTGGTTGACAGCGTCAACGGCGCGGGTTGCCGCGCTGTTGGCTTGTTGTTGGATCAATTGGGCGTGCGCCTTGAACACCTCAACGGCGTGGTCACTGGCGCATTTGCGCACACCCCGGAACCAACCGAAGCCAACCTGCATCAACTCGCTGCCGCCGTTGCAAAAGGCTCATTTGCCTGCGGTTTCGCGCAAGATCCAGACGCCGATCGCTTGGCGATTGTGGATGAGAACGGCCGCTACATTGGCGAGGAATACACATTGGCGCTGTGCGCGCTGCGCGTGCTTGAACGCGTTGGCTCTGGCGCAATGGCCACCAATCTCAGCACCAGTCGCATGATTGATTCTGTCGCGGCTCAATTTTCCGGCAGCCGCGTATATCGCAGCGCCGTGGGCGAGGCGAACGTTGTGGCCGCCATGAAAAATTCCAATAGCGTGATTGGTGGCGAAGGCAACGGCGGCGTGATTTGGCCAAGCGTGTGTTGGATCCGCGATTCACTCAGCGGCATCGCGCTCACGCTTGAACTTCTGGCCACGCGCGGTAAAAAATTATCCGTGATCGCGGCGGAAATTCCCGCGGTGTCGATGATCAAACGCAAACTTGAACTTTCAGGCATTGGTGGAATTGCGGCGGTGAAGCCCGCGCTTGATCGCGTGGCCACTGCATTTGCCGGCGCCAAAGTTGACACGACCGACGGCGTGCGCATTGATTTGTCAAACGGCTGGGTGCATTTGCGCGCCAGCAACACCGAGCCCATTATTCGCCTGATCGCTGAGGCGGCGACGGCAAGTCAGGCCAAGGCCTTGGCCGATGAAGTGGCCGTAATCGCAGGATTACCTGCGTAAATACGCAGACTTATTTTTGAAAGACCGCGGGTAATTTGCTTTCGCACATGACGTGCTTTGGTGGCGTGGTGGAGCAATCAATATGCACCATGAAAAATCCGCCATCTTTATGCTTGCGAACCGCCGGCCACATGATGTGACGATCTGTCCAAGGAATATTTTGCTTCTCCACTTCGCCTAGCGCAACCCACTCCAACCGCCCCTCGTCGAATTCATTCTCAGGAATAAGCGCGGGGTCAATCAAACGAGTTGTCTCGAACAAGAAAATCAGCCAGTGCACCTGGCCTTGATAGCCCTTCTCGCTCACCACTCCCATGCAGCGCACATCGTTACTCGCGAGCGTGATGCCGGCCTCCTCGGAAATTTCTCGGATGGCGCATTCATGCGGACCCTCGCCTTGGCTGATTTCAAGTTTGCCACCAATGGGGCTGCACATTCCAATGTTGGGTTGCTTCTTGCGATGCAACAAAAGGACGCGCCCCTGCTTGTCCCACAAGTAGCATAAAACAGCCACTTTATATGGCAAATTCTCAACGCTGTATTGCGCGGAATGAAGATCGCTCAATGCACCCTCTCTGTTTGAGTTACGCCGCGTTGGCCTGACATCAAGCCCGCGTGATGTAAAAGTTCGGCGATTATTTTTTGCGTTGCCGCGGTCGCGCCCACCAATGGCAATCGAACGGCGCCGCTGTCACGGCCCAAGATTTGCATAGCGGTCTTGATGGGAACTGGATTGGTATCTAATGAAAGCAAGCCCTTGGACAGCGGTAAAAGTTTTTCATGGATCACGCGCGCCGCGGCGAAATCATTTTGAACGCACGCGTGAATCAGCGACTGCACCAACGCAGGCATGACGTTGCTGACCACGCTGACAACGCCAATGGCGCCGACCGCCGCGAAGGCAAGCGTGAGCACATCGTCACCCGACAAGATTGGCATGGCACAGCGACGGCGAATTTCTGTGGCGGATTCAATACTGCCGGTGGCCTCCTTGATGGCGACAATGTTTGGATGCTTGGACAAACGCTCCACGGTCTCAGGCAAAATTGCAACGCCACAGCGGCTAGGAATGGAATACAGCACCACGGGCAAATCGGCCGCGTCGGCGACATGCATGAAATGCTGGTAAATACCCTCTTGATTTGGCTTGTTGTAATACGGCGCGACATGCAAGGCGGCGTCAGCGCCCAGCGCCGCGACCAACTTGTGCAACTTCACCGCGGTTGCGGTGTTGTTGCTTCCGGCGCCGGCCATCACCTGCATACGCAGCGACTTGGCGGTCTCCACCGCGGTGGCGACAACCTGCTCGTGTTCCTGCGCGCTCAATGTTGGCGCTTCGCCAGTGGTGCCACACGGAACAATTCCCGCCACGGCGCCTTCGGCCTGCGCGCGGATTTGCCGCTTGAAACATTCCACATCAACGCGAGTTGCGTCGCTGGTGAATGGCGTGACCATGGCCGTCCAACAACCGGACAATGCCAGTGGTTTGTTTGAACTCACTTTTGATCCTCCAACATTGCGGCTTTGATTTCGCGCACGGCTTCTTGCATGCCCACAAAGATAGAGCGGCTGACGATTGAATGCCCGATATGAAGTTCATGCAATTGCGGCAAGCGGGCGACGGGCCCAACATTGGCCACATTCAGGGCGTGGCCGGCGTTGAGTTGCAAACCAAGTTCGCGCGCGTGACGAGCCGCCACAAGCAACACCTCAAGTTGATGATCCGATTGCTTTCCAAGCAACGCTCCCGCCTGCGCATGCACCGCGTGGGCCCACGGGCCAGTGTGCAGTTCACAAATCGCGGCGCCCACTTTGCGCGCGGCATCGATTTGCTTGCGATCGGCGTCAATAAAAAGACTCACGGGAATCCCGGCGCCCGTAAGCATGCTCACCACCTCGGTGAGCCATGGAATTTGTCCCGCGGCGTCCAGGCCGCCCTCGGTTGTCAACTCTTGGCGCCGTTCCGGAACCAACATGGCCGTGGCTGGTTGCGTGGCGATGGCGAAGCGCACCATCTCCTTTGTCGCGGCCATTTCCAAATGCAACCGCGTGGACACATGCTTCTTCAATCGCGCCACATCAGCGTCTTGAATATGCCTTCGATCCTCGCGCAGATGAACGGTGATTCCATCGGCGCCGCCAAGTTCGGCTTGCGCCGCGGCGAGCACGGGGTCGGGTTCGTCTCCCTTGCGCGCTTGGCGAAGCGTGCAAACATGATCCACATTGACGCTCAGAAGAGGCACGAACAAAGAGTAGCCGCTAAGATCAAGAAGAGATGAGCGCATTTGACCAACAACTTTCGTTGCTCAAAAAAGAAATGACCGTCCAAGGTCGCCGCGTGCTGGATTTATGCACGCAAGCGGTGGATTGTTTCTTTGACTCCGACATAGACAAGGCGCGCGAAGTGATCTTGGCCGACAATGCGATTGACAAGGCCGATGTGGAGATTGAACGCGCCAGCGTGCCCTTGTTGGCGATGGGCCAGACCCAGGAGCACGCGATCCGCTCGGTGCTGACGATTGTGAAAGTGAACAACGAACTTGAGCGCATCGCCGACGACGGCGTGACCATTGCCGAGGGTGTGTTTGAAGCGCGTCGATTTACAGAACGAACTCCCGACACGTTTCGCGTTATGGCCAATAGCGTTCTGGGCATGCTTCGTGACGCCACGCGTTCATTGGAACGCGAGGACGCCGCGTTGGCGCGCCAAGTGTTGCTGTTTGACGACACGGTGCAACGCTTTAAAAAAGAAATTCTGCTCGACGCGGAAAATCAAGTTGCCACGGGCGCGTTCAGCCCCGGCTTCGCCTTCCGCTTGCTTGGCGTGGTGAAAGCCGTCGATCGGATATCGGATCACGCCACCAATATTTGCGAGCAGGTGATTTATCTTCGGCGTGGCTTGATCGTGCGACATAGACCCGATGGGTGGAGCGATCCGGAATTGCCGCAATCATTGGGCGCCGATTCTGGAAATGAAAGTTGACAGCGCGGCATGAATCAGCGTTCAGGCGAGTGCCTGAAACGTGTCCTTGAATTATGTCTTTCATAAATATCGAAACTCAATTTAAATTGCAACCATGGATCGAATGCAACAAACAAAAGAACGACTGGATCGCGCGGGACAAGCGCATCTACTTGTTGGCGCCGAAAAATTAGGCGCGCCCGAGCTGGTTCGTTTTCTGAATGAAATAAATTCGCTGCCACTTGAGGATTTGGCCGGCATGCTGGCGCAAACAAGTTCGCAAAAATCCCGCGACTTGTCCGCGCTTTCGCCTCCCAACATCATCCATCACAATGCCGCAAATTCGCAGGAGTTTCGCGAAGTTGGCGAAGAGTTGATCCGCCGCGCAAAGGTGGCGGCGTTCACCGTGGCTGGCGGACAAGGAACCAGGCTTGGTTGGCGCGGCCCCAAGGGACCCTATCCAGCCACCGTGGTCACGGGCAAGCCGCTCTTTCGCGTGTTCGCCGAGCAACTGCTGGCCACCGAGCGTCGCTACAGCGTGCGCATTCCGTGGTTCATTATGACCAGCCCGCAGAATGACGCCGACACGCAAGCGTTCTTCGCCGACAATAATTATTTTGGAAGACACAAGCAGGAACACATCTTCATTCCACAAGGAGTGGTTCCATGCACCGACGCGGACGGGCGAATTCTTTTGTCGGACGCGGGACACGTTGCCACCAATCCCGACGGGCACGGCGGCGCCATTCGCGCGCTGCATCAAACGGGCGCGCTGAAAGAAATGGTCGCGCGTGGAATCACGCAGTTGAGTTACTTTCAAGTTGACAATCCGTTGGTCCGCGTGATTGATCCCGTTTTTATCGGAGCGCATGTGTCGGCCAAGGGATCCAGCGGCGAGATGAGCAGCAAGTGCGTGCCCAAGCGTAATGCCGCGGAAAAAGTGGGCGTTCTTTGCAATTTTCCAACTGACAAAGGCGACCGCACCACTGTGATTGAATATTCGGATTTGCCGCCGGCCATGGCGCAACAACGCGACGCCGGTGGCGAGTTGGCATTTGGCGCGGCGAATATTGCGGTGCATGTGATCTCCGTCGAGTTCGCGCAACGCTTGGCCTTGAGCGCGGAAATTAAATTGCCGTGGCATAGGGCGCACAAAAAAGTTCCATGCTTTGACCCGGCCACCGGGGCGCACACTCAACCCGACAAGCCGAACGCTTTTAAATTTGAATGTTTTATTTTCGACGCGTTGCCACTGGCGCAATCAAGCGTCACGCTGCAAACCACGCGCATGGAGGAGTTCGCGCCAATTAAAAACGCCGAGGGCGAGGACAGCCCCGCGAGCAGCCACCGAATTCAAAGCGACCGCAATGGCGCGTGGCTTGAAAGCGTGGGCGTGATTATTCCGCGGCGAACCGATGGCAGCGTGGACGCAAAGATTGAGATCGGTCCACTTGCGGCGCTTGAAGCCAACGATTTGCGCAACCGAAACCCAGCGCGATCCATTCGCCGTGGCGAAGAATTTGTGATGTGACAGGCGCGTTCGGCGCGCAAATACAAATCACGCGGTGGTGGAGTTGTCGTGAAAGCGAACGTCTTTCAAATGGATCGAAGGCGGGAAGAGTGGATTACTACTGGGCTTTGGGCAACCCACCGCGTCAAAGCGACGACCAGGCGTGAATAAATTTCTGTATTGCGCGTTGTGCCAAAATATAAGTTCGCCCTTGGCGCCGGTGTCGTCTTGCACCAATAATTTCAAACCCGTCCCTGCGAGAATGTCCGTGCGCAAAACTTGAAAGCCGCGCATAAGAATATTTGGATCGGCAAATCCTTGACCGAATGGCCCAAGCGATTGGATGATGGGGATGGTTTTTTTATCCTTGACGTTTCCATATGAAAGTTCGGCGTCTACTTCAAGCGCCGGCTTTTGAACACCGTCGCGCATTTGCATTTTTGCGGCGCTTTCAAAGCGCGGGGCGAACGCCTCGAATTGATCAAAGTTCATGGAGCCCCCCGCCGCCGCCGCGTGTCCGCCGAAGTTGGTGAAAAATTTGGCGCAGTTGGAGAGGCACTCGTGCAAATCAAATCCAACTGGAGCGCGACCCGATCCCTTCCAGCCACTGTCGCTTGCGCCGAACAACATCACTGGACGAGTGAACTCCTCGGAAAGCCGGCCCGCGGCCAAACCAAGAATGCCAGGATTCCAACTTTTGTCCGCCATGACAATCGCGCAACGATCTTCAGCGTTCAATGACGCCGCTATTGCTTTGGCGCGCGCTAAATCCACCATGTCCTTGGCGTTCTGTTTACGCATTTCATTTAATTCATCCAGTTTCGTCGCCATGTTCTTGCATTCGGCTGGGTTTTCATTCAGAAGCAAATCCAGCGCTTGTGTGGCGTGCTCAAGCCGACCCGCCGCATTTAAACGCGGCGCGATTTGAAATCCAATCACGCTTGCGTCCATGATCGGACTTGCCAACGCGGCGTTGGGTATCAAACAACGCAGACCCACGACGGTTGTGTTTTTCAGAACTGCCAAACCGCTTCCAACCACGATGCGATTTTCATCGATCATGGGCATGACATCCGCGATGGTGGCAACGGCCGCGAGTGGAATTGCCTCATTCACAATCCACTGACGCAGGACCTGAGGCGGTTGATCGCCCGTGCGTATTCGAATCAAACGCTTGGCCACTTTCAGCGCCACCATTGCGGCACAAATTGGGCGAAACGGCGTGTCGCCTAATTCAGGATGCGCGATCGCCTGACATTGCGGCAACTGCACATTTCCATCGCCGTCGTAACGCAATCGATGATGGTCCGTGATCGCCAATTCAATCCCCAACTTTTGCGCATGCAGCGCCTCTTCAATTGAGGACCCGCCACAATCAACGGTGACAACGGCTTCGATATCGCGCGCGCGCAAATCATCAAGCGCCTCGTTGTGCAATCCATATCCCTCGATCACGCGGTGCGGTATGTACGCAATCGGAGATGGCTGCACTTTCAATTCACGAAACAAGCGGATCAGAATCGCCGTGGCGCAAATTCCGTCGGCGTCGTAATCACCGTACACGGCGATGCGTTTGCCTTGCGTGATCCAACGATCCAAAACCCGCGCCACATTGTCAGCGCCATGCAACGAGCCCGGATCGTGCATCAATGCCAGAGGCGGCTGAGGCGTGGCGAACAATTGCGCATTGCGCTCGCCCGCAAGTCCGCGACAGCGAATCACCCGCTCGCGCAGACCAATAGAAGAATCCCGAGCCGGCGCCGTCGAATGCCATTGGTATCTGGGAAATTCCACAGGCACAGCCTATACAAATTTCACTTTCAAATAATCGATTCCCATGGCATACTCCGTCACCCCAAGGAGCCCCACGATGAGTCATCGATACAAGTGCATTCTTTTGTTTGGCGCGCCAGGTTCTGGCAAAGGAACTCAAGGAAAAATTCTTGGACAAGTGCCAGGGTTCTTTCATCTTGCATGCGGCGATGTATTTCGCTCGCTTGATTTAGCCAGCCCGCTGGGGAAAAAATTTATGACGCACTCCAGCAAAGGCGAACTGGTTCCTGATGAATTGACAGTTGAAATGTGGCAGCAAAATATGAAAGCGCAAGTGGCGCTGAGCATCTTCAAGCCTGCCCAAGATTTGCTGGTGCTTGACGGCATTCCACGAACAGTGAGCCAAGCCAAGGCGCTGAAGAACTACATCGATGTTCTAGCGGTTCTTCATTTAATTTGTCCCGACCAAAAAGAAATGGTTCGACGCATGCGCCGCCGCGCTTTGAAAGAAAATCGCCTTGATGACGCGGACGAAAAAGTGATTCACCACCGCTTTGATGTCTATCGAAATGAGACCGAGCCCGTGCTGTCGTATTATCCCGCCGACATCATCCATGAGGTACCCGCGACTGAAAGTCCGTCCATGGTTCTCATGTCGGTGCTGGATTTGGTGGCGCCGATTCAAGACCATCACTTTAAAAATCCACTGACGCTTTGAACCAGCGAAAATTTTATGGAGCTTCGGGTGCCGGCGCCAAAACTGGCGCGCTTGGCTCGGCAAAGCGCTTTAGAATGAATTGCGCTTCCAGAACTCTTTGCTGAAGTTGCATGTTTTGCGCGGCGCGCGGATCGCCCGGGTCGGCCTTGTCCAAATCCTCCGCGTTGCCCAAGGGCATGGCAAGATCAACTGGGCGTTCGATCATTTTTCCGTCTGGACCAATCAACGGGCGCCCTTGCGGGTCGCGTTCGGGTCGACGCAATTTGATCTTCACCTCGCGGCCAGGCGAATAATTCTGAATCGATTCAACAAGATCCATCGTGCTGGCAACCTTATGCCCGTCGATCTCCTCGATCACATCACCCGCGCGAAGAAATTTCTCGGCCGGCATGCCCACGAGCGTGGCTTGAATCACAACTCCCGGACGATCCAGTGGCGCTTGCCCCATTCGAATTCCAAGCGCGCCGCGAGGACGATCCAACACGCGCCGACACGCCGCGGTGAGCAAGCGGCCGCGTGCCTCTTCGCTCAAAGTGAATCGATCAAGCACCGCCCAAATACTTTCGTCCGTGAAAGATCGATCGAGTAATTTTTGCGACGCCGCCTGTCGAATTTCAAATGATGGATCATCAAGCTCCTCGAGCAATTTCAACAACTCGGGTAACGGCTGCACAATTTCCAGTTTTGCGCGCGACATCGACTCCTCTATGGCGCGATTCTGAACCATGTTTCCAAACCCGCCGTTGCGCCGGGCGTTGAGTATTTGCACGGCGCGATCCACATTCACGTTGCCCTTGTTTGGGTTCACCGCGGGCAATCGGTT
>SYAD01000047.1 GCA_005789005.1 Planctomycetia bacterium | reverse complement strand
TAGTTTGCACAACGCGCCCTTCACACCGGCGCGTTTTTTATTGCGAAGACTATTTTGAGCTATCAATCACTACCGCTACGAACAGCGGTTATCGCGCATCGCATATTGCACGTAGCGACATCGCATATCGCACATCGCACCTTGCACCTCGCATATCGCACATCATGAATTGTGATCGGCTAGTGTTGGAGTAATGCAGAACGCGCGGCCCAATTCCACCACTGCGGCTCGACCAGCGTCATGGAAGGACGCATGGCGCGAGCGCAATTACCGCTGGTACGCGGCGGGAATGTTGTCTGGCGGATTTGGTTTGCAAATGCTCAACACCACCGTGTTGTGGGATGTGTGGGAGCGCTCTAAAGATCCGCTGAGTTTGGGATTGATCGGTTTGGCGCGCGCCTTGCCCGTGATGGTGTTGGCCTTTCCAGCGGGTCACATGGTTGATTTGTTTGATCGCCGCAAAATTTTAATGTTCACGCAAGGCGGCTTTACTTTGGTGGCGGCGTTGCTGGCGGTCACCGCATATTGCGGCGCTCCGCTGTGGATTAGTTTTGTGGCCATCGCGCTGAGTGGTTGCGTGCGCGCTTTCAACATGTCAACGCGTCAAAGTTTATTGCCGCTGTTGGTTCCCATTGATCGCTTTCAAAATGCGGTGACATGGAACAGCGCCATCTTTCAATGCGCCGCGATTGGTGGACCGGTGTTGGCCGGCGGCTTGATCGCGCTCACGCATTCAACATGGATTGTGTTCGCGTTGTCCACGGTGTTGTGCGCTGGCTTTGCCATTGCGGCGACGCAATTACGTCCGCGAGAAACTGTGAAGGCTACGGGCGGATTTGGTTTCCGCGCCATGTTCGCGGGCGCCGCGCATATTCGTAAAGAGAAAGTGATTTTGGGCGCCATCTTGCTGGATTTATTGGCGGTGCTATTTGGCGGAGCCACGGCGTTGCTTCCAATTTTTGCCACGGACATTTTGCACACCGACGCGGTCGGACTTGGAATTCTCAACGCGTCCACGGCGGTCGGCGCGTTGATCATCGCGGGATTCTTGGCGGTGCGACCAACGCTGCGACCCGCGGGACCACTGCTGTTATGGAGCGTGGTTGGAGTCGGCGTGTGCATGATTCTATTTGGCATAAGCAATTCATTTTGGATTAGCGTCGCATTGCTTATGGCCAGCGGCGCGGTGGACAATGTCAGCGTGGTCATTCGCCATGTGTTGGTGCAAACGCGCACGCCCGATCAATTGCGCGGGCGCGTGACAGCGGTCAACGGAATTTTTATCGAGTGCAGCAATGAGCTTGGTGGATTTGAAAGCGGACTTGTCGCGGCGTGGATTGGTCCCGTATGGAGCGTGATCAGTGGCGGAATTGGAACGCTTGCCGTGACCGGTGCGATTGCGTGGTGCTTGCCCGCGTTGCGAAAATTGGATCGCTTGATCGATGAGGTGAAACCACTTCAGGGCCCGCTTGCCATGAATGCCACCAGTGAATCCAGCACGAATCAGGCTTCGGATTCCGCCTCTTCTTGAGCCAATGTTTTTGGCGTGAGCATGCCAAGCCAACGCGGAATCACTTTAATAATTGATCCGGGAATGATGCATCCCACAACCACGCAGATCAGCACCAGATCAAACAAGCGTTGCGCGCGCGGCGCAACGTCTGGATTGCCAAGAAACAAAAGTGGAATGGTGGAAAGAATAATTGGCACCGCGCCCCGCAAACCCAACCACGCCACGCATACGGTTTCGCGCCATGGACTTTGCAAAGGTAAAAAAATCGCCGCAACCGCAACTGGTCTGGCAACAAACGCAAGCCACAGCGCCACCATGGAACCGCCCAGTAAAATCTGCGGCTCTATGAGTCGATGCGGCGTACACAAGAACCCAAGAAAAAAGAACATGGTGATTTGTCCGCCCCATGCCAATGAGTCATGCACGCGCACAATGGTGGCGCGCAATGGCAGCGCGGAATTTCCCAAGTAAATTGCGCATAGAAACACGCTGACAAGTCCACTGCCACCAAAAATGCTCGCCACTCCATAGCTTGCAAGTGCGCAAGCCACGCTGCGGATTGGATAGAGACCAGTTTCCTGGCTTGGCAGAAGCGTGAACGATTTCATGGTGAGCCAACCCATCAGCAATCCCGCGACGCCACCAACGGCGAATTGTTTCAACACATCAATGCCAATTTCCACGCCGGACATTTCCTTGCCCATGACAATGGATGTGAGCGCGAACACAAGTATGAAAGCCATGGGATCGTTCAAGCCACTTTCAAGTTCCACAATTTGGCGCACGCGGCCCTTGAATCCAACTCCCACAAGCGCGGCAAACACCGCGGCCGCATCCGTGCTTCCAAGCACACTGCCAATCAGCAGTGCCTCGGTCCAAGTGGTGATTGGGTTCCACCATTTCACAAAGACCGCAATGAGCGCGGAGATCATGATCACGCCCACGGTGGCCAACGCAATCGAAGGCGTCCAGGCTCCGCGCATGTGCGTCATTTTTATTCCAAGGCCCGCGTAAAAAAGAATCAAGATCAGACAGATCATTCCAACGCCATAGGTCAGATCGAAGTCAAAGAAATTAATTTGTAGCGGGCCGTCCTCGCCACAAATCATTCCCAGCGCTAGAAAGAGAAGGCCACTGGGCAAGCCCAATTTTGTTCCATAACGATTGAACATGACCGCAACCAGCAGAACCATTCCTACCCACAACGTCATTTGCGGCAGCCACACATGAAATTGCAGACTGCGATCCATGATGTTGGAGGAATCCAAGAGTTCTGGCATATGAAGCAGTATGACGCATTTTACTCAGCATGATTGCGCATGTGATTAAAACGACACACGCCAACTTAGGCGCGCGCGCGTTTTTGTATGAAAGTCTTTCCCAGCACTAGTCCAAGCGCGCCAATGAAGAACAAAATCCCAAGTGGCGCAAGCATTTCGGTGAACGCAAAGCCGCGCCAGACAGCGCCTTCAATGGCAAGAATGGCCCACGAGAAGGGACTTGCTTGACTTGCCGCGCGAAGAAATGGCGGCATAAATGCAAGCGGAATTGTGCCGCCACCAATCATGACCAGCACCAACACAATGGCGTTACCAGCACTGCGCGCGGAGCCTTCGTTGTTTTTAAATAGACCGGAAAGCGCCATGGTGAAACCACTAAACGCGAAACTGCATGTGGCTATGGCCAGCGCGAGCATGGGCCAATTTTGTACGGACACATGAAAGCCAAGCGTGGCGACAAGCAGCATGAACACGCTCATGGTTACGCATGCGGTGAAGCACGCCAGACTTTTTCCAGCCAGCACGCTGAAGATGGTGCAAGGCGCAAGTAGCAACCGCATGAATGTTCCGCGGCGGCGCTCCTCGGCCATGCCCGCGCCGAACGCACCAATGCATCCCACAAATCCCCACACAAGTCCTTGTGGAAATGTTACGGCATATGTGCTTGGTGGCTCGATAGATTCACTCGCCAGCGTGCTGCTCTGAATTTGAATTGGCAGCGCCAAGAATAGATCAGGTGATGTTGCGGAGGATGGAGTTGATACGGGAACAATTTCATTTTCGGTGTTGTTGCTTGCGGACTTTGTACTTGCGCTTGTATTTGCTTTCATAGTGTTGGTTGTGGAGTCGCCATTCACTGAGCCAGCAATTGTCTTGGAAGTTTCCGCCGCCGTGGCTTCGCGATTCTGCTGTTTGAAAAGTTCCTGCACTGATTCCAGCACATCGCTGACGCGTTCGCGTTGCTGACTTGTCATGTTTGGATTGAGCGCCAGCGCCAACTTGCTTTGCGCCAACATCTTGCTGTTGATTTTTGGATTGGTGAACATGCGAACAATGGCGCGCATGGCGTGCTCATTTAATTTTCCAACAACAAGACCGCTCTCGGCTTGGCGCGCGGGATCGCAATGCACTTCCACGATCGCGCGGCCGCCCGCCATGGCTTTCTCCAGGTCGGCGTCGAATGTCTTTGGAATAATCACGCACGCGGCCACGCGGCCAAGCCGCACGCTTGCGTCAGCTTCTTCGCGGCTGGGAAGTATTCGCACACTCAGCGTCGAATCTTTTTCAAGCGCGTTGGCAAAGTCAGTGGCGGCTGGACCGGCGCTTTCTAGAACTACCGCAACCGGAATGCTGCGGCCACTGCCGCCAAAAATACTTCCAAAGAAAATGGCGATGGCCAGCGGGAAAACAATCACAAAGAACGCGTTGGTACGGTCGCGCAGTAAAAGACGCAGGTCTTTTGCGGCAATCGTAAGAATGACGCGCATCAATCTCGCAACCTTTTGCCTGTGAGCGACAGAAAAACTGTTTCAAGATCGGCGCGCTCCACGCGCAGGCCGGTGACATCGCCAGCTTCAAGCGCGGTGGTCACTTCGCGCAGTGGATCGTTGGTGGAAATGCGCGTCTCGCCGCCAGGACGTTCAATCATGACAAGCGTTTCTTTTCCGTGCTTTGCAAGCAATTCTTCAACGCTGCCGGCCACAAGAACTTTTCCCTCATCCATTATTCCAACGCGGTCGCAAATTTTCTGCGCCTCTTCCATGTAATGCGTGGTGTACAGAATCGCGGCGCCCTCATTGGCAAGTTCGCGCACAAGTTCAAGAATATTGGTTCGACTTTGCGGATCAACGCCCGCGGTGGGCTCATCCAGCAGTAATAGCGGGGGCTTGTGAAAAAATGCCGCGGCTAAATTCAGGCGCCGTTGCATTCCGCCGGAATATGTTCCCGCGCGGTCATGGGCGCGCCCCGTCAAGCCCACTCTTTCAAGCGCATCGCGCGCGGCGACACGAGGATTGTTCACGCCTTGCAAGCGAGCGAAAAACAAAACATTTTCCTCACCGGACAGTTCCTGATAAATGGCCAGAGTTTGCGGCGCCACCCCCACATTTTTGCGCACCATGTGGTGAGTAGGCGAACCCAATCCCTGATAGGTCACGCTACCCGCGTCGGG
>SYAD01000046.1 GCA_005789005.1 Planctomycetia bacterium | reverse complement strand
GAACCAAGGCGTCCAAACGTTCATTTCAAAAGAAATTCACCCGGTATTCAGCAATGAATACCGGTTGTTTGAACACCCCGATCTCGAGTCGGGGTGTTCTTTTTTTGTTTTGTAGTTTTGTTTTGTATTTTTTTGCGGGTGTTTGTTTCTTTGTTTGTTCGCGTATCCAATCTGTGGCGCATTGAAATCAATTGCAAATTTGTTGTACAACTCTGTCGTGACCAAATCCGCGAATAGTTTTTCAGTTGTTGAAAATGGCGCGCGGGCAACGCCTTGGTTGGCAGTCACGGTTGCCGCGCTTGGCTACTTCGTGGACCTTTATGATCTGGTGATATTTAGCGTTGTGCGCGTTGCCAGTTTGGGCCCGGGTGGATTGGGATTACTGCCAGCGGATCCAAACACTTCGATCACGGGCTGGGAGCGCATAGGGCATTTATTTCAAGTGACATTTGGATTTGCAACTGGTGACATCACCAGCGCTGGGGTTGCCATTTTCAATGCGCAACTTGTGGGCATGGTGTTGGGCGGATTTGCTTGGGGAATGTTGGGTGATCGTCGCGGCAGATTGACGACATTGTTTGGTTCGATTGCGCTGTATTCCACGGCCAATCTGTTGACCGGCTTTGTGGGCAGTGTTCCCATGTATGCGGCGCTGAGATTTGTGGCGGGCTTTGGATTGGCGGGCGAGTTGGGAGCGGGCGTGACTTTGGTGAGCGAATTGCTGGGCAAAAAACATCGCGGATGGGGCACCATGATCATCGCATTCGCGGGAATGTTTGGTCCGATTGTGGCGAGCGTGGTTGGCGCGAATTTTGCGTGGCGCCACGCGTACATCATTGGTGGAGTGATGGGCTTCGTGCTTTTGGCGTTGCGTGTGGGCGTGGTGGAAAGCGGAATATATTCGCGCACCGCGCAGCGAAACAAGAAACGCGGCGATCCGCGCATGTTGTTCTTTCCACTGGAGCGTTTGCGGCGCTTTGCGTGCGTGGTGTTGCTGGGCACACCCATTTGGTTTGTGGGCGGAATTATTTTTGTGTTCGCGCCTGAATTGGCGCGTGGTCTTGGATTAAGTGAACCGGTGCGTCCACCCACGGTGATCATGTGCGGATATGCCGGCGCGGCGATTGGTGATTTGCTCAGTAGTTCATTGAGTCAATGGTTGCAAAGCCGCAGAGCGGCGGTTTCGATTTCTATAATCGTGCTGGCGATTGCAATCGCTGGACTTTTGATATTTGGTGGTCGCAGCGCATTCGCATTTTATTCTTGGACATTCGCCGCGGGAATCGCCACCGGATATTGGGCGGTGTTTGTCACCATCGCGGGCGAATCGTTTGGTACAAACTTGCGCGCCACGGCCGCCACTGTGGCGCCTAATTTAGTGCGCGGCGCCGCCGTGATCATGGTGACGGCGTGGGAATTTCTTACGCCGGGAGTCGGAATGATTGGGGCGGCCGCCTGGGTTGCGGCCGCGGTTGTGGCGCTTGGTTTGATTGCGGTGTGGCGGCTTCCAGAGCCATTTGCGCATGATTTGGATTTTGAGGAAGTGTGATTGTTCGTTGCAACTTCTTCTGCAACGCAATTGACACGCTGGAATGATTTACTTTGACGGACGCCAACAATGTGGCGCCTGCGACGTGAATTTGTATGCAACATTGCATTGCATTTCTGAGTGCATTTATAAAATGATTTCATTTGCATTGCCAAGCAATGCCGTCGATACTGTGAACATGACACACGAATCGCAACCACCGACGCAACAGTCTCACAAGATCGTTCGGAATCGGACGACACATATTGAGGAAGTTTTGAATCCAATGCGGTGGCTTAGAAACCGTTGTTTGCCTTTGTTTATTGGATTGGTGGTACTACTTTGGGCATTTCCATTTTTGGTCACTCCAGATACGCATGCCACGATTTGGGGGCTCTCTGTGTTCACTCTTCTGCCTGCGATCGGGGTGATTTCATTGGCGGGAGTGACGGGTATTGTTATCACCTTCGCCGCGTTGAGTATATTTATCTATGGCGCGTACTCAATCAATCACTTGGAAATGTCCAACGCCCTGATTGGTTGGCCTGGATTATTCGTGGTCTGTTACTACATTTATTCCACAATTCTTGTTGGCTTTGCGGTATTTCGAAAAGAGGCAGTGCAGCCCGATCGAATCTACGGTGGGATTTCTGTATATCTGCTAATTGGAATTGTGTTTAGTGTCATCAACCATCGCATCAGTGAGCAAACACCTGGCTCTTTTCAATCAACATTGAATGGTGCTTCGCCCTCGCAAGTATTCGCTTGGCATGACTTTCTTTACTTTAGTTTTTCAACGCTCACAACGATTGGATACGGTGATTTAGTTCCAATGTCCGCGCGCGCGCGCAGCACGGCGATTATCGAGGGAATTATTGGCGTTCTGTATCCCGCAATTCTAATTGCGAAGTTGGTGAATTGGCCCGCAAGCAACTCAGCTGAGCCAGCAAATTCAAACTCCGCACATAACTGAAATTAATTCAAATTGAATAGATATTCAGAACTAGTCGTTGAATCCCTCAACGCCGCCTCCAGCACTGGCATAGGTGAGCATGCCGGATCCGTTATTTAAGTAGGGATTCCAAACGGCGTTCACGCCAGCCCCGCCGCCATTGCCGCCTGGGCCTACGCGTGAATTTGGATTGATGTTGTTGTCTTGATAGGCATACATTCCGCCGGCGCCAGTTTGACTAGTGGTGGAATTCACATTCTGACTTAACTTGTCGGGGTTCTCATATTTTTCTTGCGCATATCCAGCTGGAGCATTTCCAATCGGCTGCCCGGTGCTGTTGTAGTGATAGTGATAGTGCACGTGGTTTAACGCGGCGCCTTGCATTGCATTTGAATCCACAATTCCGCCTTGGTTGTTGTAGCCCACGCCCGCGGGAGTGGTGGTGCCAGCTTGATTGGTTTGTGGCGCAGCCATTTGCGTGGTTTGAATTTGATTTGTTGGAACGGATTCGTCGTAGTTCAATGGATTGTTTCCAACTTGGCCGTTGACAGGTTGTTGCGGCGCAGGTTGATTGGCTGGATTTATTTTGGTTGGAACAGATTGATTGGTGTCGAGGGGATTGTTTCCCACTTGACCATTCACCGGTTGCTGCGCGGGTGCGATGCGGACTGGCGCGGCTGAAGTTTGTTTTGCGACGACAGGGGCGGAGGGTATTTGTGCCGGCGCGGCAGCGGGAGTAGCGACCGGCTGGGCTGGAGTTGCGGGCGCGCTTTGCGCCAACACGGCGAGCGTTGTAATTCCAAAGACAATCGAAGAAGTAAAAATGGCTTTGTGAAATCGATGTGTGAATGTTGTGTTCATGGTGATACCTCTTTGAGAATGGTAGCCAGTACGAAGAATTTCCATGTGATGAAACTACAAAATCAAAATTACAGATGAAAATAACTTCGTTCGCCGCTACCCTAAGTCCTCAAACTTTCTTACAAGGAATTCAATCATGACCATCGCAGCAGCAGCAGTTACCACAACAACTTTCGCGGGCACTCCCGGTGATGTTCCGCAGATCGACGCTCTTGCCATTAACACGATCCGCACGCTTTCAATGGACGCGGTGCAAGCCGCCAACAGCGGACACCCTGGCACGCCCATGGCGCTGGCGCCAGTTGGTTACGCATTGTGGCAAAATGTTTTAAAGTTTGACCCCGCCGATCCATTGTGGCCAAATCGCGATCGATTTGTTTTGAGCAATGGACACGCGTGCATGTTGATTTACAGTTTGCTGCATTTGTCGCGCACGCAAGAAGTGGACAAGAGCGGCAAGCTCACGGGCAAGCCCGCGGTTCCAATTGAGGCCATCAAGGCGTTTCGACAACTCGATAGTTTGTGCCCAGGACATCCGGAGCATGGTTGGACAAGTGGTTTGGAAACAACCACGGGTCCGCTTGGACAAGGCTTGGCGAATTCTGTTGGAATGGCGATGGCGGAGAAATGGTTGGCCGCGACATTCAATCGACCAGGCTTTGAGATTTTTAATTTTCGCACCTACGCGATTTGTGGCGACGGTTGCATGATGGAAGGCATAAGTGGCGAGGCTGGAAGTATCGCGGGCCATTTGCAATTGGACAATTTGGTTTGGATTTACGACAACAACCACATCACCATTGAAGGCAAGACGGATCTTGCGTACAGCGATGATCCAAGCACGCGCTATTTGGGGTATGGATGGAATGTGTTGCGTGTTGGCGACGCCAATGACCTGGACGCGATTGTGCGCACGCTTGGCGTGGCCAGCGAGACCAAGGGTCGACCAACTTTGATTGTTGTTGACAGCCATATTGGTTTTGGAAGCGAGCGGCAAGACACCAGCGCCGCGCACGGCGAGCCGCTGGGCGAGGATTTAATTCGCAAGGCGAAGAAGTTGTACGGTTGGCCAGAGGACGCGAAATTTTTGGTGCCCGATGGCGTGATGCAGCGCTTCAGCGATGGCGTGGGTAAGCACGGAAAAGACGCGAACGCCGCGTGGAAGACCATGTTTGCCAATTACACCAAGCAATTTCCAGAGTTGGCCGCGCAGTTGCAACAGATGTGGAAACATGAGTTGCCCGTGGGTTGGGATTCGGAAATCCCTGTTTTTCCCGCCGACGCAAAAGGCATGGCCAGCCGCGTGTCGGGTGGAAAAGTGTTGAACGCCATCGCCAAAAAAGTTCCTTGGATGATTGGCGGCTCCGCGGATTTAACACCGAGCACCAAGACCGGCATCGATGGCAACGCGGGAAGTTTTCAGCCGGGAAGTTACGGCGGACGCAATTTACATTTTGGAATTCGCGAGCACGCCATGGGCGGGATTTGCAACGGCCTTGCATTGAGTGGTCTGCGACCGTTCGGCAGTGGCTTTATGATTTTCACCGATTACATGCGCGGCTCCATGCGCTTGAGCGCGTTCATGGACATGCCGGTGACCTATGTGTTCACGCATGATTCGATTGGCGTTGGCGAAGATGGACCAACGCATCAACCGATTGAGCAGTTGCCTGGTTTGCGCGCGGTACCTGGTTTGCTTGTGTTCCGTCCTGCGGACGCCAATGAAACTGCGGAGTGTTGGCGCGCGGCCATGAGCCACGGCCACGCCACCAGTGTGTTGTCATTGACGCGCCAAGATTTGCCCACGCTTGATCGCACCGTGTACGGCAAGGCAAGCGGTTGTGCCAAAGGCGCGTATGTGGTGAGCGAATCCAAGGGCGGCGACGCGCAGGCGATTTTGATTGGCACTGGAAGCGAAGTGAATTTGTGTATTCAAGTGCAGGATTTGCTTGCAAAAGAAGGTGTTCGCACCCGCGTGGTGAGCATGCCGTGTTGGCAATTGTTTGAGAAACAAGATCAGGCGTATCGGGATTCAGTGTTGCCGCCAAAGATGCGCGCGCGCATCGCGGTGGAAATGGCGAGCCCGCTTGGTTGGGAGCGCTGGGTTGGTCTTGATGGCGCGGGTGTTGGAATGAATTCATTTGGAGCCAGCGCGCCCTTGAAGCACTTGCTGAAAAAATTTGGTTTTGAACCGGAACCAGTTGCCGCCATGGTGCGCGCCACCATCGCCAAAAATACGGCGGGAGCGGCGCGATGAATATTGTGATGGCGTCGGACCACGCTGGGTTTGAGTTGAAGGAGTCGCTGAAGAAGTTGGTGGCTTCGCTTGGACACATTGTGAATGATGTTGGCGCCCACGCCTACGACGGCGAAGATGATTACCCGGACTTTGCATTGGCGCTGAGCAAAGTTATTTTGGCGGGCAAAGCGGACCGTGGAATTTTATTATGTGGCTCAGGCATTGGCGCCAGCGTGGCCGCCAACAAGATCAAGGGCATTCGCGCGGGCAACTGCGAGGATTATTATTCGGCGCATCAAGGCGTGGAACATGACGCCATGAATGTGCTGGTTCTAGGTGGACGCATTGTTGGCGCCGCGCTTGCCGAGGACATGGTGCGCGGATATTTAGCGGCCAATTTCAGTGGCGAGCCGCGCCACTTGCGTCGATTAAATAAAGTGAAAGCCATCGAACAAGGAACGCTTTAAAGGCGAACTCGCTCGTGGCGCGCTTGATGCGCCGCAGTTTGAGTGTGGCTGAGGTGTGTTGTTGTGGCTGCGTACAAAGTTATTTTTGACTAAGATTGTCGTGCGGTATAGGTCCGCAGTATCTGTCCAATTCATAGGAGATTCACATGTCGGTTCTTTCAAAGCGTGTCGTTGGATTGTTCGCCCTGGTCTGCGCAACTTCATTGGTGTCATTTGCCAACGGCCAAACTGGCGCGGTCCCGACCGCGGTTGGCGAAGTGGATTACTCGCAGCTTCCACCAGATCCAAAGACGCTTGAAGTTGAGCTTGGAACTTTTAAATTGGACGCCGCCGCCGCCATGAAAGCCGCCGTTGAAGCCACTGGTGGCAAGGTGATGACGCTGCGCATCTTGAAGGGCAAGGACAAGGTGGATTATGAAATTATTTGTTTGCAGAATGGCATGCCTGTGCGAGTGTTGATCAACGCAAAAACCGGTGAGTTGCAAATCGCCAAGCTTGACGCTTTGGCCGCCGTTGCCGCGGCGTCGCTCGCGGTGCCTGGAAAAGTTGGCAACGTGGACAACGATTTGCTCGCGGAACCACCACTGTGGAAAGTTTCAATCTTCGCGGCCGGCAAAAGCCATCTTGTAAGCGTGAACGCCATCGATGGAAAGATTGTTTCCGATCAAGTGGCCGCGCAATTGCCTGGCGACGCAACGGACGCGCCCATGCAAGGTGAATTTGGTGGCTTGCAATGGATTGTGATCAAAGAAGGAACTGGAGCGGCGCCAAAGGGAACCGACTCCATGGTGAAGGTGAACTACAGCGGCTACTTGGTGGACGGCAAGCCATTCGACAGCAACACTGCGCGCGGCAAGCCAATTGAATTTCGCTTGGACCGCGTGATCAAAGGTTGGACCCAAGGCGTGTTGCCAATGAAAATTGGCGAAAAGCGCAAGTTGATTATTCCGTGGAGCCTGGCGTATGGCGAGCAAGGTCGTCCGCCCGTGATTCCGCCAAAGGCCACGTTGATTTTTGATGTTGAGTTGGTGGATACCGACATGGCGCCTCCAGCGCCGAAAGCCACGATGCCACCACCTACTACAGAGGGTGGCGTGAAACCTCCGTGCGATGGATGTTAAGCGTGTGATTCTTTCACCCGCTCGTTGCACGAGTTCACTACGCGGCGTGCTTTCAAAGTTGAGCATGTTGTCCATTTGTTTGGCGGCTACGGTGCCGCTTGCGGCGTGTGGAAAAACACCGGATTCAAAACCGATTGTTGTTCCCAAAGCCGCGGGTCATCGCGAGAGCACGTATGGCAAAGCCATGGATCAGGCCGAGGAGTTGAAGGTGAAGATCAACGACTACAACGACAGCATTGAGCAAACGATAGACCAAGGCACCAACGACAAGCCGCCGCCAAAGAAAAATCCAGTTGCTCCGCCGCCCGCGCCTCCTGAGTGACGCGGCGATTTACGCGAGACGATTTGGATTGAGGCCTTCAAGTTCTTTGACCACGAAGATGCCGTCCTTGCGGATCACTTCGCCGTCAAAAGAAATTGTTCCGCCGCCGTACTCGGGCCGCTGAATACACACTAAATCCCAGTGAATGTCGCTCTTATTGCCGTTGTCGGTTTCCTCGTAGCAGCGGCCGGGCGTGAAGTGGAAACTGCCGGAGATCTTCTCGTCAAAGAGAATGTCTTTCATGGGCTCGAGAATGTGCGGATTGAAACCAATGGCGAACTCGCCCACATAACGCGCGCCCTCGTCGGTGTTGAAGATGCTTTCAAGCAGCGCCTTGTCGCCAGAGGCGCAGTCGGTCTTGACGATCTTGCCTTTGGAAAATTCAAGGCGGATGCTTTCGAAACTATTTCCGTTGTGCAGCGTGGGCGTGTTGTATTGCAGCACGCCTTCAATGCTGTCGCGCACGGGCGCGGTGAAGACCTCGCCGTCTGTAATATTTCGGTCGCCGCAGCAGGGGACAACGCCAATGTTCTTGATACTGAATCGCAGATCTGTGGCGCCGGGTCCCTTGATGTGCACCTTGTCCGTGCGTTGCATGCGCTGCACCAACGGCGCGGCGGCGCGGTCCATAGCGGCGTAGTCCAGCGTGCACACGCGGAAATAAAAGTCCTCAAAGTCCTGCGTGTTGCTTTGCGCAAGTTGCGCCATGCTTGGAGTGGGCCAGCGCAGAACGCACCAACGCGTGTGGTTGACGCGTTGCTCAAAGTGCACGGGCTTGGCATACAGGCGACCAAGTGATTTCATTTGCGCATCGGGTATGCCACGCATTTCGCTGGCGTTGTCGGCGCCGCGCACTCCGATATAGCACTGCATTTTTTTCATGCGCTCCAAGTCGTACTCGCCCCACACGCGCAAGGCGTCGTCGGCGCCTTGGTTCAAAGCGCGCATGATTTGATTGCGGCGCACGCAAACATGCGCGTGTCCTTTGGCGACTTTCGCGGCTTCGCACAGGGCGACCGCGATCTCGTCGGGGCAATCGAATGTTTCAATGAGAACGTGTTCGCCAGGAGCGAGTTTGACGGAGTGATGGATGAGAAGATCAGCCAGACGACGAATGCGTGGATCGGTCAACATGAATGCAAATGTAGCCGCACTTGTGGCGCGTGCCGGTTGGAAATTTCACCGTGATTCACCGTGATTAAAGAAGTCCCAAAAGAATTCCCAGATCCGACGAGTCGGTGGTGCCATCACTGTTGAGATCGGCGATTCCAGGCAGGCCATATTGACCCAGCAATGTTCCAAGATCGGCGGAGTCAATCCCGCCGTCTTTGTTGATGTCGCCATACAGCAACTCAACATATCCCGTTGATTCAATCACCGCGCCTGAAGTGAACCCATTCTCGCCGCGCATGGTGGCGATCTTTGACGCACGCCCATTCTTAAGCGCGCTCTGGTTGTTGACATTGCGCACCGTGGCGAACTTTTGAGTTCCTTGATCCAACAACGTGTGCAAGCCAATCACGCTGCCGCCGGTGGAGATTTGGGTTTGGTCGCCCACGGTGATTCCTCCGTTGGCGAATGTGTTGAGTTGCAAAACATCAACGGAGTCATTGAAGCCATCATTGGAGGCCACCGCCAAACTGAATCCACCGTTGCGTTGCACAGCCGAGACAGCCTTGCCTTGCACGGGTCGGCCAACCGAAATTCCTGTGGGTGCGGACATGCTGTACAAGCCATTTGTTGGAGAGACGGAGCCGCGCAAGAAACATGCAACGGGCCGTGTTGAAGCGGGAATATTGGATGGAATTGAATTACATGCCGCGAAAATATCTTTCACGCCGTCGCCATCGATGTCGGCGATTGCGAGGGACACAGGTATGTAGCTCAACAAGCGCGGTATTCCAGCTTGCGGGCCGTTGGTTGTCATAGTCACTGGTTGAATGAAACCAAGTGTCGAATCTGCAAGGGCCGAAGTGGCGGTGGTTCCAACCACGGTCGTATCACTAAAATCATCGCCGTTCACATCCGTTCCGCGCACTGTGCGCGGGACACCTGAAAGAGGAATGTCACTGGTTGTCGCATTGGTTCCATCGATGCTTTTGAGACTGCCAGAACTTCCGGCGAATGCATTTTCTGGATTCAACGCGGAAGTCTTTTCAGTACCCACGGAGACTTGGCCCGGTCCGCCGCGCGTGGCGCTAGGTTCCAACATGCATACGCAGGTTGGAAGTTCGCCGGAATCAAGCGCGCGTGTCCAAATCACTCCGCCAGTCGCGCTGTACAGCGTGACAAAGCCCGCGCCATTGAGAATTGATGTGACAGCGATTTCGGGCGCGTTGTCGCCCACCACATTGCCCGCGGCGATTGCGTTTGGCGTGGCGCCTGAAGGCAGCGCGAAGATGCGCAGTTGCGCGAAGGTTCCGTCGCCCATGTCCTTCATGATTT
>SYAD01000045.1 GCA_005789005.1 Planctomycetia bacterium | reverse complement strand
GATTGATTTTAGAACGCGGCCGCCAATGTCGTGGCGGAAAAACGCGCCTTCAAAGTGTATTTTTGCCGCGGCTTGGGTGGCCAAACGGCTGGCTTGGGCAACATCGGCCGCCACCGCGGTCACGCCAATAACTCGACCGCCAGAAGTGATGGGAACGGCCGCATTTCCTGGAGCAGTGCCGGCATGGAAGCAGATCACTTTTTCCTGAGCGCCTCCAAGGCTTTGCGCCGCATCAATTCCAGAAATCGGGTCGCCGATCTTCGGCTTGATTGGGTAGCCCGCGGCGCAAACCACCACACAGCAACTGGCGCCGCTATCAAATGAGATATTGGCTTGATCAAGTTGGCCAGATGCGGTGAGCCACAGCGACTCAAGAAGATCGCCGTGCCAACGCGCCATGAGCGATTGTGTTTCTGGATCGCCAAAGCGGCAATTAAATTCGAGCACCTTGGGTCCGCCATGGGTCAAAATAATTCCCGCGAAGAGCACGCCGCGAAATTCAATTTCCTCGCGGCGCAACGCGTCAAGCGTGGGCACAAAGACATCGCGTTCGATCATGCGCAGCACATCATTGGTGGCCAGTGGTGTTGGTGAATACGCGCCCATGCCGCCAGTGTTGGGACCAATGTCGCCATCGCCAAGTTGCTTGTGGTCTTGGCACGCGTCAAGCATCCAAATTGTTTTTCCATCCACAAGCGCCAGCACGCTGATTTCTTGGCCATGCAGGCGCTCTTCAATAACGATGGTGGCGCCGGCGTCGCCGTACACTTTTGTGTCAAGCGCGGCGGTGGCCGCGGCGATGGCTTGCGCCTTATTGTCGCACACAGTGACGCCTTTGCCGGCGCATAAACCAGTGGCTTTCACAACAAGTGGATCCTCACGGCTGTTGATGTAGTTCAGCGCTCCGTCGAGTTGTGAGAATGAACGACCCTCCGCCATGGGCACGCCAGCGGAGCGAAGCACTTGTTTGCACCAGGCTTTGTCCCATTCCAATTTAGATGCGGACTTGGTTGGACCAAATACAAGTCGATTTGGCGGGTCGTGATATTCATCCGCGAAACCAGCGGCGAGCAAAGTTTCTGGACCGACCACCACAAGATGGATGGATTCCTTTTCTAGAAATCGCTTGAAGTGAAATTTATTTTTTGGATCAAGGCTTTGCGGACAAACTTCGCCCAGTTGACGCAGTCCAACATTGGCTTTGGGATCAACCCACAATTTTCCAATGCGCGGACTTTGTTTCAACTTCCACGCCAACGCGTGTTCGCGACCGCCGGTGCCGGCGATGAACACGTTGCACTTGGTGGGCAACGGCAGGGGATGATTCTTTGGTTTGCTCATGGGCGGATATCAAAGAGAAGGGCTAGCGAAGCGAGTTTAGCGACCAACGGCTTGATCGTCAGCAGTTGGTTATGATTTCCGTTCTTCCAAACAGAGACCTCTATGCATAATCGATTCGCACTTCTGATTGTTCTTGTATTGAATGCGTTGGTGTTGGCCCAAGAACCGCCCGCGGATGCGCCCGATGCGCCGCCGAAATCACCAGTGACCAAGCCTGCGAGCAAACCCGCAGCCAAACCTGCGGCCAAACCCGCTGCAAAGCCAGACGCCAAACCAGCCGCTCAACCTGCGACCAAACCTGCGGCTAAGACGGGCGATACTGCGGCGACTTCGTCCAAGCAGACGGCTGAAACAAATGACACGGTCGTAACAAAACCAACTTCCGCGGCGCCGGGTAAAAGTGTGGCCGCATTGGCTGAACTAAATATGTTTTGGAAAGGCGTGAGCGAAAAAAATCGCAGCGCCAATTTTATTTTCAACGCTTGGATTGCAGCGACTCCAATGCCTTTGGAAATCGCGCCCACGCCTGAAAATATCTGGCCGGGCATGGAGGGATTTGATAATTGGAAGAAATGGGCGCAAGCGAATCCGGCTTTGCGCGAGGCGATTCTGAAAGCGCAAAATTCTTTTGTGTTGGGCATTGCATATGGAGATGTCGAGCAAGGTCTAGATGCAAAGTGGAAGGCCAAGGGAATTTGGGCGCGGCCTGGTTCTGCGCCAGGCGAGGCGGCGTTCGCGTATCTCAACGCTGTTCGTGGCTTGACGGCTTTCACGGTGGTTTCAATGTATTTGGACGCCGACGAGAAAAAATTCGACCCGGCATTTGATTTGTCGCTTGCCATGTTGCGCGTGTTGCGCCAAGTGAGCGAGCAGCGCATAGAGGCTGAAAAATTATTTGGAATGAAGATGATGTCGCGGCTGTTGGAGTCCAACCGCGTGTTCATGGCCGCGAATCTTGAGAGTCTTCCAGTGGCGACATTGCAGCGCGTTGCCATGAAAGGCTATTCCTTGATCAAGCCTGGCGACAACGAACGGCTCAAGAGATTGGAATTGCCCGAGGGCGACCGCGTGATTTTGACCGAGTCCATGCAGAAGGCGTTCAATGAGTCGGGCCAGCCAGATGATCAATATTTCGCCGATCAATTTGGCGCGGTGCAATCAATCAATTCGCCTTTGACGCGCTTTGGCGCCGCCGCGCGTTGGCGCGAATTGGGCAAGGTGCACGGAAGTTTGGAGGCCAGCCAGGAAAAATTGCTTGCGATTTATGACGATTGGTGGCGACGATGGCGGATGCGTTTTTATGATCCGATTTTGGATGTGCCCACGCAATTTTCCAAACTCAACCAGAGCAAGTACGCGTTGGTGACGCTGTTTGTGGAAAATTTGCAGCAGTTGTTCGATGAGCGATTGCGCTTGATCGCCGAGATCGATGGCACCGCGATGTCCGCGGCAATCTGTGGATTTTATCTTGACAGCGCCAAGCAGTGGCCGCGTGATTTGTCGTCGGCGTTTCCAATTTATGGAATTCGCAGGATGAACTTTGATCCGTTCTCCAAAGATTATGGAAATTTAAGTTATCGAGATTTGGGTGACAAATCGCAGGCGCTTGGAACGCAATGGGGACAGGTTTCTGTCAGCAACGCGGTGTTGTGGTCGGTTGGTCCCGATCATGAGGACGATGGATTTGATCAACATGATCCCGCCGATGGGACTGGTGATTTGGTGTTGTGGCCGCCGCCAAGATTCTTGGCGCGTCAAGCGGGATTGCTGAAATAACAGCGCATTTGTAATTAGAAATGGAGCAATGATGAGCGAGTCGAATGTTGAAAAAGTTGTGATTATTGGAAGCGGTCCCGCGGGTTGGACCGCGGCCATATACGCCGCGCGCGCCAACTTGGCGCCACTGTGCGTTGTGGGAGTGCCACGCAGCGATCCGGCGCCCGTGTTGCCAGGTGGACAGTTGATGCTGACCACCGAAGTGGAGAATTACCCAGGCTTTCCAGATGGAATTCAAGGACCAGAAATGATGCAAAAGTTTCGCGAGCAGGCGGAGCGATTTGGCACGCGGATTTCCGAAGCCGATGTTGTGAAGTGTGATTTTTCCAAACGCCCGTTCAAGTTGGAGTTAAGCGAAGGCGCGCCGGTGTTGGCGCACAGCGTGATCTTGTCCACCGGCGCCACGGCGAATTGGATTGGCTTAAAAAATGAATTGCGTCTTGCCATGAGCGGTGGTGGTGTGAGCGCGTGCGCGGTGTGCGACGGCGCTTTGCCCGCGTATCGCAACCAGCCAATCGCAGTTGTTGGTGGCGGTGACAGCGCGATGGAGGAGGCGAGTTACTTGCTGAAGTTTGCAAGCCATGTGCACATGATCATTCGCCGCGATTCACTTCGCGCCAGCAAGGTTATGCAAGCAAGGTTGTTGGGCAATCCCAAAGTCACCATGCACTGGTTCACGGTGGTGGCGGATGTGTTGGGCGAAGAAAAGATAGAGGCGTTGCTTTTAGAGGATGTGCGCACCAAGGAACGGCGTAATTTGCCTGTAAAAGGCTTGTTTTTGGCCATTGGACATTCACCGGCCACCAAGTTCTTGCAAGGCACCAATGTGGAACTTGATGAGAAGGGCTATGTGAAGTTGCATAACCGTGACAGCCGAACAAATATTGAAGGCGTGTTCGCGGCGGGCGATATCGCCGACGCGCATTATCGACAAGCCATCACCGCCGCGGGCATGGGTTGCGCGGCGGCGCTTGATTGTGAGCGCTGGCTTGCGACTCAAGGCGTGCACTGATTTGATTGGTCGATTTATTGGATGAAATAGAAAGACGCGCAGAGAAATTTCCGCGCGTCTTTTAATTTGCACATGAATGTTGAAAATTATGCCGGCGCTTTTTGCGTGACAGCGCGGCGCACATGCAACTCCTTCAGTTGCTCGTCGTCCACTGGACCAGGCGCGTCGATCATCAAGTCGCCGCCCGATTGAGTCTTTGGGAATGCGATCACGTCGCGAATGTTGTTGGTGCCACACAAGTGCATCACTAGGCGGTCAAGGCCAAACGCCATGCCGCCGTGGGGCGGCGCTCCGTGACGAAGCGCGCTGAGCAAGAATCCAAACTTGCGATCCGCGTCTTCTTGCGTGAGGCCGATGAGTTTGAACACTTTCTCCTGCACATCGGTTCGGTGGATACGAATTGAACCGCCAGCGATTTCACTGCCATTAAGAACCATGTCGTAGCCGGCGCTCACGCAGGCGCCAGGGTTGCTTTCTAAAAGATCAAATTGATCGGGATTTGGGCTGGTAAATGGATGATGCATGGCCACCCATCGATTGCCCTCCTCGTCAAAATCAAACATTGGGAAATCAATCACCCAGAGAAAATTCCACATACCCGCGGGAACGGCCTTGAGATCGTCTGCAACTTTCAGGCGCAGTTCGCCGGCGGCCTTGACGGCGATCTCCCAGTGGTCCGCCACCATGAGAATGGTGTCGCCAGGTTGGGCGTTCAGGGCGGCTTTAAATTCCGCGGCAATGGGCTCCACAAATTTGGCGATGCCAGTTTCAAAAGTTCCAGTGGCGGAAATTTTTGTCACGGCCACGCCGCCAGCCTTGAAGGCCTTCACAAATTCGGCGTAGCTGTCGGTCATCTTGCGCGTGAGTTGACCCATCGACGCAGGTACCACGATGGCTTTCACGCAGCCAGATTTTCCAAGCCGCGACTTGGCCAACGCCTCGTCAAAAACTTTGAAGCCACACTTGGCGGCGAGCGCGCTGATGTCGTGCAACTCAAGACCAAATCGCGTGTCTGGTTTGTCGCTGCCAAATCGATTCATGGCGTCAATCCAAGTCATGCGCGTGATAGTTGGAACATCCACGCCCAGCATTTCTTTCCATAGGCCTTGCACGAAACCACTCATGACATCCATGACATCGCTGCGATCGACAAAGCTCAATTCAAGGTCAATTTGGCTGAATTCCGCTTGGCGATCGGCGCGTGGATCCTCGTCGCGCAAGCAACGGCAAATTTGAAAGTAGCGTTCGCAACCAGCCACCATCAAGATTTGCTTGAACAGTTGCGGGCTTTGCGGAAGCGCGTACCAGTCGCCGGGGTGCAGGCGCGATGGCACCAGAAAATCGCGCGCGCCTTCGGGCGTACTTTTAATAAGCAGTGGAGTTTCAATTTCCGTGAAACGCTGGCTGGAAAAATATTGGCGCGTATATTGAAGAACGCGGTGACGCTCGCGCAAAATCTTTTGCATGGACGGACGGCGCAAATCCAAGTAGCGATACTTCAAGCGAATTTCTTCGTTGATCTTTGGCGCGTCGTGGTCATCGGGAAGAATTGGCAAATCAATCGCCTTGTTGAATACCTCAATCTCCGCTGCAAGAAGTTCAACTTCGCCGGTGGCCAGTTTTAAATTTGGATCGCCCGCGCGTTTGCGCAGCAATCCCTTGACCGCGATGCAATCCTCGCGGCGCAAACTTCGCGCGGCGGCGACAACATGCGGCGGCGCGTCTTCCAAATCACACACCACTTGGCACAGGCCGTCTCGGTCGCGAAGATCTAAAAACACAAGTCCCTTGCCTTGATCTCGATAGGTGTTGACCCATCCGCAAAGTGTGACTGTGTTGCCAGCGTGCGTGGCGCGAGGTTCTCCGCAGGTGTGTGTTCTTTTGAGCATTGTGGGTTCCGTGTAAGGAGGCGAAGGGTACTCGAGATGCCGAATCGGGTATGGTTTAATTGTGGACGGCGCAAAAAGTACGAAAGATCATTTATCCATCAAGGCAACCGTGCTCTTTACGGCGTTCGAGCCGTCGGGTGATGCGCATGCCGCGCCAGTGATCGCGGCGTTGAAGGCCATGGCGCCAGAAATAGAAATTGTCGCGTGGGGTGGACCGCAGATGGAGCGCGCCGGCGCCACCATGATCGAGCGCACCGCCGACGATGGCTCAATGGGATTGTCGGCGTTGTCAAAAATTTCTTCGGTAAGAAAAACTCAGGCCGCAATTCGACAGTGGGCGCTTGCTCGGCGCGTGAATGTGCACGTGCCGGTGGATTCGCCTGCGGCAAACTTTGCCATCGCCAAATTCATGAAGGGGCGCGGAGTGCGAGTGTGTCATTTGGTGGCGCCGCAGTTGTGGGCGTGGGGACCGTGGCGCTTAAACAAGTTGCGCAGATGCACCGATTTGGTGCTGTGTTTGTTGCCTTTTGAGCAGGAGTGGTTTCGCTCGCGGCGCGTGCCGGCGAAATTTATTGGGCACCCAGTGATCAATCGAATTTTGGATCAGGCGCAAATAGACGCGCAATCAAACGAGTTGCCCAAGGGTTCGCCCAAAGTGCTTTTGCTTCCAGGCAGCCGCAGCAGCGAGGTGAAACGCAACTTGCCGCTGCTGTTGAAAGTGTTCAGCGACATTCAACACAATCATCGCCGAGCGATCGCGATCATGGTGACGGCCAACGACTCATTGGCGCGCTTGGTTCGTGAGCGCATGCCAACGCTGCCGCCAGGCGTGTTGTTGATGACGGGCAAATTGGACGCCGCGATTTCGTGGAGCGAGATCGCGTTGTGCGTCAGCGGCACGGTGAGTTTGGATTTGTTGCGCCAAGCCAAGCCAATGGTGGGCATGTATCGCACCGGTTTGTTGTCGGTGCTTGGCGGCAACATCATGTTGTCCATGCCAAATCGATTGCTGCCAAATATCTTGGCCGGCAAGCGAGTGGTGCCCGAGTTTGTGCCATGCCTTGGTCGCGCCGGGCCCATCAGCGCGGCGGTGGAGGAGTTGTTGGTTGATCAATCTCGGCTGCGTGAAACCGCCAACGCCTTGCGCGCTCTATTGCCCGCATTTCAGGGACAAAGACCTGATATTGAGGCGGCCGAAGCCATCATTGCTTTCGTATCTGGTCGCAGTCCGATGGACAGCAAGTAAAGTGATGCGGATGTTGCCTGTAATGTGAATTTGCATCGGAGCAAACTGCGCAGAAAATTCACAGAGGCTCTATTATCAAACTTCGTTCGCACACTTGAACAGGAACCCATCATGTTGAAAAATATCGCAGCAGTATGTCTTCTCGCATTCGCAGTGACGCCAGCTTTGGCCCAAAGTGGAAAGCCCGAGAAGGTTTTAAAAATCATTTCTAGTTTGCCACGCACTGGCAGCGCCAACGCGCAGACCACCACCATGGTGAATGGAATTCAATTAGCCATTGATGAGGTCAATGGAAAAGTTGGCGACTACACCATTGTGTACGAAGACATGGATGACGCCAGCCCGCAGCGCGGCAATTGGGATCCAGCTGTTGAGGCGCAGAACGCCAACAAGGCGGCACGTGATGAGAGTGTGATCGCTTACATCGGAACTTTTAATTCTGGCGCCAGCAAAATCAGCATGCCCGTGCTCAACAAGGCGGGTCTGCTCATGATTAGTCCCGCGGCCACATATCCCGGGCTGACCAAGCCTGGCAAAGGTGAAGCCAATGAGCCAAAGATTTACCGACCCACTGGCAAGATTAATTTTTTTCGCGTTGTGCCCGCGGATGATTTGCAAGGATTTGTCGCGGCGGAATGGGCCAAAGACATGGGCGTGAAGAAGGTCTACATACTTGATGACCGCGAGCTGTACGGCAAAGGAATTGCAAATGTGTTCGAGAATCACGCCAAAGAAATTGGCATTGAAGTTCTTGGTCGCGAAGGTATTGATCCCAAGGCGTCAAACTTTAAATCGCTGGCCACCAAGATCAAGGCCGCGGCTCCAGATATGGTGTATTTCGGCGGCACCACCCAAAATAGCGCTGGGCAAATTGCCAAAGATTTACACACGGCAAACGCAACTCCAAAATTCATGGTGCCCGATGGTTGCTTTGAGAAAGCATTCATTGAAGCCGCCGGCGCGGAGAATGTGAATGGCAGCGCGTACATCACCTTTGGTGGATTGCCCGCGGACAAACTCACGGGCCGTGGCGCGGAATTTCGCGCGGCGTATAAGAAAAAATATAATTTGAAAGAGAACGAGGAGCCCGAAGGTTACGCCGTGTACGGCTACGAGGCGTGCAAGGTGTTGCTTGACGCAATTCCAAAGGCCAAGACCAAGGATCGAGCGGGCATTTTGCAGGCTGTTTCAGAGACTAAAAACTACAACGGCGCTCTTGGAATTTGGAGTTTTGACGAGAACGGCGACACCACCAACACCACCATGAGCGGCAACACAGTTGAAAACGGCGAGTTTAAATTTGTCAAGGTTCTTGGCAAGTAAAATCTTGAGGCGCTTTCAAAAGTGAATCCAGCAACGCACGGTTCAATTTGTGAAACGCTTGTCGCCATGATTATGTCCCAAGCAGCTGTCAGTGAATCAGTCGCTCCAGTTGCAATGGGTTGGGGCGATGTTCTTTCTCAGCAACTCATCACCGGCGTCTCCAATGGAATGATCATCGCGCTGATCGCGATTGGCTACACCATGGTGTATGGAATTATTGAGCTGATCAATTTTGCGCACGGAGATTTGTGCACGCTTGGATCTTTCTTGGCGCTCACATTGGTGGGTGCGCTTGGCATGGAGGCGTGGGCTGGTCTTGGCGGCACGGCGGCGGTGATCACACTGCTCATTAGCGCGGCGGTTTTTTGCGGGGCGCTGAATTGGACCATTGACCGCGTGGCATACCGCCCGTTGCGGGGCAAGCCCAAACTTGCGCTGCTTGTGAGCGCTATTGGGTGTTCGTTCATTTTAGTGAATATTGCCTTGTTTTGGGGCGGTTTGCCTATGGAGGTCTTTGGTGGAGGCAATCAAGCCGCGGCCCCGAAAGATTTTCCTTCCCTCATCTCCAATGAAAATTTACTTGGCGCAAAATCCGCCATCACCGTCACATGGCGTGACTTGTTTGTGGTGATTGTCACGGTGCCATTGATGATTGGCTTGACTTGGTTGGTGAAATCCACGCGCCTAGGCAAAGCCATGCGCGCAGTGGCGCAGAATCCAACAGCCGCCGCGCTGATGGGCATTGATGTGAACCGTGTCATTGGCTCAACATTTCTTATTGGCGGAGCGCTTGGTGGTTTTGCCAGCGTGATCTACGCGCTCTACAACAATACGATTTCATTTCAGATGGGCTATCGCACCGGCATGGACGCGTTCACCGCGGCGGTGCTTGGTGGCATTGGAAGTTTGCCTGGCGCGGTGGTGGGCGGAATAGTGATTGGTTTGGTGCGCGCGCTCAGCGACGGCTACTTTGAAGCGCGCTGGACAAACTCAGTGGTGTTTGGAATTCTTATTCTCACACTTGTGTTTCGACCTAGCGGAATTTTGGGCGCCAAGCTTCGGGAGAAAGTTTGATGAGCGCCGCGCCAAAGTGGAAAAAATTATTGCGCGTTGATGTTGCTTTGCTGATCTTGGCGTGCCTGTTGCCAGTGGTGGATCAACGTTGGCACTTTGACATGGTTGATCCAATGCGCGGCGTCATGGTGTTCGCAATTCTGGCGCTTGGACTGAATATTGTCACAGGGTTTACTGGTCTTTTGCACTTGGGAATGGCGGCTTTTATGGCAATTGGCGCCTACGCGTTCGCCATTAGTAGTTGCGATATTTATCCCTTTCAACTGAATTTCTGGTGGGCCATTCTATTCACCGCGATTGTTGGCGCGTTCGCCGGCGTGTTGCTTGGCGCGCCCACGCTTGGTTTGCGTGGCGACTATCTCGCCATTGTCACGCTTGGCTTTGGAGAGATCACGCAAGACGTGTTGAAAAATTTAGATGTCATCACCAAAGGAACGCAAGGAATCAACCCGTTGCCGTCACCGCATGTGCCATGGTGGACCGCGACAGGTTTTGGAATGCTTGAATTCACAAGCGAACAAGAGCTGCCGTGGTATTGGTTGTTTCTTGCGTTTGTGGTGGTGGCAGTTGTGGTGTGCAGAAATTTAGAACGCAGCCGCACGGGTCGCTCATGGCTTGCGGTGCGTGAGGATGAACTCGCTGCTCGATGCATGGGCATTGCGCCGGTGCCGGTGAAAATGATCGCCTTTGCAACAGGCGCCGCGCTGGCCGCCGTTTCGGGTGGACTTTGGGTGAGCATGTATTCAAGCACGGGCGAACCAGGCAACTACGATTTCCAAGTGAGCATCTTGGCGCTGTGCATTGTGATTGTTGGTGGAATGGGTTCGATCAACGGAGTGTTGATTGGTTCCATCGCCATGCTTGGTATTGCCAACATCGCACTGCCCAAGATTGCCAGCGTCATGCAAAGCGCGGGGTGGGTGAATTCCGGAAGCGTGTTTGGCAGTCCAAACAACTGGAAATACCTTGTATTTGGCTTGGTTTTAGTGGTGATGATGCGCGTGCGCCCCGATGGTTTGCTGCCCGCGAAGTTGTCCATTGTGAATGCCAAAAAGAAAAACGCCGTGGAGCCCGCGCCATGAGTGTGGCGTCCACAATTACAAATCCAATTTTGGAAGTGGATGGCGTAACCATGCGCTTTGGTGGCCTTGTCGCCAATGATTGTGTTTCATTTCAAG
>SYAD01000044.1 GCA_005789005.1 Planctomycetia bacterium | reverse complement strand
ATGATGTGCGACCTCACTATTGCCGCGGAAAACGCGCGGTTTGGCCAAGTCGGTCCGCGCATGGGAAGTTTTGATGGCGGCTTTGGCGCCAGCTACATGGCGCGCATCATTGGGCAAAAGCGCGCCCGCGAAATGTGGATGTTGTGCCGCAGTTACTCCGCTCTAGAAGCTCTCTCCATGGGTCTGATCAACACGGTGGTTTCCGTAACCGAGCTTGAAGAAGTCACCGTGCAGTGGTGCCACGAGATGCTGGCCAATTCTCCAACAGCTCTACGCGCGATCAAAGTTGCTTTGAACGCCGACTGTGATGGGCAAGCGGGTCTTCAAGAACTTTCTGGTCTTGCCACGATGTTGTATTACATGACCGACGAGGCCAAAGAAGGCAAGAATGCGCAACTGGAAAAGCGCGTTGCGAATTTCCGAAAGCACGCGCCTTAATGAATGCGGCGCGACCGTCCACGGCCGCGGTATGGTTGTCCGCGATTCGACCCAAGACACTTGGAGCTTCTTTGTGCCCAGTGCTCATTGGTGGCGCGATCGCGTATCACGATGGCGTATTGAAGACCACGCTGCAATGGAAACTGGTATGCGCCGCATTTGTTGGCGCGTGTCTTTTACAAATCGCCAGCAACTTTGCCAATGATCTATTTGACGGAGTGAGGGGAACTGATTCTGGCGAACGACTTGGCCCAACCCGAGCGGTGGGTGGCAACCTTGTCACGCCGCGCGCCATGAGGGTGGCGTTGTGCATTACGCTTGTTTTTGCAGGGTTTCCTGCTTGGTTTCTAGCAAGTCAATCGGGCGTTGTCTTCGCCATTATTGGTGTAATCGGCGCGATTGCGGCGGTGGCGTATACCGCGCCGCCATTCATGCTTGCCTATAGGGGGCTTGGCGATATTTTTGTGTTCGCATTTTTTGGTCCAATCGCGGTGGCAGGCACGCGCGCGGTGTGTGATGGCGCGTGGACAACAAGCGCGCTTGTCTGCGGGCTGGCTTCTGGCGCGATCGCCGTGTGTCTGCTTGCCACAAATAATCTTCGTGACCGCGTGGGTGATCTACGCAATGACAAGCGAACATTGGCGGTGCGATTTGGCGCGCGCTTTGGCCGCGTGCAAATCTATATCTGTCATACGATCGCATTTGTTGTTCCCATATTTGCGGTGGTGGTGTTGCAACTACCGCCCGCGGTCATGCTTGCCTCGTTCATCGCGATTGTGTTCGCGCCAGCATCCATTACCATCGCACGGGGACGTGATGGCGCTGCGCTGAATAAAAATTTAGCCATGTTCGGAGCACTGCTGTACGTGTACGGCGTCGCCTTCGCGCTTGGTATGTGGATAGGCTGGACAGCGAAATGAATTTAGAGATGTTGCGAGTTTCGCTGCCAGTTCTTGCGCAAGCGCGGCAACTCGTTGGTGTTGACGCCCGTGAAATTATTTTTGTCGCAATGCGCAACCAAGAGCGCATTGGATTTGGTGAATGCGCTCCGCTACCAGGGCTTCATTTGGAATCGCTTGAATACTGCATGGAATCAATCGAAAATTGGAGCAACGGTCTGTGTGAAATGAAATCGCTCGCGCCAAGCGCTGCACTCGCGCTGTCCTGCGCCATGGAAACACTCAACGGCTTTGGCGCGCGACCAGTGGCACCTGCGAAGGTGGCGCATTTTTTCCCGGGCACATTTGCCCAGTGCGATCAAGCGGCGATTGATTCTCTGTGTGGAGCCAACGTTGTGAAAATTAAATTTGGCCGCGACAGCGAGTCCAATGACCGCGCGTTGCTGTCGCGGCTTTGCAACTCTTTGCCCGCGGCAAAGTTTCGCATTGATGGAAATCGTCTCTTGTCGCGCGATCAGTGTGTCGCCCGTCTTCAAGGCGTGGATGCCTCGCGCGTGGAATATCTAGAAGATCCGCTTCGTGATCCGTCGCAACTCGGTTTGCTTGCAAAATCCACCGGTATTGCCATAGCCCTTGATGAAACTGTTGTGGACCAATCCGCGCAGACGCGCGCGCTTCGCGAATCGCTGGCACATGATGGTTGCGTTGCCGCGTGGATATTGCGCATGTCTTTGATTGGTTCGCTCGACGCCATTCGCACCATAGCCGCGGACGCCGCACGACTTAGCGCCGACGCCGTGCTTTCCACGGCCTACGAAAGTTCCTATTCACTGCGCGTGGCGGTTCATTTAGCGGCTTCCATTCCAAACGCCACGCGCGCCCACGGAATTGGCACCGCGTCGCTTCTTGCGCAAGATTCTTGTGAGCCAGCGATTGCCCGCGATGGCTTTATTGATGGCGCGCCGCTTCCAACTCCATTCGCGGAGGCGTGGTTGTGAACTCTGGCGCAATCGTCGCATATGAAATTGTCGCGGCTGAAAACCCGCTGCCAACGCTGTGTTCTGCGTGGTCGCGCGGCGAAAGAGTTCTGCTTGTTTCGCCAAATCATGCAGCATTTGCCCGCAAACAATTGCTTGCAGCCGCGCGCGTAACAAACATGCTTCAAACAATCGCGCACGACCACGCGGCGCAAAAAATAAATTTTGACGCATGTCCACCAACCGCCTCGGTCATTATTGAAACCAGCGGTTCCTCAGGCGCGCCGCGCTTGATTGAACTTGGAATTGACGCGCTTGTGGCAAGCGCACAAATTGGCGCGCGCGCGATCGCGTTTGGTGCGGGCGACCTCTGGCATGCCTCGCTTCCTGCCACGCATATTGGCGGCCTGATGATTCACGTTCGATCACTTGTTCTTGGTGGCGGCGTTCGCTACGTCGTCGCGCCAAAATGTTGGGCTGACCTAAAAGGCGTGACGCATATTTCTCTTGTCGCCGCGCAACTCGCGAGACTTTTGGATGCTCCGCATGAAGCGCCATCCACACTCAAAGCAGTCATGCTCGGTGGCGGACCAAGTTCGCAATCGTTGCGCGATCGCGCGCTGAGTAAAGGCCTTCCCATGTTCGCAACCTACGGCATGACTGAAACCGCTTCGCAAGTCGCAACCGGTCCCATTGCCATTGGCGACGCGGCAACGCTTGCCGGCGCGCCGCTTCCTGGCGTTCAAGTCACGATTGAATCTTCCAACAATGAAATTCTTATTGCCAGCCCAACTCTCGCGCGCGGAACACTTGTCAACGGCGCTCTTGTTCCGTTCACAGTTCCGCTGCGCACGCGTGATGTTGGTTTCATCGACACGCAAGGCCGCCTTCACATTGCTGGCCGTCTTGACGCCATGTTTATTTCTGGTGGCCGCAATATTCAACCTGAAATCATCGAGCGCGCTCTCGCGGATTTGCCTTGCGTGCGTTCATCGTGCGTGATCGGAATTGCACATGAAAAGTGGGGGATGCGGCCAGTTGCGTTTGTGCAACTTGACGCGGAGCCAGGCGTTTCATTCGCGGCGTTTTTACGCGAGCGCCTTGAGCCGCATCTCATACCCGACGCATTTTATGAAATACCCATTGAAGAAAATTCTCGCATGAAGCACAGTCGCGCCGATTTTGCGCGGCGACTTGCCCAAGGCGAGCGCTTTCGCCAGCTGGATTAAATCGCCTCAAGAAATTGGCGCGGTTTGATTTTGCGTTTGCACAATCCACTTTCGAAACGCATCGGGCAAATCAATGCTGCCACCGGATTTTGGATCGATCGCCACACGTTTCACGCTTGTGCGCATGGCAATATTTCCATCCACTGAAAAAGTCCACGCCAGCGTGTAGCCACTGCGGCCAACTTGCACGCCACTTAATTTCGCCGCAACGCGATCACCCACACGCACCGGCATTTGATAATCACTTTCACAGCGCACCACTGGGGTTGGCGCAAGCGATCCATCTAGCATCGAGCGCAAACTGAACCCACCGGCTTCCAACCATTTCTCAAACAACTCCTGTTCAATCTCAAAAATCTTGGGATAAAAAATCACGCCCACTGCGTCGGTGTGTGAAAGGCGAATCACGAGTTGCTCCGTAAAGTCGACAGGATTCATAAGCGCAGTCTAAGGGCGACACCAGTAAAAGTGCCCGCAACATTTGGAGCCCGCAGCATGTGGAGATAGCGCAATCCAATCTGCAATTTATTATTCGAACAGCCACCAGCGGCGCGCCACCTTTTTTCCGTATTTCAAGCCAAATCTACGGCGCGCAGTTTCGCTGATGTAATCGGCGGCCTCCACGGGATTGTCCGTGATTCGATACAGCGAGCGGTCTTGCGTTGCAATGGTTTCGTCGCGAACCAGGCGCTTGTCGATGAAGTCAAAGAGTTCATCCCAATATTCGCAGCCCATGAGCACGATTGGAAAGTCATCTATTTTTTTAGTCTGCACCAAGGTGAGCGCCTCGAACAATTCATCAAGCGTGCCAAACCCGCCCGGCATAACCACAAAGCCATATGAATATTTCACCAGCATCACCTTGCGGATAAAGAAATAGCGGAAACCCACCTGGACATCGCAATATGGATTTTCAACTTGCTCACGGGGCAGCACAATGTTGCAACCAATCGAGGGCGCGTTCACGTCACGTGCGCCGCGATTGGCGGCTTCCATAATTCCAGGACCACCACCAGTCATCACGGTGAATCCGCGTCGACCAAGTTCAGCGCCAACTTGGCGCGCGAGTTGATACCACTTGTTGTCTTCCTGAAAGCGCGCGCTGCCAAACACCGTGACGCATGGACCCGCGAAATGCAAGTGTCGAAACCCGCGAATAAATTCCGTGGCGATGCGGATGACGCGGAACAATTCCTCAAGCCGCGGGCGCGGACCACCCAACATCATTTGCTCTGGCGGTTTCAATTCCTTGGGTTCTGGCACAGGTTGCAGAATAGTGTTGAAACCCTTACGTGATCGAACACCAATGTTCTTGTATGGCGAACTTGTATAATCGCTCTTTCAATGGATCCTAAAACTTACGCCCCAGGCATATTTTTTGTCGAGAATCTTGAGCAGCAAAAAAATATCATTTTGACTCCAGAGGGCGATCAGCAAACTGAACAGCGGTGGGCTTTGGAAACGCCGTATGTCGCCGCGGCGGTGAATGAAGCCAAAACAAATTCTGACAATCGGATTTTAGATTACGGATGCGGCATTGGCCGAGTGAGCAAGGAACTTCTAGGTTTGTGCCCAACTTTGAATGTGTGGGGTTTGGACATGTCACCCACCATGTTGAGCTCCTCCTATCGATATGTGTGGCATCCATATTTCAACGCAGTGCAAGCCTCCGGTTTGTTCCAATTGTTCCAAGCCGGAATCCGCTTCGATATTATTTTCAGCTTTTATGTTTTGCAGCATGTCTTAAAACCACTGGAGGAATTGGACAGGATCGCCTGCTTGTTGAAACCAGGTGGAGTGTTTTTGCTTTTGAACATGCATGGCAGGGCGGTGCCAACAACCATAGGTTGGCAAGATGATGGAATTGATTTACGCAATGAGATTTCCAAGCGTTTTGTAATCACAAAAGATATTCCATTGCCACTGCCGATCTTTGGTGAAACGGCGGCGAATGCGCACTTTTTTGTTGAGTGTCGTTTGAAATAAATCCTCTGGATTGTGCGCTTGGTTTTTGCGTTGAGTACATGCCGAGGCTTAGTACCCAGGCAGTACACGATGCGCGAGCTAGTGAAACGCTTTGCAGAAAAGGTGGCACCAGTCGCTCAGACAACGCACCCCACGCAAGCGGGGCTTGCGCGGGTGCTAAACTCGCTTGTGGTGCCACCCTTTCTGCGACGCGGGAATTGGCAAAGTTGGCGCGCTTTGTTTTGCGCACATAAACCGCATCACGAAAGTGGCGCGGTTTTAATTTGATCCACATTTGATGCCGCGCTTCAAGCACCCACGGTTCTACTAAGTGAGTGTGATTTAACGTCGATTCGTGCTTGCGAAGCCATTCCAAAAACCATTGTCAACGTTGCCATCACCATCAAAGTCGTCTAGCTCCATCGGTGTGCTTGTATCAGCGTGGCCGTCGCAGTAGACCGCGTTCACCTTGCCTAAGTTGCGACCCGCGGGAGTGGCGCGGCACAAGGGATCTCCAGGAATACTGCGTGTTGCACCGTCTTCGCCTTTGAGCACGCCATCAACTCCTCCCATATAGCCATAATTCAGACCATTGCTTGAACTGCCGTCAGCGCGACGTGAGCCCATCGAACCAATATTACGCGAGGCCAGCGGGGGATCGCTGGTGTAGACGCCGTTCTTTGACCAAGGCGAGTCCATGGTCTGACCTGAGGCATTGTTGCTCTGCTCCGCCTTGGTGCCTTCGGTATCGCAAAGCATTATGGTGTTGGACGGCGATTGAATCGAACTTATGCGCGCATGAAACGGAACGTTGTAAGGCGAGCTCCATGTTGCGACATGTCGCCCGTTGCCGAGGTACTGATAGTTGTATCCATAGCCGCCGAAAGTCATGGTTGGATCGTGCGCAAATGGCGTGAGCATGCGCCCAAGATCTGAATTATTGAGTTGCGGCGAAAGATACATTTCTCGCATTGTCATGTAGGGCCAGATCGCGTCGGCCCAACGGATTCGCGGCGTAGGAGGAGATGGATATGCACCCGCAGGTAAATAGCCTTTTTGGTCCAATGTGTAAAGCGAAATTCCCATCGCAAGTTGGCGTAGATTGCCGATCGACTTGTTGGAGCGAGCCGTGGCGAGTGTGCTCTGTATGGTGGGCACCAATAGCGCGATAAGTGTTGCGAGAATTGCAATCACTACAAGCAGTTCAATGAGCGTGAAAGCACGATTTCGCATTGGTACTAGCACATTTCAATCAGCATGCTCACCGCGTTGCCGCCACCAAGGCACAGCGAACAAATACCGCGCTTGCCGCCGGTGCGTTTCAGTTGGTGAATCAGCGTGACCAAAATGCGCGCGCCGCTGGCGCCAATTGGGTGGCCAAGCGCAACGCCGCCGCCGCAAATGTTCAGCTTCTCGTGCGGAATACCGAGTGGCGTGACATCGGCCAGCACTTGCGCGGCGAACGCCTCGTTCACCTCGAACAGGTCAATATCTTTCACGGAAAGATTGTTTTTTTTCAGCAACATTTCAATGCTAAGTTTGGGCGCAAAGAATAAATCCTTGGGCGAAACGCCGGCGGTGTTGTAATCAATAATTTTTGCAAGCGGCTTTGCGCCAATGCTCTTGGCGTAGGCCTCGCTT
>SYAD01000043.1 GCA_005789005.1 Planctomycetia bacterium | reverse complement strand
GAAATGTGCCTCGGCGACGCGGGCGCGACCACAAAGCCAACCGCGTCCGCACCAAGTTCAGCGGCCCGCATGGCGTCATCAATGGATCGAAGGCCACAAATTTTCACCAATGTTTTCAATTTAGCGCTTCGATTTGGCATGCAAATAGACTACGATGATTCATCAATCTTGAGAGACCCAACATGAGTATCGCAACACCAGTAGCACCCACATTTGACAAAGGCCTTGGAAACACCGTCGCGGCGGAAACGCAGATGTCGTTTATTGACGGCGGGCGAGGCGTTCTTGAATATGTTGGAATTGAAATTGACGCACTCGCGCGCAACAGCACATTTGAAGAGACTGTGTTCTTGTTGTGGAACCGTCGCTTGCCAACCCAATCGGAGTTGAATGCGTTCAGCGGGCAGCTTCGCGCCGAGTACGCGCTAACTCCATCACTTGTGAATCTTATCCGTGAAATGCCGCGCGATGCCGGACCAATGCATGTGTTGCGCACGCTTGTCAGCGCGCTCTCTTTGTTTGACATCGAAGTAGACGATGACAGTATTGAAGCCAACAACCGCAAGGCCATTCGACTGCTCGCCAAAACGCCTGCGCTGATCGCGGGCTTTGATCGACATCGAAAGGGCAAGCCAATTGTGGACGCCGATGCGACGCTCACCATGGCGCAAAATTTCTTGTACATGCTCAATGGCGCCAAGCCCACCGAGTCAATGGCAAAAGCGCTTGATGTGTGCTTGATTTTGCACGCGGATCACGGTTTGAACGCCAGCACATTCGCCGCTCGCGTGACTATTTCAACTCTCAGCGACATGTATTCGGCCATGGTCACCGCAATCGGAACGCTCAAAGGTCCGCTTCACGGCGGAGCCAATGAGGAAGTGATGATCATGTTGAATGAAATTGGAACCATTGAGAATGTGGACGCCTACATCGCAGAAAAACTGCGCAAGCGCGACCGCATCATGGGTTTCGGTCACCGCGTGTACAAGGCCATTGATCCGCGCGCGACGTATTTAAAAACGTTCTCCAAGCAAGTCGCCGCTGACACGGGCAATTTGAATTTGTTCGAGATGAGCCGACGCATAGAGGAGATCATGGACAAGGAAGTTGCCGCCAAAGGCATCTATCCCAACGTGGACTTTTATTCCGCCACCACATACCACTCCATTGGAATTGACTTGGATTTGTTCACTTGCATGTTCGCCATGAGCCGCATCGCTGGTTGGGCGGGGCATTGCATTGAGCAACTCGATGGCAATCGGTTGATCCGTCCCAATGCGGCGTATATCGGCCCGCATCAGCAGGCGTATGTTGCCATTGATCAGCGTTGATGTTCAGGCTGTACGTTTCCTGAATTGCGTTTCAAGCATGGCATAATCGTCAAGATTGTTTTTCGTCGCTGTTGAGATTTGTCTACACACTCCATGCCTGGGATTTGGCTGGAATTTGTCTGGGATCTTCCGTGATTAGATCGCAATCACTTCGCCTTCTTCCAAGCAAGAAATAGTGGTGGACTTGCGGTCAAACGCATCGGTCATGTGCATCAAGCGCATCTTTGCGCGGATGTTTTCTGGAAGTGAATTCAGCGACTCAACGGGCGTGTGCGTGGGCGGCGGACTTGTTTCGTGAATGATCAGATCAGCGTCTTTGGAGAGCCAATCAATCAGCGCAAGATCAAATGGAGTGTCCGAACTCCATGCAATCACTTTCCCATTGGCCTGGAACTTCAGCGCACTGGTTGGAATTGGATGCTGAGTGCCGCGGCAAGAAACTTTCATGCCGCCGATCAGGGTTTCGCGATCTGGATTGAGAAGGTGAATTTCAAAATAGTCGGCAAGTTTAGCCGCGCCGGATTGATCCATGGCTGGCGCAAGTCGTTCCCAAAGTCGATCCGCGACCGGCTTCCATACGTGAAGTTTGGGAAGTGGCGCGCCCGTTTCGCGGTGTTGCAGCCAGCGTAAAAACCCTAGGCTTTCAAGGCCATTGCAATGGTCGCCATGCAGGTGGGTCACGATCAAATCCGTGATCGCGAGTTGATCAATCTTCCATCCACATTTTTTTTCAGCGTTTCGCAGCGCCATTGGCAGAGAATCAGGACAATCAATCATGACTTTCCCAGTGGGGCCTTCGATGATCGCCGAGCAACCAAATCGTTGCGCGGAAAATGCGTTGCCAGTGCCGATCATGAGCAATTGCATATTGAAATACTAACAAGCGCACGACGATTATTTGCCCCGTTCGTTGGAGTCGATTAGCGCAAGGATGTTCCGCCAAATTGCGCGTGTGTTCCAAGTTCTTCCGCGATGCGAAGCAGGCGGTTGTATTTGGAGGTTCGATCGCTGCGGCACGGCGCGCCAGTTTTAATTTGCCCGCAATTTGTGGCCACGGCCAAGTCCGCGATGGTGTGGTCCTCTGTTTCGCCGGAGCGATGGCTGAGAATCACATTGAAAGAAGCTATTTGCGCCATGGCCACGGCTTCAAGTGTTTCAGTGAGTGTGCCGATTTGATTCACCTTGACCAAGATTGCGTTGGCGCAATGCTCAGTGATGCCGCGCGAGAGGAACTTTGGATTGGTCACGAACAAATCATCGCCCACAAGTTGCGTTGTTTTTCCCAGGCGCGTGGTCAAAGATTTCCAGCCACTCCAATCATCCTCGCCAAGACCGTCTTCAATGGATCGAATGGGCCAACGCTTGCGCCACTCGCTCCACATGTCAATCATCTCGTCGCTGGTTGCCACGCGGTTTGGATCGCTCTTGAAAAACTTGTAGCCGTTCTTGTTTACTTTCTTGGCCTCGTTCACCAATTCACTGGCGGCCGGGTCAAGGCAAATCATGATGTGCCGACCAAGTTCGTAGCCAGATTTTTCCACGGCGGTGGCGATCAAATCGCAAGCGTCCTCGTTGCGCTTCAGGTTTGGCGCG
>SYAD01000042.1 GCA_005789005.1 Planctomycetia bacterium | reverse complement strand
TGCCAGGCGACGCGGATTGGCCTGAACTTTTAAAAACCGCCACGCCCGAACCGTTGGCTCTGTGGGTGCGCGGCGCGTTCCAAGATGCGGATCGTTTTTCGGTGGCGGTTGTTGGTAGCCGAATATGCACCGCATATGGATTGGAGCAGGCTGATCGATTCGCGGGGTGGCTTGCGGAGCAGGGGTTCACGATTGTTTCTGGCGGCGCGCGCGGAATTGACGCGGCCGCGCATCGATCGGCATTGCGCCATCATGGACGCACTGTGGTGGTGCTTGCGGGTGGCGTTGGCCGTGCGTATCCACCGGAGCATGCGTCGCTCTTTGATAGCGTGGTAGCCGCTGGCGGAGTGTTGTGCAGCGAATTTCCAACGTATCATCCAAGCGAGGCTGGCTTGTTTCCGCGGAGAAATCGCATTATCAGCGCGCTGAGTTTGGGAACGCTTCTGATCGAGGCGCGGGTGAATTCGGGCGCGCTGATCACTGGTCGCTTGGCAGCGGAAAGTCATGGCCGCGAAGTGATGGCGGTTCCTGGTCGCGTTGATTCGCCTTCAAGCGAAGGTTGCCACCGCGCAATTCGTGAAGGTTGGGCCGCGTTGGTCACCAATGTCGCGGATGTTTCGCAGCAGTTGAGATCAAGTTCCATGTTGGTGGCAGGTGCAATGGCCGCGCGTAAAAATATAGGCGGCGATGTGTTGAATGAAGTCAAGCCAACGGCTGGTGTGTTGCAACTTACGCCCGCCATGGAGCAAGTATTGAAAGCAGCAAGAACAATGCGCTCACTTGATTACGATCAAATATCACAGAAAACAAATTTAGGAATTGCCCAAGTGATGGCCGCGGTCACGCGTTTGGAGCTTGGAGGCATTCGTCTGAGAAATTAAATCGTCCATCGAGATAGAAAGCAGGGTGAATGCAGGTATTTGATTGGGATGCTTGGCCGAATATTTTGTCACATGTTTGGCTAAATGTTTGGCGCGTTGCGCCAGAATTTAGTTCCAACCAAGCGCGTAGAAAATAGCGGTGAACAAAAGATCCGCCAGCACCACGGAGACCACGGTTTGCACCACTGTGGCGGTTGTCGCCTTGCCCACGCCCGCGGCGCCGCCCGTAACGCGCAGGCCATTTTGGCAAGCGATCAAACCTAAAATTAAACCAAACACCGCGGCTTTCAGAAGGCCAGTGGTGAAGTCGGACAGTTTCAATTGATCGATCGTGTTTTGTTTGTACAACTCAAATGGAATGTCCAGAAAAAACACGCCCGCGACGCAACCCATGATCACGCTCATGAGATCCGACAGCACTGAAAGCAGAATCAAGCTCAGTGTTGTCGCGACCACTCGCGGCACAACCAGAAAGCGAATTGGGTCGAGCGCCATGGCTTCAAGCGCCTCAATTTCCTCGCCCACAACCATGGTTCCAAGCTCAGCCGCGATGCTGGCGCCGGCGAAACCAGTGAGCACAATGGCGGCGATCAGAGGACCAAGTTCACGAAATACAGCGACCGCGATCAGGTTGGCGACTTTGTCGATTTGCCCAAAGGTGGCGAGACTGGGCGAAGTTTGCAGCGCCAGAATAATTCCGATGCTGCCGGAGACCAGCGACACGATTCCGATGCTGCGCACGCCCACGCGATTCATTTGCGCGACTGCCGCCGGAAATCCAAATCGAATTTGTCGTAGAAGCAAAGATCGTTGCAGCCAGCGAAGTACATTGACGGCCAGTAGCGTTAAGCCACCGACTGATTCAAAGACCCCAAACAGTGTGGCGATCCATTGATCAAGAAGTTTCAACGAGGCGTTCTGAAATCGCGCCACAGAATTAAGCCTTTAAAGCTTGTTCACGATTGTCCACAACTGTGAAGACAGTTGTGAGGCGGGCGATTTCAAGAATGCTGCGTACGCGTGGCGACAAATTGCACACGATGAGCTTGATCTTGTTCTTGCGTGTGGTTTGCAGGGCTTCAATCAAAGTAGCCAGCCCGCTTGAATCCATGTAAGGAACATCGGTGAGATCAACAACTAAACGCTCCGGCTTGCCTTTGAGCGCCTCGGTTAATTTTGTTCGCAGCATTGGAGATCGAGCCATGTCCACGTCGCCCTTTGGGCGCAGAATCATGCCATCGGGAAGGGTTTCGACATCCACTACAAGTTCGGTTGCTCCTGACATGCGTTTAATCCTAGCCGAACTTGTGCGTGGCTGCTTGCGACGCCCTCAATTAAACTTGTAAATTTTGCGTTACTTTGTTGCCAGAATGCGCGCCCGAACGCGGGGCCGCATGTGTGCCCAAATCTATGGTGGAGTGTGCGTGGAATTTTTCAACAACTAAACACATGCCACCTTGCGGACGCTTTGAAAATTGCACGGTGTCCATCAGCGAATAGATCAGATGCACGCCAAGGCCGCCGGGACGAACATCTTCAAGGTCGCGGCTTTTGAGTTGTTCCAACTCAACATGCGGGGCGAGATCATCCATTTGAATTCGTAGACCCTTGGGGTTTTCCAGTTCCCACACTGAAATCCAAATGTGGCTGTCTGGATCATTTTTATATCCGTGGCGGATGATGTTTGTCAGCGCCTCGTCAATGGCCAGCGCAATGTGTCCGCACTCGGTTTCATTCAAGCCCGCGCGTGAAGCGAGTTCACACAACATGGCGCGAACGGGCGCCATAAGTTCTGGACGACTAAGAATTCGTGTGTGAAGATGAGGTTCGTTCATGGGTGGATTGAGTGGGGTCTTGGTGTAGCGCGGATTTGTATGAAGCGTATTTAAATCGGGTGATTTATGACTTGTAGGAGATATACAAACAGTAGGAGAGAACTTACCGCAGCGCGTTCTTGCCACATGCATATCCGTTCATGAGGCGTTCAAGGTTGAGAGATTTTTATCTTTACACCAAAGAACCCACTTTTGGGTGGCTTGCGCGCGTTTACTCGGACTATCGCTCCACCCATAACCAAGCGTGGTGCCGGTAAGTTTCTGCAGGGATTGTTGCGCCGCCCAGCGAACCAACGGATCCTCGCTTTGCAATGCGGGCACGATTTGTGGAACTGTCTTTTCGTTTCCGCTTTCGCCGGCTTTTAGTACCGCGTCCATGCGCGTGTTGGCGTCGGGGCTTTGCAACTTTGTTGCTGAATCAATTGAACCGCAAGCGCATAGAAGCGCCGCGCAGACCAAACTGGAGCATGTTCGTGCGTTGCGCGCGATCCGCGCGGGTGATTTTAAAAAAAGATGCGTGTTCGCGCCACTAGAAAACAGGATTTCATTCAAGTGACTATTCATAGTGAGAGTTGTACCATCAGACGCTCGGAGAATCGAACTTGAAATCACGAAAGACGCAAATCGAAAGACGCAAATTAAAATGACGCTGCAGGCCAAAGACACCATTCTTGTTCTTGACTTTGGAAGTCAATATTCACAACTGATCGCGCGGCGAGTTCGTGAGGCGGGTGCCTTTAGTTTGCTGGTGGCGCCCAACGAGTCGATTGAGAAATTGCGCGCGCACAATCCCAAAGGAATTATTTTAAGCGGCGGTCCGGCCAGCGTCACCGACGCGGGCGCGCCCGTGTGCGACCCGCGGCTCTTTGAATTGGGCGTTCCCGTGCTTGGAATTTGCTACGGAATGCAATTGGGTTGCCAGTTGCTTGGCAGCCAAGTTGGCAAGGCGCCAGCGCGCGAATATGGCCGCACCAAATTGCATGTGAAAGTGGGCGATGGACTTTTGCAAGGCATATCGTCGCCGGCAACAGTTTGGATGAGCCACGGCGACCAAGTGACGGGGCTTTCGGAAGATTTTCAAATGCTCGCCAGCACGCCCACTTGTCCTGCGGCCGCGGTGAAGCATCGCACGCAGAAATTTTGGGGCGTGCAATTTCATCCTGAGGTCACGCATACTCCTTGCGGCGTTGACATTCTGCGCAACTTCTTGCAAGAGGCATGCGGTTGCACCGGTAGTTGGGCCATGGCTGATTTTCTGGACGAGGAAGTGGCGCGCGTGCGCAAGCAAGTTGGCAAAGACCGCGTGATTTGCGGTCTTTCTGGCGGTGTGGACAGCGCCGTGGCCGCGGCGTTGATCGCGCGCGCGGTGCCAGGGCAAATGACATGCATTTTTGTGGACAACGGTTTGCTGCGCAAGAACGAGCGCGACTTGGTGGAGAGCGCGTTTCGCCACCACTTTGATGTGGAATTAAAAGTGGTCGATGCGCGCGAGGAATTTTTGAATGACCTCGCGGGCATAGAAGACCCGCAGGAAAAACGCCGTCGCATTGGACATCGTTTCATTGATGTCTTTCAACGCGCCGCCAAAGAAGTGCGCGGCGGCGTGAAATTTCTGGCGCAGGGAACGCTGTATCCAGATCGCATTGAGAGCGGCCAAAGCCACGCTGGCACCGCGGCGAGCATCAAGTTGCATCACAATGTGGGCGGCCTTCCGGAAGATTTAGGTTTTGAATTGGTGGAGCCGCTCAGGGATTTATTCAAGGACGAGGTGCGCAGCTTGGGCGAGGTGCTTGGTCTGCCGTCCGCGTTGGTTTGGCGCCATCCATTTCCGGGGCCGGGTCTTGCCGTTCGCATTATTGGCGATGTCACCGAGGAGCGGCTGGCGCTTTTGCGCGAGTGCGATTTTATTTTGCTAGAGGAAATTCACGCCGCGAATTTGTACCGCACCACCAGCCAAGTGTTCGCGGTGTTGTTGCCAGTTCGAAGCGTTGGCGTGATGGGTGATGGAAGAACGTACGATTCAGTTGTTGGTATTCGCGCGGTTGAATCCAGTGATTTCATGACCGCCGATTTCTGCCGCTTGCCCTGGGAAGTTTTGGCGCGCGTGTCAAGTCGAATTGTGAACGAAGTACGCGGCGTGAATCGTGTCGTGTATGACATCAGCACAAAGCCGCCAGCCACGATTGAGTGGGAGTAGTTCATGTTTGATGTGATGACCGATGTGAGTGTCGATGCAATTGGACATGCGCCAAAGAAGCGGGGCAGCCCATGTTCGATGTGATCGGCGATGTGCATGGACATGCGGAAGAACTGGAGGATTTGCTGCAACTTTTGGGCTATCAGAAGAAGTCTGGCGTGTATCGCCATGCCAATCGCACCGTAATTTTTCTTGGTGATTGGATTGATCGAGGTCCAAAGATTCGCCAAACTCTTGAAGTTGTGCGCGCCATGGTGGAAGCCAACGCCGCGCGCGCGGTGATTGGCAATCATGAATTGAATGCGTTGGCGTGGGCGACTCCACGCAGGGCGCTTGAAACTTCCGCTGATGCGGCGCGTCACGCAACCGACAACGCAACAAGCGTTGCTAATTCAAACGCCCAGCATCATCTCGCGGATGCGCCGCATCAATGGTGCCGCTCGCACACGGAAAAAAATCGACGCATTCATCGGGCCACGTTGGAGCAACTTTCCGCGACGGAATTATCTGAGTGGTTGAATTGGTTTCGTGGAATTCCGTGGTGGCTTGACTTGGGTGGGTTGCGATGCGTGCACGCGTGTTGGGACGCCGCGCAAATACAAGTTCTTACGAATGCCTTCGGCAATTCGTGGAGCGCCACGGATGAAATTATCCGCGCCGCGCATGAGTACGGAACTCCCGTGGCCGACGCCACAGAATGTATTTTGAAAGGCCCAGAAATTGCGTTACCCAAAGGCTGCACTCTCCCGGATCCTGAGGGTTTCGCGCGAAAGGTGATTCGCACGCGGTGGTTTGGCGATGCGCAGGCGTTGACCTACGCGGATTTGTCGTTTCCAAAGCGCGCGGATGTTCCACTGGATTTGCTGCCAGTCGGAATAGCAAGCCACGCGCTGCGATATGGCGCAGATGAACCGCCTGTATGCATTGGACATTACTGGATTCCGGCCACGGAGGATCCCAAACCTTTGGCGCCAAATGTGGCGTGCGTGGATTATTCCGTTGCGCGCGGCGGCCGATTGATGGCGTATCGATGGAGCGGCGAAAAAGTGTTGGCGAAAGAGCATTTTGTGTGGGTTCCTGCGCGGCTTGACGAGGCGCAAAAAAAATCGCAACAAGAAAATATCATTCGGTAGGATCATGTCATGACGCCCGTGAACCCGATTGCGAATGTTGGCAACAAGACGCAAGAAACTGGCGATACGCATGGCCATCAAGACATGCTTGCGCAGTTGTTGTCGCCATTGGCACAGAACGATCATGTGCGAGGAGCGATTGATGTCATCCTGAATCAGATGCAACTGTTGTCGCAAGAATTAACTGGCGCCAAGCCGCCCACTCAGGGTGGTGGTGAAACATTGCACGCATGGATGGACCGCGCCAAGGCTGTGCGTTCGCGGGGCGGATATTTCCCATACATCGGTAGCGGGCGTGGTCGTGGCGCGCTGGTGGAATTGATCGATGGCAGCGTGAAGTGGGACATGATCAATGGAATTGGCGTGCACATGTTTGGCCGCGGCGACGCCGGCGTGACGCGCGCGTGCATGGAGGCCGCGCTGGCCGATGTGGTGATGGAAGGCAATTTGCAATTTAACGCGGACAGCGTTGCGTTTGCGGAATTGCTGATCAAAGAGGCGTCGCGCGCCAGCGCGCTGCACTATTGCTTTGTCACAAATTCCGGTTGCATGGCCAACGAGGCCGCGCTGAAAGTATGCCAGCAAAAACGCCAAGGCGCGCCGCGCGTGATCGCGTTCAGTGATTGCTTCATGGGCCGCAGTGTGGCCATGAGCCAAATTGGCGACGAGCCTGGATATCGCCAAGGTCTTACGCAAAATATTTTGGTGGATTACATTCCGTTTTACAACGCCGACTTGGGCGAGCGCAGCATAGAGATGGCGTTGTGGCATTTGCAGGAGTGCATTCGACGCTATCCCGGGCAACATTCGTGCTTTGTGTTTGAACTTGTGCAGGGCGAGGGCGGCTTCAATGTGGCGCCGCGGGAATTTTTTGTTGCGCTGATGCAGGCGTGTAAGGCAGCGGGAATTCCAGTGTGGGATGATGAGGTTCAAACCTTTGGCCGCACCGAAAGCATGTTCGCCTTTGAGGCTCTGGGTCTGGGTGAATTCATCGATGTTGTGTCGATTGGGAAAATTAGCCAAGCGTGCGCGTGCTTGTACACGGCGGACATGAATCCCAAGGCCGGACTTTTAAGCGGAACTTTTAGCGCCAGCGTTACCTCGTTGCACGCGGGGCTTTCCATTTTGTCGCGCCTGCGCGATGGTGGCTATTACGGCGCAAATGGGCGCATTGCCAAGTTGCATGCGGCGTTCCGCGCCAAGGCGGATGACTTGGTGAAGCGACGCGGCGAATTCTTTCCCGCGGTGAAGAAGCCATTTGGCCGCGAAAGCAAGAACTTTGTCAGTGGCGTTGGGGGCATGATGCGCTTGACGCCATTTGGTGGCGACAAGGATCGCATCGCCAAACTGTTGCAAAATCTTTTTGAAGATGGCGTGATCGCGTTCATGTGCGGACACGGTCCGTACCACTTGCGATTCTTGCCGCCGATTGGCGTGATGACGCCCGAGGATTTTGATCCCGTGTTTGAAATTTTGGAAAAGTCCCTGCAGCGGAGCGCATAAATGTTTCTCATTCGCCAAGCCACACTTGAAGATCTTCCAACGCTGTTGAAGTTGGCCAAGATGGTGCACTTTCTCAATCTGCCCGCTGACCGCGACATCATCGCCACCAAGATCAACCGAAGTCGACTGAGTTTCGCGGAGCGGCAAGACGACCCGCGCCACAGGCAATTCATGTTTGTGTTGGAGGACAGCGAAACTGGAAACGTGATCGGCACCAGCGCCGCCATCTCATGTATTAGTTGGAAAGGGTGGCCGCATGTTTTTCTGGAGGTGAAGAAGCGCCATTTCTACTCTAATGATTTGCAGCAGGGACAAAGCCATGTCACTTTGGAGTTTGGTACCGACGAAAGTGGTCCCAGCGAAGTGGGGGGTTTGATTTTGGCGCCGGGGTACCGCGGGCACAAGGAAAAACTTGGCTCGCTGTTGTCGCTGATTCGATTTCACTTCATTGGCCTGCACAAAAAGTGGTTTGCGCAGCGAATTTTGGCTGAATTAATGGGGCCAGTCACGCCCGATAGCCGCACATTGTTGTGGGAATATCTGGGGCGTCGATTTATAAATCTGTCCTATCAAGAGGCGGATTTATTTTGCCAGCATTCAAAAGAGTTCATGACCAACTTGTGGCCACGTGGCGAAATTTTTGCCAGCATTCTTCCGCCAGACGCGCGCGCCTTGATTGGAAAAGTTGGCGAGGAGACGTTGGCGGCTAAAGGCATGCTTGATCGGCAACACTTTCATGTGACCACGCATGTGGACCCATTTGACGGCGGACCATACTTGGAAGCCGATCGGGATTCCATTCCCATGGTGCGCGACACCAAGGAATATAAGTTGCTTGCGTTTGCCAAGCGGGAGTCCGGCGTGATGGGGTTTGTAAGCCACAGCAGCAAAGAGCATGGATTCCGCGCGGTGCGAACTCGCTGTCAAATACGATCTGGCGGCGTGGAAATTTCCAAGGCGGCCGCTGACACAATTCATGCGCGCGAAGGGGAGAGGGTTGGTGTTTCACTGCATGCTGAGCATTCAATCAGGGGCGCGGCGAAGAGCGTTGTGAAGGGCGGCGAAAAAATCGCGTCCAAAAATTCTGGCAAGTCATCAGGCAAGTCATCAGGCACAAGCGCGGGCAAAAAAACGCGCGTCGCGCTTTCCAAAGGTAGAAAAACTTCGCGTGGCAACTGACATCAACGCATCCACGCAATGGATTGTGAGCAACCCATCGGACTATATTGATGGTCAATGGCACGCTATTGCTGGCGATGAAATTCAAAGCAAAAACCCTGCGAATCCGACGCAAGTTGTGTGGTCGGGCACACCCACGACGGCGCATGTGGATGCCGCCGTTGCCGCCGCGCGCGCCGCGTTGGCCAGTTGGAAAAAACTTTCACGCCACGAACGAGTCGAACACTTGCAGGCATTTTCTCAAGCGTGCAAAAAATTCGCGGAGCCCTTGGCCCAAACCATAACGATGGAAATGGGAAAGACCATCGCTGAAAGTCGCGGCGAGGTGAAACTGATTTCCGACAAGATTGACATCACCTTGCAAGAGAGCACGTTGGCCCGCGTGGCCAACTTTGAAGTGGATGCAGGCGGTGGGCGAAAAGGGTTCTGCCGCTTTGAGCCTTATGGCGTGATGGCCGTGCTTGGTCCTTTCAACTTTCCGGCGCATTTGCCCAACGGTCATTGGATTCCTTCGCTGCTCATGGGTAACACGATTGTGTTCAAGCCCAGCGAAAAAACTCCCGCGGTGGGGCAGTGGATCGCCGCGATCGCTGAAGCGGCTGGCTTTCCCCGCGGCGTGTTTAATGTTGTTCAGGGTGGCGTTGATATAGCGAAACGATTGACCAACCACGCGGACATTGACGGAGTCATGTTGACTGGTTCTTGGCGCGCGGGTCGCGCCGTATTGGAAGCCAATCTTGATCGACCAGGGCGAATTGTCGCGCTTGAAATGGGCGGCAGCAATCCAGCGATTGTGTGGCAAGACGCCGATATTCGCGCCGCCGTGCTTGAGTGCGTTCGCAGTGGTTACGCCACCACTGGTCAGCGCTGCACCTGCACTCGGCGCATGATTGTGCATCGATCAATCGCGGATCAATTTGTCACCGCGTTCACCAAAGTTGCAAGCACCATGATCATTGCGCCTGGCAACGCGCCCGAACCCAACTTCATGGGACCGCTGGTGGATCAACACGCGGTCGATGCGTTCTTGAATAGACAAACGAACATTCGTAATGGTGGTGGGCGCGTGTTGCTTGAGGGCGTGCGCATGGAGCAGACGGGTTTCTTTGTCACGCCAAGTTTGATAGAGGTGGAGCGTTTTCACAAAGACAGCGACGCCGAGACATTCGCGCCGTTGGTGCAAGTGAGCGTGGTGGATGATGTGCTTGACGCGATCGCTCAGGCAAACGCCACGGAGTTTGGCTTGGCTGCGGCGGTGTTTACCAATCAAGAATCACTCTGGCGTCAATGCTTGCAGGGGTTGCGCGCGGGTTGCGTGAATTGGAATTATGGAACCGCCGGGGCCAGCAGCAAACTGCCGTTTGGTGGCGTCGGTCGAAGCGGTAATCTTCGTCCGGCTGGAAGTTTTGCCCTTGATTCCACCGTATTTCCAGTGGCTTCCATGGAAGTCGCCGCGCATGATGCGGCGACAACTTCAGCAGCAAATGGCTTGCGCTGCGATTCGAAATGGTTTTCTTGACGCAATATAGTTGCCGCCCAAAAACTAATCACGTTCATTCAGAATTAAAATTTTATACATCACATTGCGGAATTTCATGGGTAAAAGATCGATGGTTTTCTGAAGGCTTTCAATGTAGCCAAAGCGAAGCAGGATAAAGCTGACCGTGGCGTAGGCGATGATGCAAAAGAGCAATTCAATCAACGCCTCTGTTCGAATTGAGGTGCTGGCGAAACCCAAAATGTCCACGGCGCTTTTTGCCAAGCCAGCCGTGGCGATCGCCGCCAAGATTGCGTACGCGGGAGTTGAGTACATTTCATAACGGAAAGTGATGGGAAGAATACGCACTTCTTTCGCAATAATTTTAATTTGTAGAAATGAAATAATGCTGCTTGTCAATCCAACTGCAATCACCAAAGCTCCAGGGACGTATTCGGATGGAATACTGAAAGCTTTGATGCATGCAACGCCTAGAAGGGCGCCCACGATTTTAGAAACTGCCCTGCCAAAGAATAGTTTGAGCGCCAAAGTCCATCGCCTTGCCCCAATGATTGGAGCCTCAAGCAAAGTTTGGAGGGTTGGATAAATCAGAAATAGGCAAGCGCATTGCACTGGCACAATGCTGTCATTCCACTTGTCTTGGAATAATAAATGTGCCACGCTGGGGTACACCGCCGCGATGGACATGACAAAAATTGGGACGAATATGATGCCACTTAAAAATGTGTGCGCAATATTGTCATTTTCCGCTTGTTCACTGCCGCGGACGCGCGCCGCATATGGAGCCAAAACGCTTTGCAATGTGCTTGAAAGCATTTGGATTGGCTGAATCGCCATTTGGTTGGTGAACAAATAAATTCCAAGCGCGCTTAATGGAATGAAAAAACTCGCCGCAAATAAATCGGTTTGGCTTCCAAGCGAAGTGATCAAGGCCATGAAAAATGGAATCTTGATCATTGCGTATGTTTCTACAAGCCACTGCGGGGATGCTTTAAAGTCCGCGCGCTCCATGCCCGCTGCTGCGAAACTCCACACCAGAACAACCGAGTTGCCTAGAACTTGGGACAACACAAAGCTAAGCGCGCCATATCCATTGGCAGCGAAGTAATATGCGCTGGCTAATTTCACAAGTGAACTTGCGCTGTCCATGGCCGCAAGTCTTTTAAACAGCAATTCAGAGAGCATCTTGGCTCGGGGATATGTTGTCAAATTAAAGACCACGAATCCCACGGCGCTCCAAAGTAAAATCCAAGCCAATCCCGTGGTGTCATTTTTGGGATACAAAAACGGCGCTGGCAGAACCATCGCAAGCGTAAAAATAGTTCCCAAAATTCCGCACCCCAGGGCGACACGTACGAGGCCTCCACCAATGCTCTTAAATTCCTCAACCTTCATCGTTTGAAAGATGACGCCAGTTCCGCCTCCGCGCATGACAGTGGTGAAGGTGGTAATTCCTAGCGCAATGGCGTACAAGCCGTAGTCGGCCGGAAGCAAATACCACGCCATCACAATTTGTGTTGCAAGTCCACTGAAGCGGCTGAATAGGCTCGCTAAAGAAGTAAGGAAGATGCTGGAGGCTTTGTTTGTGGGCATGCTCATCCTGATGCCCCGGTGAACGTATGTTATCGAAATTGACCCATATCGGGACTCGCTTTGTGTGAATAGTCAGTGCGATATGTTGATGTATTTAAAGAAAAACAATCAGAAATGCAATATGGAAATTGAAGATTTCATCAAGCGTAATAGGGATTTGGCAATTTACATTGAAGGAGACTGCGTGATGGAGATGAGGCGCAGAAATTCTTCGCGCGTGGCCAAATTATTCAGGAACACGCCGGTCAGTTTGCTGGTGGTGGTCCACGCATGCGGTTGATGCACGCCGCGATAGCACATGCAATAGTGGCGCGCTTGCACCACCACGGCCACGCCGCGCGGTTTGAGATGCTCTTGAATGGCGCCGGCAATTTGCGCCGTGAGTTTTTCCTGCACCTGCAAGCGCTTGCAAAAAATCTCCACGACTTTGGCCAGTTTGCTTAAACCAACAACGCGTCCATCGGGAATGTAAGCCACGTGCGCCTTGCCAACAAAGGGAACCATGTGGTGTTCGCAGTGGCTTTGGATTTCAATTCCACTAAGCAAAACCATTTGGTCGTAGCCTTCAATTTCCGTGAAGGTGCGGCTGAGCGGCTCCGCAGGATCCATTGAATAGCCACAGAAATGTTCGTAATAAGCCTTTATGACTCGCCGTGGAGTGTCAAGCAACCCCTCGCGGTTCGCATCGTCGCCAATGAAGCCAAGAATGGAGCGAATGTGCTCCATGGCTTGCTTTGTCTTTGGATCATTGAAGTCTGGCTCTTTCATTGGAAACACAGGATAGGCACTGATATGGGTTTGCGTAGGCGGTAATTACTAGTTCGCGGGTAGCATTCTGCGATGCAGGAATTGGTTCACGTATTGACACAATCCGCAGCGTTAAGCCAAATTCGCCAGCGCGAGGGCGAGAGGAAGTTGGCGCAAACCGTCGACCTTTGCGCTAGTGGTGAGTCATGGAAAGCAGCCCTTGCTCGCACCGAGGCCGCGGTGGTGGTGCTTGGTATTCCAAGTGACATTGGCGTGCGCGCAAACTTTGGCAAACCTGGTTGCGCCACTTTGTGGGCGGCCGCGCGCGCGAAATTTTTGTCCATGCAGGACAACGCCGCGTTACGGGGCGAGTCGTTGCTGGTGCTGGGTGAAATTGCGGTTGAAGATGTGATGCGCAAAGCAGGAACGTTGGACCCAACGCGCGCCGCGGACCTGGCCGCGCTTCATTCTTTGGTGTGCGAAGTGGATGAGCGCGTGGCGGCCGTTGCGCAGGAAATTGTCAAGAGCGGCAAATTATTGGTGGCGGTTGGTGGCGGCCACGAGAACGCGTTTGGAATAATCAAAGGTTTGTCCCAGGCCACATCACGGGGGATTTCATGCATCAATATCGATGCTCACGCGGATTTGCGCCAGGACGATAGGCGCCACAGTGGCAACGCATTTTCTGCGGCGCGGCGCGAGAAATTCTTGGAGCGGTACTGCGTGGTGGGTTTGCAGGAGCCATTTGTGAACGACGCCATGTGGGAGCAACTCTGTACGGAAAAAGATCTGCGAGCGATCACGTTGGAGAGCATGCGCACGCGACTGATGCGGGTTTCGGAATTGCCACGCAAGTTTCCACGGATTTGGGTGCACGCGCCGCATTTGGCGGCGTGCGAAGAAGCGGCAAAGTATTTGAAGAAGCTGCCTTTGGCTTTAGAGATGGATCTTGACGCCATCACCGGCGTCGCGGCGAGCGCGCCAACCACGGCGGGGCTTGCTGTTGAAGAGGTTCGTGAAATGCTGCGCTATATTGGCGCGCGCCGCGACGTGAGCACGTTTCATATTTGTGAGGGCATTGCCGATGAAACAGATTCGCAGGGCGTTGGCGCGTTGACGGCGTTGCTGATGAGCGATGTGATCAAGACCGTGTTGACGCGCCGCGCAAAGTGAAGCACAGCATGAACCGAATTGGTATTGATCTTGGCGGAACAAAAATTGAAGCCGCGGTGTTGGCGCGCGATGGAGAATTGTTGTGGAGCGAACGCGTTGCCACACCGACAGGCGATTATGCAGGCACTTTGCAGGCGATTGCGGAATTGGTGCGGCGGGCAAAAATAATTTCTGGCGACGTTGCGGGCGTGGGCGTTGCCACGCCAGGAAGTGAAAATCCGCAAACTCAATTGCATCGCAACGCCAACAGCACGTGCCTCAACGGCATGACGCTGCGGCAAGATTTGCAGCGCTTGATTGGCGTGCAGGTTCGCACCGCCAACGATGCCAATTGTTTCGCGCTGTCAGAGGCGATTGATGGCGCTGGCAGTGGTGCACCAATTGTGTTTGGTGTGATTCTTGGAACAGGTTGCGGTGGTGGAATTGTGGTCGATCAAATTGTTCGCAATGGCGCCAACGGAATCGCCGGCGAGTGGGGGCACACCGCGCTGCCCAATGCGAATGAATCGGAGCGAGCGAAGTCGAAATGTTGGTGCGGGCGCGCGTGTTGCCTTGAACAATTTATTTCTGGCAGCGCTGTTGAAATGGATCACGCGCTTGTGAACAACACGCAGCGGATTTCTCTAAAGCACATTGCGGCGCAGGCCAAGGCCGGCGACGCGGCGTGCGCGGCCACAATCGATCGCTGGATTGACCGGCTTGGGCGCGCTCTGAGTGGTGTGATCAATGTGCTTGACCCTGATGTGATTGTGCTTGGTGGCGGCGCTAGTTTGGTGGACGGCTTGGTGGATCGGCTTGCGCCAGCGATTTTGCCGCATATTTTTGCTGATTCCTGGAGCACGCCCATTCGCGTCGCCAAGTTTGGCGATTCCAGCGGCGTGCGCGGC
>SYAD01000041.1 GCA_005789005.1 Planctomycetia bacterium | reverse complement strand
GGCGCCCCAGTGCGGGCCGGCGCTGGCGGCGTCGGCGGATTCAATGGCGGCAAGTTTGGCGGCGAGTTCGTTTAATAACTGTGGTGCAAGTGGATGCATAAGGGTTAGGTAATATATCGCATCGCGTGAATCATTCCGCGCGTTTGGCGCTTGCGATTCCATACGCATTGAATCGTTTCGGTGGCAATGGCCACTCCACGTTGATCCGTCAACTAATAAACCCAACGCAAGCGGCGCCATAAACGGATATGTTCAGTCACATGTCCGCACTAAAAAATCGGGTTTCAAACACATGAGTGCTGGTGGGCAAATCCATTCAAAGGTAAACTCGTTCATTCCTAGTGCCGCAATAAAAGATCCTTTATGAACTTCATTCAATCCAAGCGATCCGCAATCGCCATCATCTCCTTCGCCACCGCATCAGCCGCGCTTCTTTCCTGCGGCGGCCCGCCCGCGCCACCCACGCGGCCAAATGGCGTGCCCGTGACCACGGCTCTTGTTGTGACTCAAACCGTTCCTTTGGACCAGATGTATCCCGGTCTTGCCGTCTCGCCGCGCATGATCAAGATTGACGCGCGCGTTGAAGGATTTTTGTTGAAGCAGGGCGTGCCCGATGGATCCGTAACCAAGCCCGATCAAGTGATTTATCGAATTGATCCGCGGCCATTCGAGGCCACGTTGGCTTCGCAGCAAGGAACGCTTGTGCAAGCCGTGGCGCAGCGCGATTACTCCCGCAAGGAAATGGAGCGCAACGCGCCGCTAGTTCAAACGGATGCCATCAGTCAGCAAGATTTTGACAAACTGGTCGCGACGTACGAAACCGATCAAGGAAAATTTCTCACGGCCGAGGCCAATGTCCTCACCGCCAAGATCAATCTTTCCTACTGCACCATGGTCAGTCCATTCGCCGGCATCTTGGGCGCCAGCCAATTCTTTGAAGGCGCGGTGGTTGGAACTGCAAACACAACCAATCTCAACTCACTTGTGCAAATCGATCCCATGTGGGCGGAGTTCAGTCCGTCAGCCACGGAATGGCCTAAATTCTCGGCATTACTAGCCAAAGGCCCCCTGAAAGCCACGGTCACATTTGACGGCAACGACACCATTCAAGCGCCAGGCAAAATTATCTTTTCTGACAATCAAGCTTCCACATCAACTGGAACTTTAATGATGCGCGTTGAGTTTACAAATCCAAACCTCATCTTCCGTCCAGGCGTGTATGTGAAGGTGAATGTTTCGCTTGGTGAAGAACCCAATGTCATGGTGGTTCCGCAAGACGCGGTGTTTGCCCGCGAGACCGATCTATTTATATGGCGCGTGAAAGCCGATGACACCGTTGAGACTGTGCAAGTAAAGGTGCTGAAGAAAATCCAGGGACTGGTTGAACTTTCAAGCGGTCCCAAAGTTGGTGACCGCGTTGTGGTGGACGGCATTCAGCGATTGAAGCCCGGGTCCAAGATTGTTGATATGACGCAAGCTCCTAAACCGGCCGCGACAAGCGGAGCCGCCCCCGCAACCACCGCAACTTCCCCCGCGCCCGCAACTCCCGCCGCCACCGAGCCCGCGAAAAAATAATTCCACCACGCAGACGCCCCCATGGTTCGCTTCTTCATCCACCGCCCAATTTTCGCCAGCGTCATTGCGATCATCACCGCGCTCGCCGGCGCGATTGCCATGTTTGTGCTGCCAATTTCGCAGTTTCCAAATGTTGTGCCCCCAACGGTTCAGGTGACGGCCACATATAACGGCGCGGACGCGTTGTCGGTCGCCAACTCGGTGACCATGCCACTGGAGCAGCAAATCAACGGCACGGAGGGCATGATTTACATGTCCTCCAACAGCACCAACAATGGCAACAGCGTGATCACCGTCACGTTTCAAGTTGGATATGACCTGAACACTGGCGCGGTTGATGTTCTCAACCGCGTGCAAACCGCCACCGCTCAACTGCCGCAACAAGTGCAACAACTTGGTGTGACCATTACCAAGCAGTCCACCAACATGACGCTTGTGGTATCGCTCACTTCCACCGACGGAACGTACGACAGCAAGTTTCTTTCCAACTACGCAAATATTGTTGTGCAACCTGTTCTAGCGCGCGTTGACGGCGTGGGCACCATCAGCATTTTTGGCTTGCTGCAATATTCAATGCGCGTGTGGTTGGATCCAATGCGCATGACAGCGCTTGGGATTTCAACCGAAGATGTGACCGCGGCCATCAAGGATCAAAATCAACAGGCGTCCATTGGAAGTATTGGTTCCAGTCCAACGGTTGGCAATCCTGGTTTTGACGTGACCATGATCACCAAGGGTCGCTTGATGAGCGAAGAGGAATTTGGCGACATTATTGTGCGCACTGGAACCAACGGCGCGGTGGTGCGCATTCGCGACATTGGCCGCACCGAATTGGGCGCGTATCAGTACGACACCACAAGCACCAGAAATGGCCAAAGCACGGGCACAATTAGCATTTATCAATTGCCAACCGCCAACGCCTATGCCGTTGTGGAAGCGGTCAAGGTGCAGATGAAACGAATTGAGCCGTTGTTGCCGCCAGGCGTGACGTGGCAAGTTACGTATGACAGCACCGCGTTCGTGTCAGCCTCAATTCAAGATCTAGTCAAGACACTTATAGAAGCTGGTCTGCTCGTTCTGCTTGTCATCTTTGTTTTCTTGCAGAGTTGGCGCGCCACGCTCATTCCCATGATCGCCATTCCGGTTTCAATCGTTGGAACATTCGCCATCATGATGGCGGCTGGGTTCACCATCAACACGCTCACGCTACTTGGGCTTGTGCTTGCCATTGGCTTGGTGGTGGATGATTCAATTATTGTGGTTGAGAATGTGTACCGGCAACTTGAACTTGGCGCGCCCAATGGAAAGATCGCCGCCGAGCGCGCCATGAAAGAAGTGGCGGGCCCGATTGTCGCCACCAGCTCCGTGCTCCTCGCGGTGTTTATTCCCGCCGCCATGATGCCTGGCATTACGGGGCAGTTGTACAACCAATTCGCGCTCACAATCGCGTTTAGCATTGTGCTGAGCATGATCAATTCGCTCACGCTTTCGCCAGCGTTATGCGGGGTTTTCCTGCAGAAACCTCACAAAACCACCTTCCGCCCATTTGTCATATTCAACGAGGGCTTTGAGTATTGCACCGGCCGCTACTCCACGTTTGTGCGCTGGCTTTCGCACCACTGGTACATCATTGCCGCCACGTTTGTCATTGGAGCGTTGGGCGTGGTTTATCTACTTGAGCGCACGCCAACCGCGTTCATTCCCAATGAGGATCAGGGTTACTATTTCGTTGGCATGACATTGCCATCCGGTTCCAGTTTGGAAAGAACCGAAGCCGTGAGCGCCAAAGTGTTGGAGCTTGTCAGGCGCGATCCTGCGGTGGTGGATGTCATTCAGATCAACGGCTACAACTTTCTCACGACGGTTTCCACAACCAACGCTGGCTTCATTATTGTCATTTTGAAACCATGGGATCAACGCGATCCAATCACTGAGAACGCGCGCGCAATTATTTTTCGCGTGTTCCCGGAGTTGTTCAAAATTCCTGAGGCCAACGTGTTTGCATTCCCGCCGCCACCTATTCCAGGTCTTGGCGCCGTCGCGGGTTGGCAGTTGCAATTGGAAGACGTGAACGGAATTGGCTACCCGTTGCTTGCAGAGGCCGCCGCCAACTTCAACGCCGAACTAGAGAAACGCCCTGAAATTGCCAACATTAGCTCGCCTTTCCAGGACCAAGTTCCAATTCTGCGCCTCACCATTGATCGAACCAAGGCCATGAGTTACGGCTTGGCAATGGGCGACGTGTTCGACACGCTTGGTCAAACTATTGGCCAGTCGTTTGTGAACAACTTCAACCAGTTCAACCAGGTGTACAACGTCATGGTTCAGGCCGATGCCTCACAGCGCATGAACTTGACCGATGTGATGAAGTTGTTTGTGAAGAATAAAAGTGGCGACATGGTTCCGGTTTCGTCGTTCATAAGTTATTCCGTCGAGGTTGGCACGGACAACGCAACGCGCTACAACATGTACAACACCATTCAGATCAATGGCGCAACGGGTCCTGGATATGGTTCGGGTGACTCCATCAAGGCCGTTGAAGAAGTGGCCGCGGCCACGCTGCCAGACGGCGTGACCTATGAGTGGACTGGAACCACGTATCAACAGATTGAATCGGGCACGTATGCGCCAATTATCTTCGCGTTCGCGCTTCTCGCGGTGTTCCTGCTGTTGGCAGCGCTTTATGAAAGCTGGATTTTGCCGCTGAACGTATTGCTTGCCGTCACCTTCGCTGTGCTTGGCGCATTGTTGTTTATGCACATTCGTGGCAAGGCGCTGGACGTCTACGCGCAAATTGGTTTGGTCATGTTGGTTGGTTTGGCCGCCAAGAACGCAATTCTGATTGTTGAATTTGCCAAGAGCAGATACGAGGGCGGCGAAGGCATTATTGACGCCGCGGTGAACGCATCGCATCAACGATTGCGACCGATCTTAATGACCGCGATCGCCTTCATGCTTGGCGTGTTGCCGCTCACAATTGCCACGGGCGCCGGCGCCAACAGTCGCCAGTCCATTGGAACCACCGTGCTTGGTGGCATGATTGGTTCAAGCACCATGGATCAATTGGTGGTGCCTGTGTTCTTTGTAATGATTCTTAGTTTGTCCGCGCGCTTTGGCGCCAAGCGTCCGCCTGTGAAGCCGACTAGCACGGACGGCGAAGCCGCGGCCATGGGTGATCCAGAGACCAAGTCGCCGACTGAACACTGATCACTTCTTGGATTGCAGCAGGCTGCCCAAAAGCGTTGCGCCATTTCTAAAGTTGCAAAGATCCAACATGCTCAGCGTCGTCGACGACTTACAAGAGCCGCCAAACCAAGCAACGCAGCTGCGCCAGGCGCTGGAATTGCAGTACATGTGCAAAGGAACCAAACGTAAAAGTGTCGCAGATGGGGGGCATTTAGCACCAAGACCCGCGGCTTTTTGCTTTGATTTATGCAGATTTAAGGTCAATTTGCAATTCAGAACGCTTTACTCTGAATCGTCGATGCAATCAGGATCGTGTATCCAACTGTCAATTGTTTCATCCGAGGCTTGTTTCAAGCGTTCCTGAAAGTCGGGCTTGTCGGGTTGCTCAAGTAGGAATTTTCGAATGCGATTCAAACGCACAATCGATTCCACGCGGGTTCGAATCTCGATTCGATTTAAAGGCTTGGTTAGAAAATCATCCGCGCCGCATTCAATTCCTTGGATCCTAGAAGCTCTGTCATCAAGCGCCGTAATCATAATGATTGGCACATCGGTATTTTTGGTCGCTTCGCGAAGTTTTTCACACACTTCGTATCCATTCATTTGAGGCATCATGATGTCAAGCAGAATGAGGTCCGGCTGATTTTCTGCCGCTTCCTTGAGGCCGTCTGGGCCATTAGCTGCAAAAAGAAGGCGTAGATCCATGTTGGTCAGCATGCTTTCAACAACATGGCGCGCGCTGGCGTTGTCGTCAATAATCAAAATGGTCGGTTGATCAGTCATGGAAATAATTTCGCATTGAAATTGCGTGATTTCAAAAAATTTTTGCAATTTGGTGTGAATTTATAAAAAAAAAATGAATTTCTAGTATTTCAATTTCATAGAAACTGGAATTCCAGATGCCTGCGCCGCGTTGGGTGCACCTGCGGTAGATTGCTTACATGTCCCGCAGAGTCGCCATTGTTGCAGCCATTCGAACGCCCATTGGCCGTCATGGGGGCGCGCTTGCTAGCGTGCGTCCCGACGACTTGGCCGCGCATGTCATTCGCGCCGTTGTTGCGCGCGCTGGCATTGACCCCG
>SYAD01000040.1 GCA_005789005.1 Planctomycetia bacterium | reverse complement strand
TCAATGCGCACCATGGCGTCCTGAGTGTCGACTAAATATTCCGCCAGCGCTTTGCACAATTCGGTTTTGCCTACGCCAGTTGGACCCAAGAAAAGAAAGCTGCCAATTGGTCTATGCGATTCGCCAAGGCCGGCGCGACTACGACGCACCGCATCGGCGATACTTTTTACGGCTTCGGCTTGACCCACCACGCGTTGCTGAAGGTGCTCCTCCATGCGAAGCAATTTTTCGCGCTCGCTTTCAATCAAGCGGCTCACAGGAATGCCCGTCCATTTGGCCACAACATGCGCGATTTGCTCGGAGTCAACCTCTTCATGCACCAACGCTGAACCTGTGGCAATGCGCGCATGCAGCGCGGCCGACGCCTTCTTCAGGCGCGCGTCAAGGTCGCGCATTTCACCGTATTGAATGCGCGCGGCCTTTTCCAGTTGACCGGCGCGTTGCGCTTGCTCGAGCTCGGTGTTCTTGCGGTCCATTTCCAACTTGCACGCCTTGATGGCGTCCAAATCTTTTTTCTCCAGTTCCCACTGCGCGGTCAGTTTGCGATTTTGATCTTGCAGACCAGCCAACTCGCCTTCGATCGCGTCAAGACGTTTGCGGCTGTCGGAATCTTTTTCCAATTTTAGCGCTTCGCGCTCAATTTCCAGGCGCATGATGTCGCGGCGAATCACATCAAGCACCGCGGGCATGGAATCATTTTCAATACGCAGGCGGCTTGCGGCTTCATCGATCAAGTCAATGGCTTTGTCCGGCAGAAATCGATCCGCGATGTAGCGCTGACTGAGCGTGGCGGCGGACACAAGCGCGCCGTCTTGAATGCGCACACCGTGATGCGCTTCGTAGCGGTCCTTCAAGCCGCGCAAGATGGCGATGGTGTCCTCGACACTTGGTTCACCAACAAACACCGGCTGAAATCGGCGCGCAAACGCGGCGTCCTTCTCAATGTGTTTGCGATATTCCGCTAAAGTGGTGGCGCCAATACAGCGCAATTCACCGCGGGAAAGCGCTGGTTTAAGCAAGTTGCCAGCGCTGGGGGAGCCCTCGGTTTGACCCGCGCCCACAATGGTGTGCAACTCATCCATGAATAAAATAATCGAGCCTTCGGCGGCGGCGACTTCGCGCAACACAGCCTTCAGACGCTCTTCAAACTCTCCGCGAAACTTTGCGCCCGCAAGCAGCGCGCCAACATCCAGGGACAGAATGCGCGCGTCCTTCATGCTCTCGGGACAATCACCATTGATAATGCGCAGAGCCAAACCTTCGGCGATTGCGGTCTTGCCAACTCCAGGCTCGCCAATCAGCACGGGATTATTTTTTGATCGACGACTCAGCACTTGCATGCAGCGGCGAATCTCCTCGTCGCGGCCAATCACAGGATCAATCTTTCCAGATTGCGCACGTTCGGTCAGATCAATGGCGTATTTCTTCAGCGCCTCCATGCCGCTTTCGGCGTTGGGATCATTGGCGCCAGTTGAGCCACTGGCTTTGCGAATGGCCTCGATGGATTGCAGAAGTCGCGAGTGCGTGACACCTACAGCGCTTAACACTTCCTTGGCTGGAGTTTTGGTTTCTGCAAGCGCCAACAATAAATGTTCGGTGCTGACATACGTGTCTTTCATGCGCTGTGCTTCGCGCTCGGCGTCTATAAGAATTTGCCCAAACGACGTTCCTGGAGCGGCATTTGCGCCTTGCACCTTGGGTATGCGTCGCAGTTCCGCTTGCGCCACATCGCGCACGCGGTTTGCGTCCAGGCCGGCTCGCTGCAGAATGCTGCTGGCAATTCCGTTTTTCTCCTCAACCACAGCAAGCAACAAATGCAGGGGAGTGAGTTCGCCGTGACCCGCCAAATTGGCTTGGCTTTGCGCGTTTTGAATGGCTTCTTGGGCCAAGGTTGTCAATTTGTCAGTTCGCATTGTGTAAGGTCCTTTCAATTGAGCGCATCAGGGGCCCCCTAGGACGCATGATGAGTTCACTTAGATATGACTAGCAATCTGCGTGCCACTGTTCACCATGCGAACCGGAAAGTGTGTCGGAAATACTTCGGGGCGATCATTCAGCCAACTCACGAGCCAAGCGAACGCGTCAACAAGTCTTGGGCCTGGCCTGTTGAACATTTGATTTCCATCCACCACCGCGATGGCGTTTGGTTTGTTGTCCATTACGGCGGGAAGCAACGGCCACCACTTTGTCGCGCGCAGCACATCAAGTTCTTGCCACGCTCGATCAAGCGAGAAGCCGCAAGGACAAATTACGATTCGCTCCGGCGCGGCGGCGAGAATTTCTTCCGGAGTGAGCGCGCGGCTTTTGGCGTGCGCAACTTGCAGCGAGTGTTGCCCGCCAGCCGCTTGAATAAGTTCTGGCGTCCAATGTCCGCCACAAAATGGCGGATCGCACCACTCTAAAAATAGCACTTCTGGCCCGGGAATATAGGGATTTACATAATCCACCGCGCTCCAATAGGCGCCGCGCAATTCCACCATGGCGCGCTCGGCTTGGGTTTGCAAGTTCGCCGCTTCGCCAATCACCAGCGCGTCGTCAAACACTTGCCAAATGCTCGCGGGGTTCAAACTCACCACGCGTGGCTGCGGCGACATGTCATTGGCAATCCGCTCCACTGTGCGCAGATCGATAGAGCACACATCGCACAAATCTTGCGTCAAGATGAGATCGGGCTTGAGTGATCGAAGCAGTTCCTCGTTCAACTCATACAAACTTGCGCCGCCACTTCCAGAAGCCAGCGCCGCGCGAACCTGCGCGTCAATGTCGGCGCTGCTTGCGGCGTGCGTGATTTGTTTGGTCAAGATGGGACGATCTTGAACCTCCGGCGGATAGTCGCACTCATGGCTTCGGCCCACCAAAAATTTCGCGCCGCCAATGCGGCATAGAAGTTCCGTGGCGGAGGGAAGTAGACTGACAATTCGCATTGGTGAATGCTAGGAATTGCGGCGGCCATGCGGGCGAGTGATTTGAAAATAATTTCTATCTCTCAATAAAAACGCCTCCGCACTTTCCGCAGTGGGGCGTTTCGGCTGAGAAAATGTTCTGAAATTGGGAATCCTAGATTCGAACTAGGACTAACTGAGTCAGAGTCAGTCGTGCTACCGTTACACCAATCCCCAAATGAATCATGCGGAGTGATTTGACAGTCTAGCAGGACTTTCAGGGCATTTCCGAGCAGTTTTTATGGCTGCAAGCGCAAAGTGAGTTGGCGGTTTGCGCACGACTACGCCTTAGTTTCAGCGATGTTCTTGGCGGAGTTGCTGCTCAAAAGTTGCGATACCAAAATGCCAGCAAGCATGAGCGCGCATCCTAAATACTCGCGGCTACTTAAACGCTCCGCAATCAGAAGCGCGCCAGCGATCGCCGCGAATGGACTTTCCATGCTCAATAAAATCGCCGCGTGAGTGGGCGGCGCGGTTCGTTGACCAACCACTTGCAATGTGAATGCAACACCAACGGCGAGCGCGCCTAAATATGTCAGTGACATCCAAGCGCTTGAGATGTGCGACCACTCTGGAAGTCCGCGGCTCATCATAAATATTGCGGCGACAACTCCTGTGACTAGAAATTGCACGGCGGCAAGTTCAATGGGGTCGCAACGTGGCGCGTAGCGGCCAATGATCAACACATGGATGGCCCAGATCACCGCGCATCCAAGCACCAGCAAGTCGCCACGGCTCATATGAAATTCCGCGGTGACGCTGAGCAAATACAAACCCACCGTTGCCAGCGTTACGCCAAGCCATGCCGACCAACCAACGCGCTGGCCAAGCATCAAACCAATCAGCGGCACAAACAGCACATACAAACCCGTGATAAATCCAGCGCTGCTGGCCGTGGTGCTTTCAATTCCTCTTTGCTGCAAATAGGCCGCCAACAACATGGCGAGCCCCGCGAATAGTCCGCCACTCCAAAGCAGCGCGCTGGGTGAGGGCATATTCACTTTGCGGGTGCGTCGAACAATTATGACTGGAGCCAAAATCGCCGCCCCCATTAAAAATCGGATGGACAATATGGAAACTGCGTCCAAACTTTTAGCGGCATCTTGTTGCGCCACAAACGCCACGCCCCAAATTGCCGAAGCGACAAGCAGCAGCAAGTCCGCTCGAATTGTTTCGCGGCGCAATGTCACGGGGAATGATGGGAGCAATACACCTCGCCCGAGGCCTTGAGTTCTAGTTTTGCATCCACATTTATATTCGCCTGCACCAAAAGAAATTTGTCATTTGCGCATTCAAAACCAACCGGTAGAGGAATGGTAAAGCGGTAGGTTTTCGTCACCGAGTCCCAGGAGTTTTTATTGTTCTCCAAGTTGGAAAGATCCACATCGATGTGATTGATGTTTTTCGATTGCGGATCTTGAACAGAGAGTGAAATGAATCCCGGCGTGCGGGTCGGCTGTTTGTTCAGATCCAAGCATTCAACATAAATTTCAACGACGCGTGGATTTGGCGCCTTGGCATCCTGACGAATTTTTGGAATATAACTGAGCGGATGAATGACAATGGACTTGGGATGAAAGGGCCAACTATCAACTGAAACGAGTTGGGCAATTTGCTGGTCGGATATGGTATTTCCCAGATTGTTGGTGGGGGCACAAGCCAAAAGTAAGCAACTCATGCAAAGATTGGCAATGATGATCTGGGTCGGAACGCTCATGCTTTGAGCATAACGCTCAAAGCAAATACATGAGAACGCTAGACTCTTACGCATGAAGATTTCACACTTGCTTTGTTTGGGCGCATCAATCATGTCCGCATTATTTATGGGGTGCAACACGCTCACCACATCAAATAACTCCGCGCCTGTTCCAGCGCAATCGACGAAGAAGCAGTCGATGGATCCGACTCCGAATATGGCTTCCAACCCAAATACGGTGGCGCCAAATGCCGATCAGTCCGTGGAGGGGCCGCGCCCAGCATTTTTAACGCCGCGATCCGACGGCACGTATGTGGATAAAAAGGGAAACGTGTTGGTGCCGCCCACCGTGATGTTGGGAGTGACCATGGAGCAACCAGGGCCCGCTCTATGCAAGCACATGAATCTCAATCCCGCGCGCACCACGCTTCTTGTGGACATCATTCCTGGATTGCCCGCTGACAAGGCGGGTCTTGTGGATCACGATTTGGTGGTGGCAGTTGATGGCTCGCCAAACGCCGGCGCCAATGACATTCGCAACCAGTTGAAGAAAATGAAACCTGGCGACACCATCACATTCATGGTTCAGCGCGGCGCTGAAAATAAATCGGTCACGCTGACAACGGTTCCATGGATCGCCGAGCACATGGTGCGCCCATTGCACGCGGGTTCATACACGCCGCCGGGTCTTTCAAGCGACGCTGAGCGCGGCGAAGTGCCGCGCGAACTTATGCCAGTGATGGATCGCTTGAATCACATCGAGCAACAATTGAAGGAAATTCAGGCTGAATTGAAGAAATCTTCGCCAGCGAGCCCGCGTTGATCCAACCAAGGTGAGTGATGGATTGCGCGGCGATGGCGCGCTCAATTACGGCTGCGATTACTTGGTGACGAGTTCAATCACGCTGTACTGATCCAAATTCAGCGTGACAAGTTCGCCATCATCCAAGCGAATTTCAAGTCGATCAAGCCACACCTTGTCATCGCGGCCATGCACAAACCACGAGCCAGTCTTTGCTTGTTGATAGCGCACCACAACGCCCTCTAGCGTTGTGGTCCACACATCATGGGTCTGCGCATATTGCTGCGTGACGCGAACACGGGTTCCGGCGGACATGGGTGGTGCTTCAAGCGACATGGGATTGCAAGTGTAGCCAACTCACACTTCAGCGGCGGCAGTGTCTGGCCCAACTGTCGCGCGGCTCATGGTGGAGCGCCACGCGGCGGACATTCTGCGCTTGATCACGTCATTCACGCGCTCAAGAGTCCAGCCATCCAGGATTGTTGTGAGTTCGGTCAGTGTTCGGGCCTTGCCAATGCGATACATATCGCTGGTGATGTTGCTGGCTCGCGCCATGGCGCTTTCACCCTGCATCACCATGCGACTTTTGAAGCCGATTTTTGCGCGGTCAAATTCAATTTGATTCACGCCAGTTTCAAAGCGCGCAAGTTCGTCCAAAATGCATTGAGCAGTGGTGGTGGCGCGTTGCGGGGTGCTTCCCGCATAAATTTGCAGAACTCCGCGATCGCGACCCGTGGAGGCGCTGGCCCCAACGCTATAGCAAAGACCGCGTTTTTCCCGCACTTCCGTGAATAAACGGCTGCTGGCTTCGCCACCCAAAATCACGGCGGCAATGCGGAATCCAAATGAATCAGGATCGCTTTCGTTTGGCGCGTCAAATGCAAAGGCCATGTGAGTCTGCGAACTTTCCAGCGAGTAATGATCCACGCCACCCGCGCGCGGGCTTGTGATCTTTGCCTCCATGTTGGTTCCAGCCCAAGATCCAAACAATTCCCGCACTTTTGCAAGGGTCGCTGTTGGATCCACCGCGCCAGCGATTGACAGAATGGATCCTTGCGCCACCGCTCGCCGTTTCCACACCGACCGCAAATATTCCGTGGTCAAAGAATTCAGTCCCGTTTCATCGCCGTATCCCGTGCGATTGAATGGCGGTGGAAAATGCAACGTGGCAAGGCGCAACATCACAAGGTGTTGCGGATCATCCGGCAACGCGTGCAATGCTTGCAATGAAAGTTGACGAACAGGTTCAAGATGTTCCTGATCAATACGTGGACGCAGCGCCATGTCCGCGATTAATTCCAGCGAGGCGTTCAAGCGTGAGGCCAACATGGTTGCGGAAATTAAAACGTGATTGGCGTTGACCGTGGTGCTGCGATCGCAACCCAACGTATCCAGCGCATCGCTGAACGCGCGGCTGTCGCGCGAGCCAGAGCCGCGCACAATAAGTTCCGAAAGCAGCGTGCTTTCCCCTTCGCCGGCGGCTCCATCAGGGTCGCCCGCGGTGCCAGCGGGAATGGCGAATGACAAAGATGCGGTGGCCATTCCTGAAATTGGTTCCAGGGCCACGGTGAGTCCGTTGCTTAATTTTTCAACTGTGATGCTCATGGCGTGTTCTGCTCCAAGAGTAGATCAGAAAGCCATTGCTCGGCGGTGTGCATGCCGGCTGGTTGATGGCGCAGCCAATCCGCGATGCGAAGCGCGCCCACCGCGAATAGATTTCGCTCGAGCGCGCGATGTTCAAGCGAAAGAATTTCATTTTCCATTTGAAATGTGACGCGATGATCGCCAACCACTTCGCCTTCGCGAATACTTTGAATGTCGGTGTTGGAAATCACGCCACCTGATGCGCGCAACGCGTCCGCCAACGCAATCGCGGTGCCCGATGGAGAATCTTTTTTGTGCGCGTGATGTGACTCGTGAATGGTGATCACGGCTTGCGAACCTAAAATTTTGGTCGCAAGCGACGCCAAACGGGT
>SYAD01000039.1 GCA_005789005.1 Planctomycetia bacterium | reverse complement strand
GTAATCCACACCGACTTTGAGAAGGGTTTCATCCGCGCCGAGTGCTACTTGGTGAAGGACCTGGAACAATTCGGAACAGAGAAGGCAATTCGCGACGCGGGCAAGATGCGCAGTGAGGGACGCAACTACGTCATGCAAGATGGGGACGTGGTGCACTTTCTGTTCAATGTGTGATCGCCTGAATATTTTGAATTGACCGCTTGGCGGTTTTTTGTCGCCAGCCCGCGCGCCTGGGTCAACGTGAATTCACCCAATTTTACCGCGCTTTCAGCGTAATTTCAGCATGGCTAACGCCGCGATTCCCAGCAGCAAGGCGATCAACCAGAATCGCACAACGGTTTGTGATTCATTCCAACCCTGCAATTGGAAATGGTGATGAATCGGCGCGCAACGAAAAATGCGCCGACCCTTGCCCGTGAGTTTGTTGGTGATCTTGAACCATCCAACTTGCGCCACGACGCTGCCCGCCTCCATTAAAAACACTCCGCCAACAAGCGGCAACAAAAGTTCCTGTCGAATGGAAACTAAAATAGTCGCCAGCAATCCGCCAAGCGCCAAGCTTCCGGTGTCGCCCATGAACACCGCGGCGGGTTGACAATTGAACCACAGAAATCCCATGCACGCCCCCGCCATCGCTCCCACGATCACCAAAAGTTCCTTGGCCTCGGGCACATGCGGAACCATCAAGAAAAAACTGGCGCGCGGACTCACCGCAATCGCCACCAACACCGCCGTGACAATGCTTGCGATCAGAACAGTTCCCGTTGCGAGTCCGTCCATGCCATCGGTGAGATTGACGGCGTTGCTCATGAGGCCAATCCAAAATGCCGCCAACACCACAAACCACGCCAAAGAAAGAACAATCACATTGGAAGCAACATTGGGCGGCTGCACGATCACCTCAGCTATTGGCGTTGGCGGATAGGTGCGCTGGAATGGCAAATTCAACACGGTGGCGTCGATCTGTTGCGCGCCTTTGTAAAGAAAATATCCCGCGATCACGCCAATACCCAGCGTGAAAAGTAGTTTCTCCCACATGAACAAGCCTTCGCGCGTTCCGAGTTTGCGAAAACGCGCGGTGAGTTTAAGCCAATCATCAAAGAAGCCCACGCCCGCCAACCAAACCAACACGCACATGCAAACTTGCGCGTAGCGGCTGTGAATCCAATCGGACAACAAGAATGTGCTGACCAAAATCGCGGCCACGATCAAGATGCCGCCCATGGTAGGAGTATTTGCCTTGGATTTCATCAACTCATTGAGAGTTTGATTGTAGAACTCGGGCGAGTCGCCCACTTTTTTACGGTGCAGCCAACGAATCACTTTCGGACCAGCAAATACGGTGATGGCGAATGACAACGCCGTGGCCAGTAGCGCGCGAAACTCCAGCTGGTACATCAATTGCACAAGCGCCGAGAGTCCATGCTCGTCAAGCCAATTCTGACAAAGGTCAACAAGATTAAAAAACATGAGATGAATTCTTCATCGGTCGATTGGTCAAGAAGTCTTTGCACTCTTGGCGCGAGAATTTTCGCCGCGGATCGCCTCAAGAAGTCGCTCCATGGAACTGGCGCGCGAGCCCTTGATCAACAGCGCGTCGCCGTCACGCAGCAGAGCGGCCAAGCGAGGCGCCTCGACCGTTAAATCGCTGATCATTTCCACGTGAACTTGCGGTTGCAACGCCTTCGCGGCGCGCGCGATCTCGGCGCTGAGCGGTCCGCAAGTCATGATGATTTCCGGGGGATTTCCGCCAAAAGCAGTGGCTAAACGCTCGCCCACCATGTGGTGCAAAGCTTGGCTTTGCTCGCCAAGTTCATGCATGTCGCCCAGCGCCACAACTCGGCGCGTGGCCATGGCGGTCATCTCCGCAAAGGAACCAATGGACGCCAACATGGCCTCGGGATTTGCGTTGTAGGAGTCGTTGTAAATATCAATCTTTCCCACACGCTCGCGAACCATGCGGCCATCGGCGGCTTCAACGGCGCCCATGGCGGTGGTGGCCAGCTCTGGGTCCAGACCCAGCGCGGCGATAGCGGCGAAAGCGCCCGTGGCGTTGAGCGCGTTGTGAAGTCCGGGCAGTCGCATGGTGAAAGATATTTTACGGCCGCCACCATACGCGGGACCTTGCACCACAATGTTCTGCGAACCATCGCCGTTGACTTTACGCGAAAATAATTTCCACAGGCAGCGACCGCCTTGACCAAACAGTTGCAGCAAGCCGCCAGCGGGCCGACGCTCTTTCAGCGCCAGATCCACAAGTCCAGGCGAGTCTCCGTGAATCACAAATGTTCCGGAAGTATCAAGGCCACGGGCGATGGCGCACTTTTCCAGAGCGATGGCATCGCGACTTCCAAGTCCGCCAAGATGCGCGCTGCCGCTGTTCACAATCATGGCCACCTCCGGGCGCGCCAACCGCGACAGCGGTTCAATTTCGCCGGGGTGATTCATTCCAATTTCAAGCACTAGAAATTTTATTCCCAGCGGCGCCGACAAAATCGTCAGCGGAACGCCAAGATGATTGTTGAAACTTTTGGGACTCGCGTGCGTGCTACCGAACACTTCAAGCGCCGCCGCGATCAATCGGCGCGTTGTGGTTTTACCCGCGCTTCCCGTGATTGCCACGCAATGGCAACGCAACTTTTGGCGCCAAGCGGCGGCGGCGGCCGTGAGCGCGGACTGCACATTGGGCACCAATAAGCGGGCGATACCTGGGCATTCGCAGTCTTTTTTCTCAATCATCAGAGCGACGGCGCCGGCGTTCTTGGCGGCGTTCAAATACGCGTGGCCGTCGGCTTTTTCACCGCGCAACGCCAAGAATATTTTTCCGGCGAGATCTTCGCGCGTGTCAATGGCCACGCCCGTGATCGGTTGCGTTGGTTGCTCAAGCCAAGTTCCGCCAGTCGCTTGGGCGAATTCTTGCGCCGTTAAAAAATCGCTCATATGTTTTTCTCCGCTGCGCGCAACGCCTCACGCGCCACCACGCGATCATCAAAAGGTTTTTTTACCGTGCCCACAATTTGATAGTCCTCGTGCCCCTTGCCAGCGATCAACACCGCGTCGCCAGGACGCGCCATGGCCACCGCTTGCATGATGGCGTCGCGACGATCGATTATTTTCAACACTCTGGCTCGACTGGCCGCGGGAACTCCCAGCGCAACTTCATCCACAATGCTCGCTGGATCTTCAGTGCGTGGATTATCGCTGGTGATAATGGCCACGTCTGAATGCTCGCTAGCAACCGCCGCCATGCGTGGTCGCTTGGAACGATCGCGATCCCCTCCGCAACCAAACACCGTGATTAGTTTGCCCCCCGCCGCAAGCGCCGGCCGAAGCGCGCGCAACACGTTCAGCAACGCGTCGTCTGTGTGCGCATAATCCACCAACACCGCAAATGGGCAATCCAAATCCGTGACTGGTTCAAGCCGTCCTGGCGGAGCCGAAATAGTGGCTAAACCCGCCTCAATCTGCTCTTTATTGGCGCCCAACGCCCAAGCCGCGGCGGCCGCTTGCGATGCATTGGTGGCATTGTGGCGACCCATCACTGGCAAGCGCGCGGAAACTTCGCCCCATGGCCCGCGAAGGCGAAGACGCATGGATCCAATGCGCGCCTCAAGCACGCTGGCCTCCACATCCAACTGCATGGCGCTGGCGCCAACAACACCGCAACGCAAAACCCGCGCGCGGCAATCGCGCAACATGCGCGCGTGCATCGGATCATCCGCATTCACAATCGCGATGGCGTCGCCACGAAGATGTTCAAACAATTTCGCCTTGGCGTTGGCGTAAGACTCCATGTTGCCGTGGTAATCCAAATGATCACCTGAAAGATTTGTGAACAGGGCCACCTCAAAGTCAATCTCGGCCACGCGTCCTTGCTCAAGCGCGTGACTGCTCACCTCCATTGCAACGCCTTTGCAACCATTGTCACGCATGCGCTTCAACAAAGGCGCGATGGCCGCGGCGCCGGGCGTGGTGAGCTCGGCTGGAGCGCGGGTTTTTCCATCGTCAATCAGTATGGTTCCCATCAATCCATATTTGCTGCCCGCGGCCAACATCAGTTGCTGTACAAAGAACGCAACTGTTGTTTTTCCATTTGTGCCAGTAACGCCCAACATTTTCAAGTGTTTTGAGGGAAAGCCCGCGAAGGCGTGCGCCAATGGCGCCAACATGGCGCTTGGATTCACGCAGCGATAGGCGACTACTCCCGCAGGAATCGCGTCATCCATGGCCACCACCAACGCCGACACACCAGCGCGCACCGCGGCTTCTATAAAAGCGGCGCCCTGCTCCTTGGAACCAGCGCGTGCCACAAAGAGAGCGCCTGGACGAGCGACGCGGCTGTCATCGATCACGCTTTGAATTTCAACATCACCAACGCTTTGAGAAGCGTTGCGCTGCAGACCATTTACTTTTGCGACCAGTTCACTGAGTTTCATGTGTGTGTGT
>SYAD01000038.1 GCA_005789005.1 Planctomycetia bacterium | reverse complement strand
TGCATGAGTTCATCACATGCCTTGTCGCCGGTGGGCGTTGCACTAAATTTCCGCGCCACCACACCAAGCGCCCACAATCCATGCAGACGCGCGCGTTCGGGTGTTTCAAAATTATGCGTGAGGGCAATAAGCGAATCAATCGCCGCGCCACCACGCGCCGCCAATTCCAAGTGAGCGCCTTGACGTACACGGCGATCTGCATGATCAAGCCACGCCAGCAAATTGCTTGTGTCGGCGTTACGAAAACCTTTTTTCAAAATGTTCGCGCCACCCGCAGCCTTCGCTTTTTCCAATGATTCTGGCTGCCAGATGCGATACAAGCGACCCGTGCCATCGCTCGTCCAACCATCAAACCAATCCGTCACCCACATGCAACCGTCGGTGCCAAAGTCAACATCCGTGGGCAACACCTCACGCAAAAAAACCTCCGCGTCTTTTATTTCATATCCCGCGCCCTTGGGCTCAAGTTTGAAAGACCAAATTTGGCTGTACGCGTCTCCACCAAGAAAATCACACACAAACATTGCGCCGTTGTACTTTTCTGGAAAGCCAACGCCGGGGTAACTCACAAGACCTGAAGGACCATCGGTGAGATGCGCAACTGGCGGAGTAATCCACGCGGGTTGCACCACATCAGTTGGATCAAACATGAACCACTCGTGCTCTTGATCCCACGCCCCGCGCTTGTTGAGGCCCTCCAAAGTTTGATAGTGCATTTCCCAGCCCACGTCTCCACCATCGGGGAGATATTCCACGCGCGCTTTGTCGCCGCCGTCGGAGTTGTTGTCCACGGTGAAGAGATCGCCAAGGTCATTGAAGGCAAGTTCCTGCGGATTGCGCAGTCCACGAAAGACAACTTCAAGATTTGAGCCATCAAGTTCACAGCGAAATACTGCTCCGCGCGCGGCATCTTGCAACACGGTGCCCTCTTTTGTGCGAACGTTGTAACCGCGATCGCCAATGCTCCAGTACAAGCGGCCATCCATTCCTAGAACAAGACCGTGCATGTCGTGGCCGCGCAAACTTGTTTTCACGCCAAAGCCCGTGAACATTTTCTCGCGCAACTCGGCCACCCCGTCACCGTCTTTGTCTTGAAAGCGCCACAAGTGTGGAATGCAAGTCACAAACACGCTGTCGCCAACTTGCAACGCGCCGGCCGCGGTTCCATCAAGCGGCTCGCGCAAATCGCCAGAAAAATTCACCGCGGTGTCAGCAACGCCGCCACCACTTTTGTCCGTGACATGTTTCACGCGGTCGGCATACTTGGTGTACCAATCCATGCCGTTCACGCGCTTGTCCGCATACTTTGTATAAATCGCCAAGCGTTCCTCAACAGTGCCCGCGCGCAAATCTTCCATGAGCCACCACGGTGAATATCGATTGTCTTCCACGCCGCGGTCTTGACGCTCGCTTTCAACCACCATCAATGAACCATCATTAAGTACGGTGAATGCAACTGGGTCCGCAACCAGCGGCTCTTTTGCCCACAATTTCCATTGAAATCCATCTGGCGGCTTCACGCCCTCGGGATCGTGTGCGGGCTCGGTCGTGGTTGCCGCGGTGGATGTGTCGGTCGGTGTCGCTGGTTGCGTGGCGGAAGATTGAACAGATGGCGATGTGTCGTGAACACCGGAAGTCGCCGCGGTTGCGGTGGATGGATCGACCTGATTTTTTTCAGATGTGGTTTGATAGCGCGCCGCTAGCAAAATTGGAATGAATAAAACAGGAATAATTCGAAGGATCACACCACCATACTAAGCAACATCCACCAAAGATCGCCACTCCTAAACCAGCGATTGCCAAGTTTGACGCAAGCCCTCGAGCATGGAAACCTGGGGATCAAAGTTCAGCTTAGAAATAGCGGAGGAAATGTCCGCACACGAATGCGAACTATCGGCGTCACGCGGCGGCAGAAGACGCGGCGGAATTTTTATTTCCGATATATCCGCGATCATGTCTAGAAGTTGCCTTAATGAAGTGGCGTGACCAAGGCCAATATTAAATCTTTCACCGCACAGATTGTGGCGCGGATCAGCCGCTCGCAGAAACGCTTGGACCACGTTGGCCACGGGAACAAAGTCTCGTGTTTGCTCACCCGTGCCAAAAAGTGACGCGGGCTGCCGCAATTTTGCTGCGGCAAAAAACGCAGCAATGGCCGCGGCATATGCGCCAGTTGCGCTTTGACGCGGCCCAAACACATTGAACAATCGCAGACTTGCCGCGTGGGTGTTGTTGGCGCGCGCGTAAGTTTCTATTAGCGTTTCGCCTTGCGCTTTCCCGGCGGCGTATGGACTTGCCGCAATCACTGGATCACTTTCGCTCGATGGAATATTTGGCGCAAGTCCATACACGGCGGAACTTGAAGCGAACACAACGCTTGAAACTTTCGCGGTGGAACATTCACGCAACACAATTTCTGTGCCCAGAATATTGCTGTTGTAATGTTTGTCGGGCTCGTGCACGCTTTGCGCAATACCCACCATCGCGGCAAGATGAAATACATGGCTGCAACCCGTAACGGCGCGGCGCACGGTTGTGGCGTCACTGACCGAGCCAACAATAAGTTCGGCGCCACGTTGCTTCGCAGTGTCAATATGCGGCGTGGTAAGTGTGGATTGGTCCCCATGAATATTGCGATCAGATGTGTTGCCGTTTTTTATTGCATCCAACTGAATATGCGCACCCAAAAGATTGCGACGATCGCCCGTGCTTAAATCATCAAGTACGCGCACATGCGCTCCGGCCGCAAGTAGGGCGTCAACAATGTGGGAGCCAATAAAGCCAGCGCCTCCAGTAACCAACGCGGTTGCTCCGCGAAAGTGCGCCATATAAGCGGAGGAGTTACTCGCACTGTTGTTTGCAGATTGCAAAGTAGATTTGGCTGAGAAATTGTCTGGCACGCCGCCAAAGCATAAGCCAGATATGAAGCGACCATTCATGAATCGCCGATAGAAACAACGAGTTACGATCACAATTGCAAATGCATTCAAACATGTCGCGCCGCCGCACGAAAGCCTTGAAATGAACCACACGCAACAAGCCACCACAAACACTCGTCCGCAAGTGGCTGTTGTGTATCACTTCTTTCCGCACTATCGACGCGCCATTGTGGAAGAGTTGGCGCGCAGCACACAAGCCGACTTCACGTTTATTGGCGATGACCACGATCGCGGATACGCGCACGGTATTCGCGCCGCGCAGTTCACGCCCGCGGTGAAATTTATTCTTGCACCCGCGCACAGATTTGGCGGACCATTTCGCTGGCAGTGGGGCGCGGTGCGTGCGGGCATGAACCCAGCATTCGATACGGTAATTTTTCACGCCGTTCCGCATTGGCCATGCACATGGATTGGCGCGATCGTAGCCCGCTTACTTGGCAAGCGTGTGTTCTTTTGGGGACATGGATATTTGTCGCAACCGCACGGTCTGAAAGGCCTGGTTCGGAAATTGTTCTACGCCATACCGCATCAGCACATGTTCTATGGACGCGGATCCAAGCAGATTGCAATGCAGCACGGTTGGTCGCCCGAACACCTTCACGTGATTTACAACAGTCAAGATATAGCGGAGCAAATTGCGGCGCGCGAAAAAGTGAGCGTGATGCGAACAGACCAGATTCGTCGTGAACTTTTTGGCGACGCCGCCACGCCTGTGGTGATTTGCACTACTCGACTCATTGCGCTGCGGCGACTTGACTTGCTAATTGACGCCATTGCAGAATTAAAGCGCCGCGGCACAAATACAAATTTAATTATTGTTGGCGACGGAGAACAACGAGCGACATTAGAAGCGCAGTCCATCGCTCGTGGCGTGCGCGCCCACTTTGAAGGAGCTTGTTACAACGAGCAGCGAATTGCGGAGCTTGTCATGGCGAGCAATGTGACTGTGGCGCCCGGCATGGTTGGACTAACCGCAATGCACAGCATGGTGTACGGCGTACCCGTGGTCACCCACAACGACGCCGATGACCAAATGCCCGAGTGGGAAGCGATTATTCCAGGCAAAAATGGCTCGCTTTTCAACAAAGACAATGTTGCACCTCTGGCCGACGCAATTCAATCATGGCTTGCAACGCCGTACCCAACGGCCGAAACGAAAGCCGCGTGCCACGCTGTCATGGATCGATTTTGGAACCCCACTTATCAGCGCCGCGCCATTGAGCGCGCCGTGTGCGGGGAGTACGCGGATGATTTGTTTGACATCAAGTAGGTGAGCGGCGAATCTTTTTCAGTGAGCCAACTACAAATCCATCAATGGTGTTGCGAATGTCGGCGTGTAAGAAACGCATTATCCAAATTGCAAGTAATGTGGCGATTGGCCCAACAACAAACAGTGACGCAATGTCGCCCATGTAGCCAAAGCTACTTGACCATTGCGTGAGCATGTAGAAGCCGCCAAACAGTGGCACGCAAACAACCCATGGACGAACGAAAATGGCAAGCGCATCAAACAAATGTTTGCGCGGCGAAGCGAGCGTGCACAACCACACCACCAACGGCGCGCTGATTGCCCAACACAGTCCACTGGTGATCGCAATGCCAAGCGCGCCATTCCAATCTGCTCCCATCCAGTAAATAGGAAGCGAAATTAAAAGCTGAATTCCCTGCCACGCAAAGAATGTTCCAAAGCGCCGCTGCGCGCGCAGACATGACATGGAAGGGCCGGTGGCAAAGTAGAAAGCTTGCATCAAACTCACCACTTGAAAGACTGGAATAGCGGGTTGCCACTTTTCGGCAAGAATTAGCCTAAACAGCGGTTCCGCCAAGATGGCTTGCGTGAAACAGATAGGCACGCACACCGCACTGAGCACGCGTTGCGCTTTTAGAAATCCAGTAACTTGTCGCTCTGGATCATCTTGTAAGCGCCCAAAAATTGGTTGAAGCACCACGCCTAGTTGATACGCGATCACCGTGTTGGCCTGTGCCGCGATCAAGAATGCAAAACCAAATAATCCGGCTTGGTACTCGCCTGAAACAAATCCAAGCACCAGAATTTCCAGCATCACAATGACATTATGTATGTATTGGGCGCTAGCAGCTTTCACGAATGAACGAAATAGAAACAGCGCAAGTTTGGGATGAAAGCGCGCGGAACGCGGAACGTTTGCAATACTGGAATACCAAGTTGCCTTTGCCGCGACATTGACTATTTGGGGAACAACCAACGCCGCGGAGCGACCGCCACAAGCAGCGATTACTAAGGAAAGCAGAGTCGCACCCATTTGTAAAACGCCATCTATAAAAGCCATCTTTGGATAGGCCAGGTTTAAACGCATCGCGGAAAGCGGAACCACAAATTTAGCCTCAATGATCGGTCGAATTGCCTGAACCGCTAAAAGACCAATCAGCCAACCAGCCGAGAATTTAGTATAAAAGTAAATAACCACAGGAATACTCAGCAGGGTTACCGCCGCGGTGCAGCAACCAATAATCATGGCCAGGCCAGACGCGCTTGGCGCGAGCAATGCAAAGCGTTTTGGATGGGCGATCAACACATCGCCTACCGTGAGCGGAAGAAATAAACATAGAAATTGAAAGATCGCCAAAGACCCAATACCTACCCCCCATTCAGCGGGAGTTAAAAAACTCGCGATGATAAACATTGCGCCCGCGGTGAGCACCTTATTTATAAGCCACTGCGCCGAGTTCAACATTGATCCGCGCATAGCCACTCGACCTAAACCACCAGAATGTGTGTTGGAATCCGTGGAGGTCGGCGGCACCGTCATGGATTGGAACCAAGTTGTTCCGATGCGCGGATATTTAAAAGCGAGTCGGTGATCGTGCGGCTTATTTTCACTTCAAGTTGTTCTTTTATTTTGGGATCACTCCATGAAGGAGGCATTTGATTCGAAAAATAATTCAAAGCGAACGCCTCCCTAAATTTTTGTCTTGAAGTGGCCGCGGTCATGGGAATTGAATCTTGGGTAAGTTGCGCAATCAGGCTGTCCGCGCCAGTCCAAATTGCAATACCGCGGGCGCCCGCTTTGATGGCTGGCTGAACAACGTCTTGCATAAATTGATCGTTACTTAAAATAGTCCAATCATTTGCTAGCCCATTTGGTTGCCAATATGGAGTTACCGTTGGGATCACTGGATTTTTTCCAGCAAGAAGTTTTGCTAGCCCTACCTGCACCATGCGCCACGCCCGCCCCTGTTCACGAATCCCATTTCTTTCTTCAGGTTTATAAAGTTCAGGCTCATAAACCGGATAAATACTCACGCTCACCCAATCTTCTTCTTTTACGAGGGAGGAATATATCGCCGCAATACCGTCAAGCATTTTCCGCTTTGCTTCGCTTGTGGAGTTCGTCCAATTTTTTCCATTATCCCAGTAAGGCGTAAATGGAACTCCGTAATAGGTCCATTTGGTATTTGGAAATCGCGCCTTGACCGCTTGAAGCGTGGCAATCATGGTTTGAAGTGCGCGCTTGCATTCTGGAGATTCAATTCCTTTTTGTAAATCACTATTGAAGGGCTCTTCAAAATCAAGCATGCCCCATTCCGGCGGCACGCCGCCTGTTTGTTTATCAATTTCTTTTATAACCGCCGCGGAGTCAATCAGTCCACTTTTAAATGATTGTGGATCACAGCCTTGGTATATAATAAGATATGGAT
>SYAD01000037.1 GCA_005789005.1 Planctomycetia bacterium | reverse complement strand
TTTCACCGCGTGCTTCCAAACTTTGTGATTCAAGGTGGTTGCCCAACTGGCACCGGCACTGGCGGACCAGGGTGGAAGATTAAGTGCGAAACTTCTGGCAACAATCAGCATCATGATCGCGGCGTTCTTTCCATGGCGCATGCGGGCAAGGACACTGGCGGCTCACAATTCTTTGTGTGCCACAGTCGTGCCGGCACCGCGCACCTGGATCGCGTTCACACATGCTTTGGCAAAGTGGTCAAAGGCGTTGAAGTGGTCGACAAGATCAAGGTCGGCGACAAGATTATTTCAATCACTGTGCAAGACTAAGCGCGGCTTCATGGCGTATCACACTGCGCCTGATTGAAATACCATTGTGTTGTGGCCAAAGACAGCATTGATCCCGCATTGGCGCTGTTAGATCGCGTGCAAAAACTTTTGCGCGACAGTAGTTACACAACCACATATAAGTTCGCCTTGCTGCGCGCACCGTGGATCATCACACAGCGCTTCACATTTCAGCGGTCATCACCCCTCGGCCCGCTTTAAACTTCTAATCCTCAACCCAGCTTGTAGAAGTATTGCGGCATGGCCAATCACGGCAACGCCCATTCCCACTGTTTGATATTGCCAGCAATTGTCGGGCAAATTTGAAAGCACATAAATGGTGTAGCCGCCAATAGGAAAAAACAGCAGCAGTGATGTGAATAGTCCGGGGTTACTCGAACGAAACCGAATGGCTTGCAAGCAATGCAGAATGCCGTTGAGCACCATGAAGTACGCGGGAATTAATCCCATCAATGGATTCACAAGAAATGCCAATGCGATTGCAATCAGGTCTACGGCCCAGACCCACAATGAATTAATCCAAAAGACATCTTTGGGAGTAAGCACAACTTTGCCCTTGCCAATCTTCTCATTCAACATCAGGCAAAATCGATTGTGATAATGCTCCTCAAATTGGTGCACCATATACATGGGAAGTGTCATGGCAATAAAGAAATACATCAGACCTAATTTGGGCAGCATGGCGCTCAGCAGCAGCGTTAGAATTACGCCGCAAAATAAAGCCGCTTTCGGCCACTGCCATTCGGTCACCAACCAATTCCACATTTTTTGAAGAATGATCATACGTCCTACTGTATGAGGAATTGCATTGCATGAGAAACAGTGAGCGCATCATTCAAATGGACTTCATACGCTCGCACTTTAGCTCATTCCTGATTTGTGCCATTTGCAAAACCGTTATCATTCAGGCGATTCAATTTCCACGCAGTCAAACCCAATCATCCATATGAGTCTTATCGCAAACATCGATTCTTGGCGCTGGATTGCTCGATTGAATCCGCACGGAAACTTTCAGCCATGACATGTTCCAAGTGTCAATGTCCCAATCGCGAAGGCGTTCGCTTCTGCACGCATTGCGGAAGTTTTTTAAAGTCGCCGCAATCTTCCATTGTGTCGTGCGCTCAATGCCACACGCCAGTTCAAGCAGATGATCGGTGCTGCGGAAATTGCGGAGTGGATCTCGCGGCGGCATCCAAAAATTCACCGGCGCAGGCCGTGTCGAATTCCGCCACTCGTTCGCCGCGCAACGCGGTTGAAACTTTGGAATCAGAGCGGCGCAATGTCACTGTGTTGTTCGCGGACATCAGTGGCTTTACCGCCATGAGCGAAAAGTTGGATCCCGAAGTGGTCACCAGTCTTATGAATGGTTGCATGCGCAACTTGGCCGAAATTGTCACCCGCTACGAAGGTCATGTGGACAAATTTATTGGCGACTGCATCATGGCAATCTTTGGCGCGCCGATCGCGCATGAAAATGATCCCGAGCTCGCCCTTCGCGCCGCGCTAGACATGATGAAGTCCATGGAGGAGTACAACAAAACTCTGCCCATTCAATTGGAAACTCCGCTCACATTGCACACCGGCATTAACACCGGCATGGTCATTGCCGGCGGCATGGGTACCGATGAAAAAATGCAGTACACCGTGATGGGCGACACCGTGAACTTGGCGGCCCGCATGGAATCGCTGGCAGTGAGCGGCGAAACTTTGGTGAGTTCATACACGTACAACCTCACGCGCCACGCTTTCGAGTTTGTCGCCATGGATCCCGTCAAGGTGAAGGGCAAACAAGATCCGGTTGCCGTGTACCGCGTGGTCAAACCCAAGGCGGTCAACGTAAGTGATAAAAAGATTGGCGAGGTTCCGCCGCTTGTTGGTCGTGAAAACGAAATCAAGATCATCGGCGATGCATACGCCAAGTTTCGCAAGGGCCAAGGTCAAGCGGTGTTCCTTGTTTCTGAACCAGGCATTGGCAAAAGTCGCATGCAGGCTGAGTGCAATAAACAGTTTCAAGAAAATGATATTCAGGCCGTCTTGGGCGCTTGTCGTTCATATTCCAGTTGCACCTCGTATTCCATTTTCATAGAGCTGTTCCACGGGCTCTTCGGCGTCACTTCTGACGATGTCGCCGACACGGCCGCGCATAAAGTTGCGACTGGGTTGCCGCAAGTTTTAGGTTTGGACCCGCAGGCGCTGCCCACCGAGGCCAAGGAAGCGATCGTATTTATTGGCGTGATGCTTGGCGGAAATCTTGGCGCCGAGTTTGACATTCCGTTGGAGCACATGCCGGCTCAAGAAATTAAAGTTGCAACCTTTCACGCCATTTCTTGGTTGTTTGAGCGCATGGCCAGCATCAAGCCGTTGACCATCACATTGGAGGATTTGCATTACGCCGACGCCGCATCCATAGAATTAATCGCGCATCTGTTTCGACTGGTTCGTAAGTCTCAGATTCTTATATTTCTTTTGCTGCGACCCAACAAGGATCATGCGTCCGCACGATTGCTGCCGATCGCTCGTAAGTTGCTCGAACACGAATGTATTGAAGTGGCGTTTCGCCATTTCGACAACAATGAAAGCGATCAGTTGGCGCGCATTTTGCTGCACAGCGATCAAGTTCCCGAGCAGTTGTTGCGCTTGATCCGCGAGCGCTCCGCGGGCAATCCCTTATATATAGAAGAGATCGTCCGCAGTTTGCGCGATGAGCGCGTGGTTGAAAAAACCAACAGCGGCGAGATCCGCATTCTGCGAAATCTAAGCGATGTCTCCATTCCAAATTCCCTCAGCGGCATGATCGCCGCGCGCGTTGATCGGTTGCCGGCGCAATTAAAGGAACTTCTGAATGTGGCCGCGGTGATTGGATCCACTTTCCGTTTGGAGTTGCTGCGACGCGTTGTGAACATTCCAAACTTGGACGCGTTGCTGGACAAGTTGACCCATGAAGACATACTTTTTGAATCGCAAAGCTTTCCTGAAATTGAATTCAGCTTCCGCAATGTGTTGATTCAAGAGTCGGTGTACGGCGCCATGCTGCTTAAAAAGCGCAAGGCTTTGCATTTGCAAGTGGCCGAGCATGTGGAGCAATTATTCGCCAACACTCTAGAGGAGCACGCCGAACTGTTGGGCTACCACTATCACTTGGCCGAGGAATGGAAGCGGGCGTATGTGCATTTGGTTGCCAGTGGCTTGAAAGCCAAACGAGCGTTCGCCAATGAAGAAGCGGTGCGCTCACTTTCGCGCGCGCTGGTCGCCGCGCCATTTGCTGACGCCGGGGAAATTTCAGCCACTGATTTGCTGATCCATCTTTCGGAAACCAAGGAACTCATGGGCGAAATGTCCGACGCCATTACCCACCGTGAAGAGGCGATCAAGACCACGACCGACGCGAAATTACAAGCGGATTTTCTGCGCAACATTGGCCGCATGTATGAGAAGCGCGGTTTCAAAGACGACGCCACGCGCGTGTATGAACAGGCGTTTGTGCTGCTTGCCGACCACGCCAACTCCTTGGAGATGGGCCAACTTTTCATGAATCAAAGTTGGGTGTTGAATCGCTCTCGGCAATTCGCGCCCGCTATGGAGAAGGCGCATGCCGCGCTAGAAATTTTTACAGCGCACAACTCGCGCGAAAACATCGCGCTGGTCTACAATAATTTGGCCGTTTTCTGCGAGCATCAAGATGATTTGGACAAGGCTCTGGAATACAACCTGCGCAGTTTGCAGTTGTTCACCGACTTGAATGACAAACGTCAAATGGCGAATTTGTATTTGTCGCTGGGTTATGTCCACAACAGCCGCAAGGAGTTTGAGAACGCGCTGGAGTATTTCAGCAAGTCGGTCACGCTTATGGAGCGCATCGGCAATCGCTACGGCGCGGGCACCGCCCTCATGTCCAAGGGCCGGATTTACATGGACACAAATCGGTTGGATTTAGCGGCGCGCGAGTTGAGCCACTCGTTGCGCATTCACCAAGAGTTAGACCTGAAGAAAAAAATCGTGGCTAACGAACTTGCACTAGCCAAGCTGTACATGATGAAGCAAGACTGGGCGAACGCGCGGGAACATCTTGCGGTGGCGCACAGCGAAGCCGAGGCGCTGAACTATGAATCCGACTTGGCCAAAATTTATTTGTTAGAGGCGCAAATTCATGCCGCCGCCGGCCAAGATCCGCAAGCCGCATTCGCGCGCGCCATTGAATTATTCCAAAAGCTAAAGCGCAACCGCGACGCCGATCAGGCAGTGGGTGAGTTGGCCGCATGGAAGAGCCGCTAAAAAATTAGTTGCGCAACCCACGATATGTTCTTGCGGGTTCAATATGAGCAACGCTTTGCCAGGCCTCATTTCTCTCATTCTCACACACATCTGTATATAGATGCGCCACTGCAACCAAACCATCCCGCGCAGCAAATGAGAAGGCGCCCGCCAGCATATTCATCACGCATTTCCCAATTTTTCTTCACATTCAATTGCATCGCGCCATTTTGGTGCTAGGTTGAAATACTAATTTATCCAGCATTTTCCAACTTCAAAATTTCATCACATGCACACCACGCCTCAACCATCTGAACCACCTGAACCAACACGCCGCACATTTCTGCGCACCTCCGCCATGCTTGGTCTTACGGCTTGGCTGCCAAAGTTCCGTGTTCTGCCCGCATCGTCAATGGCAAACACCGACTGTCCAAGTCCGCCAAACTTTCCCGCCGGCATAAATGTTTTTCAACAGGCCTACAGCAATTGGTCTGGTGAAATTTCTATCGACGCGCTGTGGACCGCAACCGCATCAACACCGCAAGATGTTGTCACGCTGGCCAACTGGGCATACTCCAACGGTTGGCGATTGCGTCCGCGCGGCATGGCTCACAACTGGGCGCCAATTTCCGTTGATCCAGATGCAAATTGCAATTCGCCAACGCTCATGCTTGATACCACGGCGCACTTAACAGCCGTGTCCATTGACTTGTCTATGTCGCCACCAACCGTCACCGCGCAGACAGGCGTTGCAATGGAAGTTCTGCACAACGCGTTGCAAGACGCCGGTCTTGGCATGACCAATTGTCCAGCGCCCGGCGCGCTCAGTCTTGGCGGCGTGCTTACGGTGAACGGACATGGCACATCGGTTCCCGCCATTGGCGAGACCACGCTTCCTGGCCACACATTTGGCACGCTTTCAAACATGTTGCGCTCTGTCACCGCGGTGGTGTGGGACGTAGAACAACAGGCGTACACGTTGCGCACGTTCCAACGTTCAGAACCAGAAATGGCCGCGCTCTGCGTTCACTTAGGCCGCGCTTTTTTGGTTGAGGTCACCATGCAGGTGGGCGCCAACGCCCGAGTTCGTTGTGAAAGTTTTAGAAATCGCACGGCGTCGGAATTATTCGCACCGCCAGAATCGCCAGGCCAAAGTTATTCCAGCTTCATGGACGCAAGCGGCCGCGTGGAAACTATTTTGTATCCGTTCACCGATAGTCCGTGGCTCAAAGTGTGGACGCCCACGCCAGCAAAGCCACTCTTATCGCGCCAAGTAAGCGCCCCTTTTAACTATCCGTTCAGTGACAACATTCCACTGCAGGTTTCGCAATTTGTCAGCCAGATTGTTTCAGGCGCGGCGGCGCTTACGCCCGCGTTTGGCGCAACCATGGCCACCGTGACCGACATTGGTCTCACCACCAATATCGCGCGTGACCTTTGGGGATGGTCAAAGGATGTTCAGTTGTATATCAAGCCCACAACATTGCGCGTGGCTGAATGTGGTTTTGCGCTCAGTTGTCGACGCTCCGATGTGCAACGCGCGCTGAGTGAATTTCACCAGAAGTACACGGCCATGCAACAGGACTACCAAGACCGCGGCGAGTATCCAATGAATTGTCCGGTGGAAATTCGTGTCAGCAGTGTTGATCATCCAGAGGATTGTCTTGTGCCTGGCGCGCAAGTGGCCTTACTGTCAGCGGCGCGGCCGTGGCCCAGCAAGCCGCAGTGGGACTGTGTGATTTGGTTCAATATTCTTTCTATTCCTGGAACGCCTGGCGCGCCGCGCTACTACGCCGAGCTTGAGGAGTGGTTTTATTCCAACTATGGCGGCGACTACGCAGGCGTGCGAGTGGAGTGGTCCAAAGGTTGGGCGTATACAGATGACGGCGCGTACACAAACGATCTCACCATTGCGTCGCGCATACCCGAGTCGTTCACGCAAGGCATGCCAGCTGATGCAAACTTCCGAACCGCGGTGGACATTCTTGATCGGCTTGACCCCGCCCGCATTTTCAGCACAAAGTTGCTTGATCGACTTATGCCTCGCACTCCCGATCTGAATGGCGATGGCGTTGTGGATAGCTCGGACCTGGGCGATATGTTGACGTCGTGGGGACCTGGATCACCGCCGGCGGATTTAATAATCAATCAAGAAGTGAACAGTGAAGATCTGGGCCATCTGCTGGTGAACTGGGGACCGCTGCCGCTTTAAAAGTTGCGCGTCAAATAAACTATACGAAAGATTTTCTCGTATGTGGTTTCCTTTGTGTTGTTGGTGAATGCACAATAATGTACATTGCTAGTTGATATATGAAAGTCATACAAGGCAATATTTTAGCACTGTTCTTGGTCGTTTTTCTATTGAACTTCTTTGTCACAGCTTCTGCCCAATCGCCCGCGCCCGCGCCTGAGCCCACACCTACAACTGCGCCCATCCCTGCGCCAACAAATGACAATGCAACCACAACCGCAGATGCTCGCAAAGAGCAGGTTCTTGGCGCGGTTTCTGGAAATCCTGCCGCGGACAACATACTTCCAGGAACTGGATTCATTGGGCAAGCTCTTGGGTTTGAAAAAAACTCCGGCCTGCGATTTGGCGGTCTGTGGCTTGGAGATACCAACGACCTTCTCAGTGGGGGACAGAATCCCGGCACGTGGAGCTTTAATAGCATGCTTGTGCTTGGTGTGAATGTGGATGCAGAAAAACTAACGGGATGGAGTGGCGCGTCCTTTGCAACTCAATTCATGCAAGTGGACACGCAACCAACCAACGCCCAAGCCGGAAGTGTTCAGGGATACAACAGTCTTGACTCATCTGCGGGCACGATTGTCGATCGTTCCCAGTTGTATCAAGCGTGGTATCGGCAAACATTATTTGAGGACAAAGTGAATATCCGAATTGGTAAACAGGTGCCAACATATGACTTTGCAAACGTCTCGCGTCCTGTTTCAGAATCTGATGACTTGCTCATGATCCCGGCGGTCACTGGATTGCTGTACACGCCAATCTATGTCAATCCCTCAATGCTTGGTCCCATCGGTGGCTACTACAACTCTGTCTATGGTGTTTGTGTTGGTGTCGAAACCACGGATAACAGTTACGTTCGATTTGGTGTGTACGACGGCAACTTGGCCAACGGCGTGCAGACTGGATTGACTGGACCGGAATTCAACAGTTACACATATAGCATTGCCGAAATTGGTCTGGATTGGGTTATCAATGGTGAATACCCCGGCGAATTTGGCATAGGCGGTTGGTATCAGACTGGTCAACTAGAGGTGACAAAGTCAAATGGAGATTTGGTTTCACAAAATGGAACAGGCGGCGTTTACTTTTTTGGTGGACAGCGAGTGTGGTCCAATGGTGAAAAGAGTGAAGGCAAAACCGCGCCGGAGCAATCCATTTCAACCTTTATCCAATACGGCGTCAATAATTCCGACACCATGTTGATGAATCAATCGATTGGTGGTGGACTGACAGGCTTTGGACTTATGCCTTCTCGGCCGCGAGATTCCATGGGTATTGGCTCGTCATTGGCGTGGTTAAATCCCAATCTATTCCAGCGTTCAAGCGAATTGATGTTTCAGACCTACTACCAATTCAATGTGACCGATGGCGTCTTTTTTCAGCCCGCGCTGACCTACATTCCAACGCCTGGCGCCAATCCAAATGACAGCAACTCATTAGCGCTGACATTTCGATTGACCATGCTCTTCTGATTTCGCGGCACGATGCCGGCGAAACATTCAATCACATCCTTATTTGGACGCCTTCAGTTTGCGACCGCGAACATAGGTGGCGCTCACCGCTGATTCGCGCGCCAACATAATCACCGCGAACATGTGCGCATCGCGCGCCACCTTTGGATCTGGGTTTTTATACATGTGCTTCAGCGTCATGCCCATAGTTTGACACTTCGCTGGATCCAGCACCACAAAGTCCGCTTCTTTGCCAATGTCGAAGTTTCCAAATCGATCTTCTTGATCAAGCGCGCGCGCGCCTGCAAGCGTGCCGGTAAACAACAACTCCGCCGGATGCAGTGCGACGGATTGATCATTGGTTGGATATGGATCCATGCCCACGGGTGTGGCCTCGGAAATGTGCGCCTTGAAACATGAATTCAAAACTTGCGGTATAAAAAATTCGTCGCCTGCGCCGTAGTCACTACCAATGGAAATATTCACGCCCGCGGCCACGGTGCGCCGCCACGGCATTGTTCCAGAGCCCAGAAAGAATTGCGAAACAGGGCAATGCGAAATAGAACTTCCAGTTTCCGCAAGCCGCGCAAGTTCCTTGTCGGTGCAGTGCACGCAATGGGCAAGCACGCTTCGTTTGCCAAGCAAACTCTTGCCGCCAACTTGCGAGTTGGGCAAAAACTTTCCGTCATAGGTGTCCAAGTATGAGTGAACTTTGTAAACCTCTTTGGTGCTATCAATTTCGCCAGTCTTTGGGCGGGCGTTCTCGTTCAAGTGCGATGTGAAGTAGACGCCGCGATCGCGATACTCCTCATACAGATCGCCCAAGGCTTTCAAGGTTTTTGCCGTGACTGAAAGACTAAAGCGCGGAACGATTGCCACAAATTGCAGGGCCTCTTTGCGAGCTTCGGCAGTGAGCGGATGCCACTTCTCAATTTCGGCGCGCACCAATCGAATCGCATCCTCTTCGGATGATTTTTGCTTGGACCAATCAGGCGCGACCGTCTCAACGCCACGACCGCACACAATGCGCAAGCCGCGCTCGCGCGCTGTTTCAAAAAGACAATCTTGCGCATGTGGATGAGCGGAGCCAAAGATCAATCCCATCGTGGTTCCCGAATTGATCATGCGGTCGCACCATTCAATCGCCGCGGTGCGCGCATATTCAGGATCAGCAAGTAGCGCCTCGGAAGGAAAAATACAATTGTTCAGCCACTCAAGCAGTTGCCCGCCACCATACGAATCACCGCAAAAAACCTGCGGATAATGCATGTGCGTGTCAACAAAGCCCGGCATGATGTAGCAACCAGCGTGATCAATAATGTGTGCGTTTGCCAGCGACGCGGGCAAGTCTTTCCAATTGCCGCAGTACACAATGCGACCACGCTCATCAACGGCCATGGCGCCATCGGGGTGCCACGCAAGAGCCTGTTCAGCTTGCGTCACCTTTGGCGCGCCAGCAATATGAAAAATATGTCCTTTGTGAATCGTGATCATTTGTAGAAATTCCTTTTTACAGTTTTGTATTATTCTTTCACACAGCAAGTTTGTATAGTAATGATGATGGGTTTATTTGTCGATAGAATTTGAAGTGGATGCACAAAAATGAATGAAACACAAGCAGACGCAGTTGTCACGCTGATGACACGAATGAGTTCGCAAATACAAGCGAGCAAACTTCCCATTGATTACCTCATTCAACTCATGATGGCTTGTTCGAGCTATGACGGATTTATCAATGCCGAAGTGACTCCGACGGAAAAATTGAACGTGAACGAGTGGGTCTTGGTACAGCGTTTCAGATCGCACCAACAGACGCAAGCTTGGTTGGACTCTGAGCAAAACAAGAGTATTATTTCCAAGATTCAATCCCTGCCCGCCAGTGATGGCGTGGAAATTCATCACGAAGAACCGGGACAAATCATCACCCAAGGCAGTATTACCACCGCGATTGCCACAGAAATACTTCCAGGCCAAGAAACCAATTATTCAATTCTTGAATGCAAAATGCAGGCGGCTCAAGCGCGATTTCCGGGCTACCGTGGTGTTCACATTCTGCCGCCCACGGAGCAATCACAAAGAATGTGGGTCACGCTGATGCGCTTTGATACGGTAGAAAATCTTGAGAAGTGGATGTCATCGCCTGAGCGCAAGAAATTTATGATTGAGGCCAAGCAGTTTGTGAAGTCAACCGACATTAAGCAAGTCGCAGGCTCGTTTCCTGGTTGGATTCCAACCGATGCAAGTGGAAATAGTCCGCCCAATTGGAAGGCAGGCTTGCTAGTGCTGTTGGGACTATATCCAGTTGTTACTTTTGAAATTCGTTATTTTATGCCACTGATCGACTCGTTGCCTATGGCGCCAAGAGATTTACTTGCAAACGCAATCAGTGTTGCGTTGACCACGTGGATCACCATGCCACTCTTTGTGAAGTGGTTTGGTGGATGGTTGTTCTTGCCCAAGCAAACGCCATTCAAAGAGCACGCCAAAGGACTGCTGATTATTCTGGCGCTCCTGATCGCTGAAACGCTTGCCATGTGGTATGTGATTCCATCGCATTAAATTCCAATCGGCAAAACGTATTCTTTGGTTGCGGTTAAATTCAATTCACCATGTCTCCTCACGGCAAATCAGGCACACGCGAAAGCAGTTTGAAACTAGCTCTCGTATTTTGCGCGGCTGATTTAATGCTCATGGGCATTGCGGCCTATCGATCCAATTCGGTCACCATCATGGGCGACCTTTTGAAGGAGGCCACCGACACGCTCGCGGTGTTGGCCGCCTTCTACACCATTCGCGCGGTGCGCCGCGCCGCAAGCCAGCAATTTTCATACGGCATTGGCAAACTCGAAAATCTTGTCAGCATTTGGATTGGCGTGATCACTTTGGGTTGCGCCATCTTTGTCACGTTGCGCGCGGTGCATCACCTGAACCATCCGCAGGTTCCAGCTGGCACGGAAGTGGGCATTGCCATATTCGCGCTGTATACCGGTATTTGTTTTTATATTTGGGCGCGCACCAAGCGCGCCATGGGCAAGCAGTCGTCAGCCATCATGGAATCGCAAGCCAAGTTGTGGTTTTCAAAAGGTTGCTTTGATGCGGTGAACGGTTCAAGCCTGTTCATTGCGTTGATGTTCAGCGATAAATCGTGGAGCGTGTACGTGGATCCCATCGCGTCATTGCTTGGCGTGTTGTTCATGTTGCACGCGGCGTGGGGCATGGCCTCATCCTCGGTTGGTGACTTGCTTGACGCCACAATTGAGGAGTCGATCCAATTGCAAATCATGCGCGAGTTGGTGCATCACATGGATTCCTACGAGCGCATTCACCAGGTGCGCGCGCGTCGATCTGGTCCAAACATTTATGTGGAGATTTTTCTAGAGTTCAACCCAGCGGATCTCATGGGCGATGTGCAGAAGCGAATCGACGCATTATGCGCGGATTTGCAAGCGCATCACACGGGCATGGATATTTCTATTCGTCCCACCGCGGCAACGCCAGACTAGCTCGGTTTATTTATCAGCGTCCGCGCGCGTGTCTTGAATAATAAAGAGTGGAAGCAGGCCGCTCATTTCCAGCACGTCTTTCACATTTTTTTGCAGCCTAACCAACGTGATAGTTCCATTGAGCACTTTCATTTTTTTAATGGCCATGATCAGCGACTTCAGGCCGGCGCTGCTTATGAAATCCATTTGCGCGCAGTCAAGCACCAAGCTTTTTTGACCACTGCCAATCACATTCAGAAGCGCCTGCTCAACAATCATGGTTGTGTTGGCGTCAATTTTGCCGTGCAACTGAATCACGGTCTGTCCAGGAATTGTTGATGCTTCAATCTCAATGCGCATGGATTTAATATCCCACAGAAACAATGGAGTGTCTAGCAATGTCGCGATGGCGGGGGAGCTTTAAAAACATCACTCTGCGTAAAATTAAAGTCCAGGCGCAGCCGTATCAACTTCGTGGGCTTCCAGGAATAGCGACTTGGAATACGCTGTGAAGAACTGTTGATAGAAAATTGGATCAGTCACCGCAAGTAATCGGTACTGCGCGTTGGCGCGCACCAGTATTTGTGTTTTGCCGCGCATGCGAACGGTGATCGTCATTTTAGTTGCCGCGCTATCTAATTTGGTTGCCGAAACCGTTCCCAAGTCCGCGTCAGCATTGTCAATTACAAATCCAAGATCTTGCAGGGTGGCCATGGCCACACGCAGGGCGTTGTTGGCGTTGGTGGTGTCATACGAGCGCGTTTGTATTGAGCGCAGTTTCAAAGAAACCTCCGCTTCATTTACCTTAGGCGCGGAATTGCAACCACAAAGAACTGCCGTAGGCGCGAAAGCCATGCAAAGAAAAAACGTGATGAATCGGTTCGCAAACATTATCCAACCTCCTGTGCTTCAAGGAACAGCGCCTTTGAAAGCTTGATATAAAAATCTTGATACATTTCTGGATCATCCAAACGCTCAAGTTTGCTTAATTGCCCACGATCATCCCACACCAACCGTTGGAATGTCACGCGAACATCAATCGCCTTTTGATCAGCGGAGAGCGACGTTACAACCGACGCGCGGATTTTCTGTTGTTTGTCCACAGCCACGCGAACTCCAAAAAGCACGGCAACCGCGATTTGTCCCGCCACTTGCCCGCCATCCACGGCGCTGCGATCTTTGCTGACCACCAGAAGCCCAAGATCTTTCTCGGAATTGTCCACATTAAAGCCAAGATCTTGCAGCAATTGGGCCGCGGCAATAATCACTTGCTTCTCGTCAGTGGTGGCGTAGCGCCTTGCTTGACGTTGACGGATTTCCGTTGTCGGCTCCTTCATAAGCAGCGCGTCTGGCGGAACGGTGTCGCTTGCGCAGCCGATTAGGCCAGCAAGCGCATAAAATAATCCGACTGAAGCGATGTGTTTAAAAAAAGATAAGTGAGCCATTGTTTATGTGCCTCTGTATTCAGCGCGCGGATTAAAACTTTGATTGGTGATAGGCGACATCAGTCACCTTTTTGGCGGCGTCAAACTTCACAACGATCGTTAAAGTGGACTGCGAAGATTTCACCGTGCCCGTGTTTTGATTTGTAACGCCAATGATAAACCACACGCCTGTTCCCGCCGAGGAAGCCTCAACGCGCGTGGACATTTGATCGTAGATCCAAACCTCGGTGCCCTCTGGACCGCTTGTGACAATGTTAGGGCTGCCAAGAACTGTGGCGACCTCGCCGCCGGACATGCCCTTGCGAATCTCGCGCTGGGCAACGCCCGCGGTGAGATTGGTTTTATTGGTGTCCGAATCGGATGGAAGTGGAGGAGCTGTGCAGCCAACGCCAAATTGCACACATGCCAAAATAAAAACAGTGCTATTGAATTTCATTTTTTTGCCTTTT
>SYAD01000036.1 GCA_005789005.1 Planctomycetia bacterium | reverse complement strand
GTTTTCAAACACCATATGGAATGGAGTTGCTCTCGTCAGTGCACTGGGTTGCGGTGAACGGCAAGCCAAGATCAACTACGGCCGACGCGGCAACGGTTGCGGTGCATTCCTGGAATGAGCGCAAGAAATCAATGTTCCGTGCGCAGCACATTGCCACGGCGTTTCAACGGCTTACCGAAAAGTTGTGGCTGGCTTAACACGCGGGTGTTACGCCGGATGTCATGGCTAAAAGACTTCGGCTTGTTGCGGCGCTCAGGATGGGGTCGCGGAGCAAGGTGGTCGTTGGTAACCCAATGACTGCTTATTCGACTGCTTATTCGACTGTTTATTCAATCCCAAATGACTCAAGTATTTCAGCCTGTATTGCGCATTTTTCCAATTTCCCAACTTATTGGACTGCTTATTCAAGGGTTGATTTTTTAGCGTATGAAGCACTTCAAACTCATGCTCGCTCGCACCGCAAAGCATGCCTAATGTTTCACTCACTTACCCGTTTGCCATCAACCCCATACAGGAGAATTTGAAAATGCCAGAAACTACACACACGCACTCATGGCCAGAACTTGCAATCGGTCTGTTTGAACACTTGACTGGCCGCGGCGCAGAAATTTCTTACGAGTTTGAAGATATGAAAATCAAAGTTCCAAGCGGCACCGGCGCAAAAGCCGAACACGCTGAATGGGTCTTGAGCGGTGGCATGAAGATTCGTACCAAAGACCAATCCAACCGCCCAAACTGACATTGGTCGGTCGTCTCGCGGGAACGCTCGACGGTCGGCCGTGGTCGCTTGATTCGCATGGGGCTTTGTTATCAATTGCAGTGGCAGACATTGCAAGCCTTCTGAAAATGCGCCGCATAGCTCGCTTGTATTACCACCGCTTCAAACCGGAGGTATTCACACTTGATACACGTGTGCGATTTAAATGTGGACGCCTTCCAGCGCTGTCATTTCATACGCGATCAATTTTCTTTAAAATGATTCTTGCGTTGGTGTAAGCCCGCATGGCTATCAAATCCGCGCCCGCACGCCTTGGCATTGTCTTTGGCGATCAACTGAATCATGACGCCGCGCTTCTGCATTCACTTGGATCGCGCGACACCGTTCTTATGATGGAGGTCGCGCAAGAATCGCGCCATGTTCCAAGCCACGCGCAGCGAACCGCGCTTTTTTTATCCGCCATGCGCCACTTCGCCGACGAGTTGACGAAGCGCAAGCACGCCGTGCGTTACATAAACCTGGATGATGCGAAGAACACGGGATCATTTGAAACCGAAATCGCGCGCGCTGTAGCCGCGCTCAAGCCATCTGAAATTGTGTGCGTGCAACCCGGCGAGTGGCGCGTGCTGGAAATGTTGCAACGCGTTGCAAGTTCCACGGGCATTGCGTTAACCGTGTTGCCTGACGATCACTTTCTCACAACGCCTGAGGAGTTCGCGGCCTGGGCCAAGGATCGCAGCGCGCTGACCATGGAATTTTTCTATCGCGAGCAGCGCCGCAAGTTGGGTTACCTCATGGAAGGCAGCGGCAAAAGCGCCAAGCCAGTTGGTGGCGAGTGGAATTTTGACAAAGAAAATCGCTTGCCATTTGGAAAGGGCGGTCCAAGTCCGCGGCCGCGCGCGCCCATCACGTTCAAGCCCGACAAAATCACGCTTGCGGTGCTTGCGGCCATGAAGAGCGTGCTTCCAGAGTTGCCAGGAAAATCGCAATCGTTCGCCTGGCCCGTCACGCGCAAGCAAGCGCTGGCCGCGCTGGACGACTTCATCACGCATCGCCTTGCAAAGTTTGGACCATTTGAAGATGCAATGTGGACAAGCGAACCCATTCTGTATCACTCCGCGCTTTCAAGTTCGCTGAACTTGAAGTTGATCAATCCCAAGGAGTGTTGCGAGCAGGCCATCGCCGCATACAACGCGGGCAAGGCGCCGCTGCAATCGGTGGAGGCGTTCATTCGTCAACTGATTGGTTGGCGCGAGTTCATGCGCGGCGTGTATTGGCTTGAGGGCGCGACATATGCAAATCGAAATGGGCTTGATCAGCGCGGCGAGTTGCCAAACTTTTATTGGAGCGGCGACACCGATATGGCTTGCATGAAGGCGTGCGTTGGTGAAGTGCTTGACACTGGATACGGTCACCATATTCAGCGGCTCATGGTCACTGGCAACTTCGCGCTGATCAGCGGTGTTCATCCGCGCGCCGTCAGCGATTGGTATTTGGGAATGTTTGTCGATGGCATTGATTGGGTCACGCTGCCCAACGCGCTGGGCATGGTCATGCACGCGGATAAAAGGCCAGGCGCGGCCAAGGGCGTGACTGGTTTGGTTGGCACCAAGCCGTACGCGGCAAGTGGCAAGTACATACAGCGCATGAGCAATTATTGCGCCGGTTGTCGCTACGACCCCGGCGAGCGCGCCGGCGAGAAGGCGTGCCCCGTGACTGTTTTTTACTGGGACTTTTTAATTCGCACGCGCAAGCAGTTGGCGGGCAATCAACGCATGGCCATGATCTATAAAAATGTGGATCGCATGACGCCGCAAGTGATGACGCAGGTCACCGTTGATGCCGCGTTGCTGCGTAAGAAGTTGGGAATAGATGGGGCAAGCACCCGGGGATAGGTTGGTGCTGGCTCGCGGAGTGCCTTGAGGCGACCAGTTGGCGTGGTGCGTTGGCCGAGTTGGAAAGATGGGTGTGTGACGCACATACATAGCCGCGGAAAAAGGGCAGTGATTTGCAAAGAGGCCCGCGCCAGCCGTTACGTTGCGGGCATGGATCAATGTGTGCGCATATATGCGGCATTTGCGCCGGCGGTTGGTGTGGGAATGTTCTTGCGCACAGCGCAATTGCGCGGCGGGGCTGCACAAGTTTGGGAGCTGTTCCAATATCTATATACATTTGCACAAATACATAGATTATGGAACAAT
>SYAD01000035.1 GCA_005789005.1 Planctomycetia bacterium | reverse complement strand
GGAACGATCGTTGCGCGTGCTTGACGGCGCGGTCGCCGTGTTTGACGGCAAGGAAGGCGTTGAAGCGCAAAGTGAAACCGTGTGGCGCCAAGCCGATCGCTATGGCGTTCCGCGTTTGTGCTTGATCAACAAGATGGACAAACTCGGCGGCGACTTTGACTTCTCCTTCGGCAGTTTGAAGACGCGCTTGGGCGCCAACGCAATCGCCATTCAAGTTCCAATTGGTGGCGGCGCAACCTTCAAGGGCATCGTTGATTTGATGCGCATGAAAGCCATGTATTGGAATCCAGCCGAACAAGGCAACGAAATTAAAGAGACCGAAATCCCCGAGGATTTCCTTGAAACCGCGCAGAAGTGGCGCACGCAAATGGTGGAAAATATCGCCGATCTTGATGACTCCCTCACGGAGAAATTCCTCACGGATCCAGCCACCATCACTGTGCCTGAATTGAAGGCCGCGCTTCGCAAGGCAACCATTGGTCTGAAGTGCGCGCCAGTGATTTGCGGTTCAGCGCTGAAGTACACCGGCGTGCAGAAAATTCTGGACGCGGTTGTGGATTACCTGCCCTGCCCAACAGAGCGCCCGCCAGTTGAAGGCGTGGATCCAAAAGATATTTCAATTAAACTTTCTCGGCCGCACAGCGAAGACGCGCCGTTCTCAGCGTTGGTATTCAAAGTGGTCAGCGACGTGGCTGGCAACTTGACCTACCTGCGAATTTATTCCGGCAAGTTGGCCAAGGGCAGCCGCGTTCTCAATCCAGGAAACGGTCGACGTGAAAATGTCAGCCGCCTGTATGAAATGCACGCGCAGAATCGCACCGCTCTTGACGAGACCGGCACTGGCCAAATCGTGGCCGTGGTTGGTTTGAAGGATTCATTCACGGGCGACACATTGTGCGACCCTGATCATCCGATCGTGCTTGAGCGCATGGTGTTCCCGGAGCCAGTTATTTCCATGAGCATCGAGCCAAACACCGCCGACGACAAGAAGAAGTTGGGTGAATCGCTCACCATCATTCGACGCGAAGATCCTTCATTCCGCAGCAATTACAACGATGAAACGGGCGAAACCATCATCAGCGGAATGGGTGAATTGCATTTGGAAATCATCAAGAACAAGTTGGTCCGCGACATGAAGGTGAATGTGACCGTTGGCAAGCCACGCGTGGCCTACCGCGAGACCATCACTGGAACCGCCAAGGACATTCGCGGTCTGTTTAAGAAGCAGTCCGGTGGTCGCGGTCAATACGGCGATGCGGTGGTGACCGTTTCGCCAATGACCAAGGAAGAGGCCGACGCTGAAGAATTGGTGATGAAGAACGGCGTTGTCTTTGAAGACAAGGTCAGCGGTGGTTCTATTCCTCGTGAATTTATTCCAAGCGTGGAGTATGGCGCGCGACAAGCGGCCGCCAGTGGAATTCTTGGAGGCTACCCAGTGATCAACGTGCGTTGCCAACTTGTGTTTGGTTCATACCACGATGTCGACTCAAGCCAGATCGCGTTTGAACAAGCGGGCGCCCTTGCGTTCCGTGAAGCATGCACGCGAGCAGGCTTGGCTTTGCTTGAGCCAATTATGAAGTTGGTCGTGACAACACCTGATGAATTCTTCGGCAACGTGGCCGGCGATATCGCCAGCCGTCGCGGACAAATCATCGACAGCGAGTTGCGCGGCATCACCCGAATGATCACAGCGGAAGTTCCGCTCGCTGAATTGTTCGGCTACACCACCACGTTGCGCAGCATGACCCAAGGTCGCGCTTCAAGCGTGATGGAACCAGCCACATATCGCATTATGCCTGAGCGCTTGAAGGATGAAGTGTTGGCGAAGGCTTGACCTTTCGCTAACGGCGCCATGCCGAAGATCACACTGAACACGATCCGCCCCGATGTCCAAATTGGGGCGGATCTTTGGCTTTTTTGGCTGAAAGTTGCGGCGCGACTGGCGGTGCGTGGGCATGGAAATGTGGAGCCAAACCCAATGGTGGGTTGCGTGATTGTGGAGGCCAAAAAAAATATGGTGGGCTGGGGATATCACCGCAAGATTGGCGGCGCGCACGCCGAGGTGGAGGCGTTGAAACGCGCCGGCGCAAAGGCCCGCGGCGCCACGGCGATTGTGACGCTGGAACCGTGCGCGCATGTTGGCCGCACTCCGCCGTGTGTTGACGCGCTGAAGAACGCGGGCGTGGCGCGCGTGGTGTATGGATGCACGGATCCAAATCCAGATGCGGCGGGCGGCGCTGAAAAATTGCGCGCGCATGGAATTGAAACACATTTGTTGGAGTGCGACGAAACGCGCGAGTTGAACGCGCCGTTTGTGAAACGCGTGCGCACTGGTTTGCCGTGGGTGATGGCCAAGTGGGCGCAAACTGTTGATGGCTGCGTGGCCACTCGCGACTACGATTCCAAGTGGATCAGTTGCGATAGAAGCCGGCGCATGGTGCACCGCGAACGCGGACGAGTGGACGCCATATTGACTGGCATTGGAACAGTGATGCACGATGATCCGCAACTGACGGCGCGCGAAGTGCGCCATCGAAGAAACGCGATTCGAGTTGTGATTGATCCTGAGCTGGCATTGCCGCTGACCGCGGCGTTGGCGCAAACCGCGCGTCAATACAAAACGGTTGTGGCCACGTTGGCGAAATCCTTTTCAGATCGGTCCGAGCATCGGCGCGCCTTGGGCGACATGGGCGTGGGATGCATGAAGCAGCACTCGGATTTTCGTGGACTTTTGGCTGCTTTACGCAAGGAATATGGAGTGTCCACAGTTCTGGTGGAGGCCGGCGGCGGCCTGACTGGTGAATTACTCAAGGAAAATTTGATCGACGAGGCGTGGGTGTTTGTTGGTCCAAAAGTATTGGGCGACCGCGAGGCCATCCACCCGGCTCGCGGACTTTCACCGCTTGCGATTCATGATTCAATTTCGGTGCGATTGCTTTCAGTGCGTCGACGCAACCAAGACGCGCTTCTACATTATCGATTTGAGGATCCAAAGAGCGCCGGCTCCATTGGAAACGCCACCGTATCGGGATAAACCCGCGTGAGATTTCCGCCATCGTTGGCGAGCCAACGCCCGGTGGAATCCTTTCCCAGAGTCAATGAGATGGTGGAACCGTTGGAGAGCGCAACCGCTAGTTTGGCCACGACAAGATTTTCCGGAATGGATTGCGTTGCCATGTCGCTGGCGCGCGCGGTGCAAAGAGTTTGTATCAACTCGCGCACTCTTTGCATGTTCGCGGGGCGCTCCGCTTGGTCCGGAATTGAAATACTCCACGCCGTCACGTTGCGCGTTAAGTTGGCGCGAAGTGTCGCGTTTGGATTTTGCAACGCGATGGATTTAATTTCGGCGGGATCAACACCCAATATTGTGGAGTCAATGAAAGCGGCGCTTGGAGGGAAAAGAGTGGAAAGCGAGCGTTTTTCAAGCTGAAATACGCCAGGACGATCGCCACGCTTTCCAAATCGAACTCCGGGCCCGGCGGGACCATCCCCACCAATCTCCAACACCTCGTCGGTGATCGCGCCCTTGGAAACATCCAGCGAGCGGATTGTGATCACGGCGGCTGGTTGCACCAAGCCAAACAGCGCAAGATCTTTGGGCGCGTCATCCACGATGCCATCATGTTCAAGCCGAGCCACGGCTTCAAGAAAATCCGCGACGGCGTTGTTGTCCGCACGCGCCTCTATGGGCTCAATCAAAAACCATCGACCCTCTTTTTTCTCAAGCGCAACCTCCAGACGCTGAGTTCCAGAATTGGCCTGCACAATCACCCGGTCGCTTGCCGCGCCAGATCGATCAAATAATTTCGCGCCGCGAAGTTGAACTGGATCTCCCTCCACAAGAAGTTGATGCAATTCGATTGAGCCTGGACCTCCAAGTTTGGTGTCCATATTCGCGATCCACGCAAGACCCGCGGGATGACTTTTACCAACACGCAGCGTGGCGCTTCCGCTTGGCCAAACAACTTTGACACTCGGCGCGGATTCATTCAAGCCCGCTCGCATGGGAAGTTTCTCAATCGGGCTGGCTTGAATCACGCGCGCCTGCGCCATGGCCACAAGCAATGCGTGTATGGCCGCTGGATCAGCGGGTTGCTCGTAGGGTTGAGTTTGCATCCATGCGTCCCCTTTACGCTCAAATCGCAGTGTTCTGCCATCTTTTTGCGCTTCAATGGTGTTGACCAAGTCAACAGGAATTTCCGCCAACAGTTGCGATTCGCTGGCGCTATTTCCATTGATACGCACAAGCCAACCAACCATAATCATCACGACCACCACCAACCAAGGCTTGAAGGCTCGAGCGATACTTTTCATTGACGTCGCCTCGATTTCCAAATCATGCCGCCAGTGAGCGATAGACCAAATGGAATCACGATAAGCGCGACCGATCCTAAAAAGATGCGCGTGAATTGCGAGAGTTGTGGAATGCGGCCGGTGTCCGAAACCGTCGCGATGGGATCGCTCGCCGAAAGCCATCGCAGCACGCCAATGAGAAGATCGCGATTACCGGGATATCGAAGCGCGCCTTGCTCACCATCAAGAATGCCTCCATGCAATGTGAGCAACCATGAGAGTCCACCAGATATGGCGACACGCGCGCCATCATCACGTTGCGCGGCAACCAGTACGGGAATTGCTTGCGTAAAAACCTTTCCAACTGGAGCCGCATCCATGGTGCGGCTGGCCACGCGCGGATCAGTTTCAATCCATCTTTGCCCCGCTGGTGGAATTGATTCCATGGGAAATGCGTTCCATGACTCCGTAGTCTTGATCTCGATTGGAATGGGCATGGGCCACAATATATTTTCATTGGCCGCCGCAAGCGTGGCTGGATGCGTGGAAGACGAACCTGGAAACTCCACAAAACTGCGTATTTCCTTGGTGTTTTCAGATTTTGTGACAAGATCCAACACGACTTGGCCGGACTTGGCGCGCAGGCCTGCGAAGAGTAAAAGATCCGCCCACGGATCGCTGATACCCATGGCGGCGAAAGGATTTGGAGTGGCGATCACCAACACGCTTTCATTCTCAGCAAGAAGGCCACGCGTGGCCGCCAAGAGAGCGTTCTCGGCGGGGTCTGGTTCTTGCGCGCTTCGATCCAGTGGCGGGATCACAATCCACACGCGCTTGCCCGCTTGCGTCAGCGGCCGCGCGCCCTTGGATGGATTCCATTCTTGAACCTCCATCCGAGCCGCGCGAAGCGATTGAACAATCAATGACAAATCTCCACCACTAGAGACGCTTTCAAGCGGAGACTTTGTTTGTGAATGAACAATGGTGACAACAATACGCGGCGCGCCTTGAACGCAACGAATTGCCTCGGCAAAGGCGAGCTCCGTGGCATCCAAACTGGCGTTCATTTGCCAAGCAGGAATTGCAGCCACGCCATTGGCTCCACTGACAATCAGCGTGGGCGGATATCGCATCGCGGATGTGACTTCCGAGAGCCGAAGTGGCGGCAGTTGATCGATTCGATCTTGCGCACCCTTGGCGAGCTCGGCTTGAGCGGCGCAATTTCTCTGCGTCTGGCGCGCGCTGGTGATCAATGCGGGCGTTCCAGATTGAAGCCTTTTTGCCGCAATATCAGAGACTTCTTGCAGCGTGCTAGACCACCATTTCAGTTCGATCGCCAATTTGCGTCCCGCCCCCTCAATATTTCCCAGCGGCTTATCCGGTGTCGCGCTAGCCATCTGGGAAATCGCTTCACGCACGACGTTTCCATCAGTTGCCGTCTTTTCCATAGCTGCGGCGCACGTCTCTAGTTTGGAACGCGCGGCGTCATCTTTGGCAAGAGCCTTGAGCAGCGTTTGAATTTGTGGCGCGGCGGCGTCAGAAAAACTTTCAATTGAGCGCAGCGCCGTCATACCTTTGGTGATCGCATCACGCCATGCGTTCACATTTTTAGACTCGCCGGCTTCGATCATCTCAAACATCGCCGCGCTTTGCTCCGCGTCCGCAAGCGCAAGCGAATCAAATTCTTGGCGGCCAATGGAAGTTCCGTCGGACAAAACTTCACCCGCAAGCCGAGCCATGATTCCGCGCGCGTTGCGCAATGCGCCAGTGTCGGAATTTCCCGCGCTCGACAACAGCGTCACGTTCAAGGGCGGCGAGCATGTTGCAATGAACTGCTTGGTGGCGGGTTGTAACGAGCCGCTGAACAGAGTCGCGGCTTCCACTCGTAACACTGGCGCGTCCGAACCGCGAAGCGCGACCACCGTGGTGGCGATCGCCGCGAACACTCCAACGCTCATGATCATTCGCAGCAATCTAGCGCGTTTTGAGGGCGTTTCTTGATCGAACGCCGCCCACGCGCCGGCGCACCAAGCGCAGCCAACACCCATTGCGAGTAATGAAAATCCACTGCCAAGATCATATGAGCCACGCGTGAAATCCTCGCCACGGCGCAGTGGATCCAACGCGAACGCGGCCGAAGCGATCATTGGCCAAGTAAATGATTGACCGCCACGACAGAGCGCGATCCACGCCGCGATGCCAGTGAGGGACGCGATGATCGCGCCCGCGCTTGATCGAACCACAACTCCCGCGAGCATACCCACGCCCGCGGCCGCGATGATAAGTATCCAAAGTCCAAACGCGCCGCACAAGATCACGCTCCAAGATGGACTGGACACGCATGACAACAAAAAAGTCTGCAACACGATTGGAATAATCATCGCCACGCTCGCCACGGATATCGCGGCAAACTTTGCGTGCAAAATTGTGGCCACATCAATGGGAGAGGCGAGCGTGAAATCCCAAGTTCCAGCGCGCCGTTCGGCCGGCACGCTGCGCGCCGCAAGAGCGCACGCCGCGGCGCCAACGCACCACAGTGAAATTCCAATAGCGCGCGACAAGTCCGCCACCGCCCCGCTCACCAATCCGCCAAATGCAAATCCCATGCCCGCGGGAATCGCCACGGCGGCGGCCACTCCCCAAATCAACGGAGTGGCGACAAGCGAGCGCAACTCTCTGCTGAAACTCAGGGCGAATCCGCTCAAGAAGCCTCCTGGGCCAGGCGTCGAAACGCCTCTTCAAGCGCGCCCGACTCCACATCCATTCGCCGCACGGCCACGCCATCGCGCGCCAAACTTTGCGACAACTTGCTGCGCGCCGCAAGCGTTACATCGCCCGTTGCGGTCATGGCGTGCCACGCGCCATCAATTGGGCGACGCGATTCCAAACTCAGACCCGCTTCTTCAATCGCAACTTCCGCGCGCGCTGGATCGTTCACTTCAATTTCCAGTTTGGCGGCCACGCCCAATTTCAATCGCACTTCTTGCGGAGCGCCCATGGCGATCACGCGGCCGCGATCAAGCACAATCAGTTGATCGCAAGTGGCTTCCACTTCCGCAAGCACATGCGTGGACAACAAGACGGTTACAGCGCCTTTGAGCGAGCGCAGCAATTCTCGAAACGCCAAAACCTGCGCGGGATCAAGTCCAGCGGTTGGCTCATCTAAAAGTAAAACCTTGGGGCGCGAAGAAAGCGCCGCCGCCAAACCAACGCGCTGGCGAAATCCTCGGCTTAACTCGCCGCACAATCGACGGCGCACATCAAGCAATGAACACAAACGCATCGCGTCATGCGCCAACTGCTCGGCGAAATTTTTCTCAACGCCTTTCATGCGCGCCGACCATTGAATAAATTCATCAACGCAAGCGTCCAGCTGCAACGGCGCCTGCTCCGGCAACCAACCCACCTGCGCCCGCGCGTCGCGTGAATGCGACCAAACATCGGCTCCATCAATCAAAACGCGTCCTTGATCCGGCGCCAACGCACCCGCGATCATCCGCATTGAAGTGCTCTTGCCAGCGCCATTTGGACCAAGAAATCCGCAAATCGAGCCGGCGGGCACATGAAAGCTGACGCCATTTACGGCCGTGCGCTTTGCAAATTTCTTGATTAAATCTTGAGCGACAATCATGATGAAACCGATTGAATAGATAGTGTAAACCTTCTTGTGAAAGTTGGTGTTTCCACCAACGCAACCTAGACTTGAATTATGACCGCGAAGACCCGCGAATCTGGAACCTTTGACGCCGCCACCTTGCTTGAAGGTTTGGTGGATGGTGTTGGCGTGGTCGACGCGGCGGGCGAAATTGTTTGGATGAGCGGTCGACTTGCGGCGCAGACGCCCGAGGTGATGCGCAGATTCGCCGACACATGCCGCGATATTTTGCGCGAGGCAAAGAGCGACCGCGCCAATCACTTGCGGCGCTTTCGCAGCGGCACAAAAACTTTTGAAGTTGCCGTTTCCAAATTGGCGGTGGTTGGCCAAGGCGATCACGCCGTGGCCACGCTGCTGAATGTCACGCCGCGTCAGCGATTGTTTGACCGCATTGAGCAAGTGGACAACGCCGGCGACCTGATGTTGAATTTGGACGCTGTGATTGTGAATCCGCTGAATGTTGCGGAGCGTTTGAAATTGCTCGAAAGCCGCGTGGAGCAAGCGTTGCGCGAACTGTTCGCGGCGTCGAATTATCAAGTGCGCCTGCTTGATCGCAAAACGCGCGTGCTGGAATTGGTGTTGCATCGCGGCATCGCGCCGCTTCCGATTGGCCAGCAAATGCGCGCCGATATCGACGGCGCTGGAATCACTGGCTACGTGGCAAGCACTGGTCAAAGTTATCTCTGCAAGGATCCCGCCAATGATCCGCGCTATCGAGCTGGGTTGCCCAACTGTCGTTGCTCGTTGACCACGCCACTGCTGCTCCATGACCGCGTTGTGGGAACCATCAATTTGGAAAGTGGCGACCCGCGCGCCTTTGAGGAAGAGGACCAATTTCTACTTGAGTTGTATGGCCGCTATGTCGCGATGGCCCTGAACATTTTGGACATGTTGATTGTGGAGCGATACACAACAAATCAGCGCATCACTGGAAGCGTGCAAGAAGAAATTGCAATTCCAGTGCGAACTTTGCGCGAGTCGCTTGATTCCTTGCGCGACAACATGTCCAACACCAGCGCCGGCATGTTGGCGCTTGGACAAATGGAGGATTGCGTTGCGACTTTGGAGAAGCGTTTGCAAAATGCGACCGAGGGATTCAAGGGCGTTCTTGGCGTGGACCGAATTTCCGTCGCGGGTTCGCAGCAACCCAAACTTGCGGGCCGCCGCGTGTTGGTGGTGGACGACGAGGCCGGAATTCGCGAGGCGATTGTGACTATTTTAAGCCAACAAGGCGCGGTGGTGACTTCGTTTGATAAAGGCGAGCCAGCGTTGCTGGCTTTGGAAGAAGCCAAAAGTAAAAACGCGCCCTTTGAACTTGTGCTCAGCGATGTTCGCCTGCCCGATCGCAATGGGTACGAAATTTTTCGCGCCACCAAGGCGATTGACACAGAAACGCCAGTGATCTTAATGACGGGCTTTGGCTACGACCCAAATCATTCGATCGTGCGCTCCAGCCAAGAAGGGCTGCATTGCTTTTTGTTCAAGCCGTTTCAGGCGCAGCAACTTCTTGACGAGGCTTGCAAAGCCATTGTCACGCCGCCGCCGGCTGGTTTATAAATTGAATTGAAAGATTTGGGACGCGCATATAAAACGCGCATTTGTTGCGACGCTTTGACGAAGATTATTCCGCGCGATCCGCCACCAACACGCGCGGCAAATTGTCGCCGTCATTTTCCACGCCGTGAAAAACAAGTTGGGGATTTGCGCGCGTGAGCCGCTGCGCCGCGTCGGCTTGCGAAGCCGCAATTTCCAGCAACAATCTTCCGCCAGGCCGCAACCACTTCGCGACATTGTGCAACAGCGGCTCTATCACCCGCAGCCCATCCGCCCCACCGCGTAGCGCCGTGGCGGGCTCATGTTCACGCACATTCGCCGCGCACTGCGCCCATTCCGCGTCGCTGATATAGGGTGGATTCGCAGTGATCAAATCAAATGTGCCTTGCTGCGCCGCGGGAATGAATTCAAACAAGTCGCTGGTGCAAAACTCGATACGCGCTTGCACATTATGGCGCGTCGCGTTGCGCGCGGCCAACACCAACGCCGCAGCGACCAAGTCCGTGGCCAACGCCGAAACTTCCATTGCCGCAACTGGCGGCTCATAGTTGTTGCGCTTGGGCGTGACCAACGCGCTGACCACGCTCACCGCCACGCATCCGGAACCCGTGCACAGATCCAACATGCGCAAAGAAGTTTGCCCCGTGCCCCGCGCCCACGCCACGGCGAGTTCGGTGACGCGCTCGGTGCTTGGCCGCGGAATCAGCGTGCTGCCATCCACAAAATATGGCTTGGCGTAGAACCAAGTTTCTCCAACCAAATATTGCACGGGCTCATGCTCGCAAGCGCGTCGAACCAGGTCACGCAAGCGCGCAAGTTGCGCGGCGTCCACCACGCGGTCGGACTCCATGTATATGCGGGTTCGATCGCAAGCCAACACGTGTCCCAACAACATTTCAGCGCACACGCGCGGCGAATCTATTTTCTTGCCGGTTAAAAATGGCGTCATCCACGCCAGCAATTCGCGCGTGGTCCAAATTTTTTCGGTTGTCCCTTGTTTTGCGTTCATTGCAATGCTTTCGCGTGGTGTCACGCAGTTGAATGGTGATCAATTCGGCACGAAGTGTAATGAGTGTGTTCAGTTGGACTTTGGTTACAATCTTTCGCCCTTCAGTGTATGAAAGGATTTGAGGC
>SYAD01000034.1 GCA_005789005.1 Planctomycetia bacterium | reverse complement strand
ATGGCTGGACCGATCAGCGATTGCGCCTCGCGAAGGTCCGACACCGCGCTGCCCAAGCTAACCATGATCGCCGCCACGGTGAAGTACGCCAATGGGAACCACACCACCAACCAAAGCAAGTGGGGCAGCGGAACAACATCCAACATTGCAACCGCGCCAAGACCCGCAAGTCCAACGCCGCCGTACATCAACAACATCACGCCAGCCACGCCCGCTTGTCCCACTAATTTTCCACAGAGCAACTCAATGGGGCTCACGGCTGAAAGAAGCACCTCCATCACGCGGCTGGACTTTTCCTCAATGGTGGATGTGAGCAAATAGTTTCCACTTGTGATCACAGCCATCCACAGCAGGAACATGAATCCCGCTGGAACCAACATTCGTAATTGCGCATTTTCATTGGATTCACTGCCATCGGGAGAAACGCGTCGCGTGTCTATTTTGGGGCGCGCCAAAAGTTTCGTGATCCGTTCATAGTCCTCGTTGGCTTTGGACACGCGCACTCGGGTGACGGCCTCACGCAGTGATTTTTCTAGGATGGTTGTGTGTCGTGGACTGGCTTCGCTCGGAATCAGAAGTTCCGTGGATGGGCCATCGGCGTTGGACGAGATGATGATCAATGCTTGAAGCGAACTATCTCGAAGTTGCAGGCGCAAATCTGCGGCGCGCGATGGGTCGGGAACACTTTCCACGGTCAGCGCAACATCGGTTGTGGAGGTATTAGTTGCGTCCTCGTCCAAATCAGTGGTTTCGGCCGGAGTCTTGCGAAGCGCGATTTCAAGTGCTTTTGCAATGGAATTTGATGGATCGATCACCGCCACGCGGCCCGTGAGCGGCGCGGTCTTTGAATCGATCAACAGTGGCAGCAATGGAATTGCGGCGAACATGATGCCAGGCAAAATGATGGCGCCAATCAAGAAGCCCTTGGTGAGAACCGTGTAGCGGAAATCTCGCCAGGCGATTACGCGAATGCGACGAGTTGCTCCGCGCTCAGCCATGGTTCACCTGAACTTGTTCTGTGGCGGAGGTTGCCTCGAATTTTGTAACAGAGTCGCCGACTAATTTTACAAAGACATCATCCAGTGTGGCGCGTTGCAATTCCACCCGGCGCAAAGTCGTGGCGCGCATGAAGTCCACCATTGCGAGCTGAGGATCAACGCCTTCAAGCAGTCGAATCTCAAATGATTTCTGCTCGAGGGACCAGCGCATGGATTCAATTCCAGGCACAACTTTCAACGCTTGCGTCGCTGCATCAATGGAGTTGGCGGGTTGCGCCAAAATAGTGCGCGGATCAAATCGGCTATGAATTTGGGACATGCTTTCGTCCAATACCTTTTCGCCCTTGTGGATCAGCAGCACTTGATCACATAAATCCTCCGCCTGTTCCATTTGATGCGTGGAGAATAAAATAGTGGTTCCGTTTTCTTTCAACTGACGCACCACCGAACTGAGTAGGCGGCGGTTCACAGGGTCCAGGCCCGAAAATGGCTCGTCCAAAATCAACAGGGGGGGATCATGCAACACCGCCCCAATAAACTGCAGTTTTTGCTGCATTCCCTTGGAAAGTTCTTCGCAGCGTTTTTGAGAAACATTGGGTAATTCCACGCGCTCAAGCCACGATCGAATACGCGCGTCGGCATCGGCGCGCGAAATGCCTTTCAGTTTGGCCATGAAGCGCAGGAAATCCGCCACGCGCATTTTTCGATACAAGCCGCGCTCCTCGGGCAAATATCCAATGCGATCTTTGGCATCAAGAGCGGAGCCACCAAGCACGCTGATGGCGCCTGAGTCTGGAAGCAGGATGCTCATGATCATGCGAATGGTGGTGCTTTTGCCGGCGCCGTTTGGACCAAGAAAGCCGCACACTTGTCCGCGCTGGATTTGAAAGCTGACATTGCGAACAGCGTGCAACGCGCCAAAGCGTTTGTTCACATTCGCAAGTTGAATAACAAGGTTGTTCATTGGAAATTTCTTAGCAAATGATTCAGGGCTTTATTTTTGATGAGTCGTTGGAGGTTGAGCTTGGTTTATCTTTCGCATCCTTGCCTTTGGAAAGCAGAACAACTTCGGCGGGTGGCGCGAACAGCTTGGCATCGATTGGATCGCCTGAACTAGTGGTGAAGTCGCTGGTGGTCAACGACTCGCCGCGGCGAATAGAGATGCGCCGTGGAATATCCAAGTCAGCAACTTTGGTCCAGGCTTCAATGGTCATCACCGTAGGCACGCCTTTCGTGGCGGCTTCTGAAGTCTGTAAAATCCGCAATTTTCCGCTGGATTCTTCAATCCACGCTGTGGCCTCCAGTTCTTCGCGGTCCTTCATGTCGATGCGTCTGCACAGCACGCCATCTTTATTTTCCAGCGGGCCAAGTGTGCGATTTGGGAATCGTTCAAAGATGGCGACCATCATTCGATAGGGAAGCACGCCCACCGACGCGGCGAGAACTCCGCGTCGATCCAGTAGGCGCCATGAGCCGTCGATCGGACTTCGCAGCCACGCCAAATCACCATCGGTGCCGCTTTCCATGCTTTGACCGCCAGGCAATTTTTGTGTGACTCGAAATTTTTCAGGACCCGCGCCTTGCACCAACATCTGTATATGCGTGATGCCTTGCGGCGAACTCACCAAGCCCTCAATGCGCAATGATTGAATTTCTTTTTGTCCGCCAACAACATCGATGGCGCGCCGCACCACCGCGTCAACTGATGGTTCATTGCTTTGAACAGGCGTCCCTGTGGCGGCTTGGTTTTTTTCCGCGGCAACGTGTTCAGTCTGCGCAAAAATTGAAACACACAAAAGCGGAATTGTTAAAATAAGCGGTGTGCGACGCATTGTTATAAAGCGCTAAAAATCAATGAATTAATTGGTTTTTCTAGGGATTTTGTGTATTAGAATTTTGGTGTTGAGCCAACGGGTTGAGTCGCAGGTGGCGCTGGGGTTGTGGTGGTGGTCGGCGTAGTTCCAGCGCCAGGGAGTGATCCATTGGTCCCATTGGGGTTCACGCGGATTCGATTTACGGCCTTCTTTGATCCATTGTTTGCAGCGCCAGTGGCGGCGGGATTTTGGTTTGCGCCCACGAGCGCTTTAATTTCGGGCGGTAAATTAAATATCGCAGGATCCACGGGCTCGTAATTCACAGAATCAACCGTAAGAACTTGTTTCATATTCATCGCCTCCATATCCGTGCGCGCTGCAATTTTTACGCCATCAAATTCCTTGTAATCGCTCATGATGGTGGTCGATGGCATCTTGCCCATAGGGGTTTCCACGGTCAGCACCATCCCTCGGGTCAAGCCACTTTGAATGTCGTAATACAACGCGCCATCTCCAGGACCGCCGGTCACAACAATTTCATAGCAAGGAACGCCGCCAAAATTCACGGCGCCTTTGGTTTCAGCTTTGGTCCAAATCTTGCTTGGATCAAGGTCTTTATACATGTCGCTGGATTTTTTCAACTCCTCCAGCATGGGCCCCTCGATCAAGCTTGGTCCTTGCATTGGGTTCATGCTCCATCCAACTGTGCCATCAAAGCCTTGGCGAATTATTCCTACGCCTGGAAATTCCATGGCGGTCACAACTTTATTCGGAGCAAGCGTTGTGATTTCCAATTTGCCCGACATGCCAGCCGCGGGCATGGACAATGTTCCCTTGGTCACCATGCAAGTATGTTTGCGGATTGCTTCTTCGCCACCAATGGCCGCGATGCTGCGTGTAAAAATATCGCTCGCGGTGGGAAGAGGACCGTTTGGTTGTGGAACAAGTGGTGTGATGGCTGAGTTTGGTGTTGAGGCGCTGCCGGAAGCGGCGCTTGGTGTGGACGGCGCGGTGATTTCATCGCCCTTACCAAAATTATTTGGCGTGTTTGAAGGAACAGCCGGTGGTGTTGTGGCTGGAGTTGCAACTGGTTGTTTCGGTGCAACAGCCTCGGGTGGCGTAGCGGTTGGCGCTTGACTTCCACTTGGTTTGGAACCAAACGCGTCATTTTGCGCATGGGATGTTGGTGCGAAGAATGCCACGGACAGAATCAAAATTGCGAATGATTTCATGGTTGGTCCTTTAAAGAGTGACAAGTGTACCTTTGCGATATCAAACTACTTGTGAACGAAATTGAGGGGAGTTTGATTGGCTCGCCAAGAATTGTGAAATGATTGGAGTTGGGTTAATCATTGAAACTCGGCATGATTTGTTGCTGTTCGATGCGCGCGAATTAGCGATTCCGCCCCGAGCAATTTCTATGGTTATTGCGGTTTGTATTGCGCCACAATCCAGCGAGCGGCCGCGGTCACATCGGGGTCTTGGTTTGGCGTCCAATCCTCACGGTGTGTTCCGGTGATCTGATCGGGAATCACGCCAACGCCTTCGATGGTGGAACCGTTTGGCAATGTGAAATTGGCAAAGGCAAATAGAAGCGCGTCGCCAGAGGCCAGCGATTTCATTTGCGCGGGTAGCGCAGCTCCTGCGCTGACACGACCGAACACACGCGCCCGATTTAGTTTTTGCAAACCGCCTGCGAAGATTTCGCTGGTGCTCGCCGAAAGTGGATCCACAACAATCGCAACCGGACCCGAGAAAGGTTCCACGCGCGCGCCTTGCGTCGTGCTGCGCCGTGGATTTACTTTAAATTCAAGCGTGGTGTCGCGCGTTCGCATGGCGCCCAAACTTTTTGGTTCATCCATGACATGGCCAGCCACGCCCATAGCCATGCCGCCAGCGCCGCCGGGGTTTCCACGCAAATCAATAATCATTCCGTCGGCGTTCAGGTGTCGTTGAAATGCCTCATCCAATTTTTGCGCGATCGCGGGCATCCAAATATTGAAGCTGATGAATGCAATGTTGAAGTCATCAGGCAAGCCAAGCGCGCGTAATTCTTCCTTGCTCAAAATGCGCTCGTCGCAGCGAGCTTGAAATGGCGGTAAAAGCCCAAGTTTTGTGCTGATTCCTTCGCTGCGGGTCCGCGTTAATTCCGTCGTGCGCAATTCGCCAGGCTTGCTCTGAAAGACCCACGTTTCTTGACTGTCTATTTCGCCGGCGTCCGCGCCTTGCAAAATAAGTTCTTCAACATACTTGGCCGTTCCATCGTTGGCGTCCGATTGCTCCGTGGCCATATCCGCGCCATCAACGGATTTCACGATCCAGCCCATTTCAATCCCAGCTTTGTTTGCGGGGGAGTTGGCGCGCACTCCAGTGACAGTCGGAATTTTTTCAATGAACCGTAGAGTAAGACCAAATGACGCCTCGGCCTCGGCGGCGCGATTAGATTTTTGCGCGGATGTGTTGTCGGATTTCGTTTGGGATTCGTTGTCTAATTTATTTTTAGTTTGGCTCTGATCCTCGCTCGCATTTGTGGATTCTTGCGTCGCAACTTTTTCCTTGTCGCTTGCAGCGCGGCCAAATTTTTCCAAGGCGGATTGGGCCGTTGATGCACCATCCTTGGACTCGCTTGATGTTTTTTCATCGGCATGCTTTGGAGTATCCTCTTTGGCCAGAGCGGCCGCGCTTTCGGCGGGAATAATTCCAAAGTGGCTGCGCTTGAGTCGCGACAGCATGTCTTGAAGAATCGCGCGCAACTCCTCGCGACTGCTGGCGTTCATTGCCTTTGGTCGCAGTTCCTCTTTCACGGCAACCCAATCCACGCCGCCGTGGTCGCGTTCCACATCGGATTGCTCAACGGTGTTCCAGGTTTCATCAAAAGTGGCCAACGCAATTTCTTGGGTAATGGGGGTCTTGGGCTGCGAATGGTCTACATTTTGCGTAATGGACGCGGTTTTTTCGGCGTTGCAATCCAATGCCACTCCAGCGCAAAGGGCGCAAAAAAGACTGAAATGTAGGCTTAATTTCATTGAGTTTGCAGTGTAGACGTATTGGCGTGGGCCTGATCTATCCGTTTATCCGGATACACGGTTGAATACCTGCCACTGTCCATATATAGTTGCCGCATGGCTAGTCGGTTTCTAGACAAATTGCACAAGCGAGTGCTTCTTTTTGATGGAGCCATGGGCACCAGCATTCACAGTTGCACGGATTGCGCGCCGCAAGATTATTTGGGCCGCGATAATTGCACCGACATTCTTGTGAAGTCGCGCCCCGACATGATTCAGCGCATTCACGAAACTTTTCTTTTGGCCGGCGCCGATGTTGTGGAGACCGACACGTTTGGATCCAACAAACTTGTTGGCGCGGATTTTGATCAAGAGATGGTGGCGTGGACGCGGGAGTTGAACAAACTTGGCGCGCAGATTGCGCGCGCCGCGTGTGACAAGCACGCCACCAAGGATCGTCCACGCTTTGTCGCGGGCTCTATGGGGCCGGGTACAAAGTTGATCACGCTTGGTAATACGGATTGGGAAAGCATGCTTGATTCCTACTGCGAGCAGGCGCTTGGATTGATCGACGGCGGCGTGGATTGTTTCATGATTGAAACATGCCAAGATTTGTTGCAAGTGAAGTGCGCCATCAACGCGTGCATTGACGCGCTGGCGCAATCGGGCCGCACCGTGAATGACATTCCAATTTTGGTAAGCGTGACCATGGAAACCACCGGCACCATGTTGCTAGGCAGTGACATGGCCGCTGTGGTGAACGCGCTGAAGCCATTTCCAATCGCCAGTTTGGGTTTGAACTGTGCCACGGGACCAGTGGAAATGGCCGAACATATCGCGTATTTAGCCAAACATTGGGACCGCGCCGTCAGCGTGATTCCAAACGCGGGTTTACCTATTTTGCTGGATGGCCGCACGGAATATCCGCTACCCGCCAATGCATTTGCCAGCGCCATGCGCCGCTTCATTGAACAATACAACATCGACATTGTGGGTGGTTGCTGTGGCACAACTCCGCAACACATTCAAGAAGTGCGCAATGTTCTTGGCGAGTCGCGCGCGCGCACGCCGCGCATCACCACGGCGCAGGCTCCCGCGTGTAGCAGTTTGTACAGCATGACGGAGTTCAAGCAGGACAACTCATTTTTAATTGTTGCCGAACGCACCAACGCCAATGGCAGTCGCAAGTTCAAGCGCTTGCTTGATGAGGAGGAGTGGGACCAACTTGTGGGCATGGCGCGCGAAGAAATGAAAGACGGCAGCCATCTTCTTGATGTGTGCGTTGATTTTGTGGGTCGCAACGGTGTGACCGATATGGCTGAATTTGTTTCGCGCGTGGTACGACAAGTGAACGCGCCGCTAATGCTTGACAGCACTGAGTCGCCCGTGCTTGAAGCTGGCCTGAAAAGATCCGCGGGCCGTTGCATTGTGAACTCCATTAATTTGGAGGATGGCGAAGGACGCATGAACACGGTGTGTCCGTTGCTTAAGCGTTACGGTGCCGCGTGCGTGGCGCTGACAATTGATGAGGACCCGCAAGCGGGAATGGCCAAAACAGCGCAAAGAAAGCTTGAAATTGCAACACGCATTCACGACTTGTTCACGCGCAAGTGGGGCTTGGATGAGAACGACCTCATCTTTGATCCGCTGACATTCACCATTGCCACTGGCAATGAGGACGACCGCGCGCTTGGCTATCAAACGCTTGATGGTATTGAATTGATCGCCAAGCAATTTCCAAATTGCGGAATCATTCTTGGCTTGTCCAACATTTCATTTGGCTTGAAACCTTCCGCGCGCACCGTGCTCAACACCGTGTTCCTGGTCGAGGCCCGCAAGCGTGGACTGACCGCCGCCATTGTTCACTTTTCCAAACTACTTCCAAAAAATAGAATTCCGCAAGAGCAATGGGAAGCCGCCGAGTGGCTCATCTTTGATCGCCGTGGCGATACGCGACCTGAAGGTAAGCCCGCGGAGTTTGATCCACTGCTGTACTACATCAGTTTGTTTCCAGATGGCGAGGAACAAAAAGTTGAGAAGAAGGGAATGGCCGACCTTCCGCTGGAGGAACGTTTACAGCGCCACATTATTGATGGCGACGACGGCGTGCTTTCGGAATCGTTGACCGAAGCCATGACTAAGTACGAGCCGCTTGTGATTATCAACGACCACTTGCTTGCCGGCATGAAGACCGTTGGCGAATTGTTTGGCGCCGGCACCATGCAACTTCCATTCGTGTTGCAAAGCGCGGGCGTGATGAAGAAAGCTGTGGCGTTTTTGCAGCCTTTTATGGCAAAAAAAGGCGTTGCGGAGAAACCCAAAGCCACCATCGTGTTGGCCACCGTTGCGGGCGACGTACATGACATTGGCAAGAATTTGGTGGACATCATTCTGTCCAACAATGGTTTCAAGGTTCACAACATTGGCATTAAGCAAAGTCTGCAACAAATTATCGACGCGTGGAAATCCACCGGCGCCGACACGATTGGCATGAGCGGCTTGCTTGTGAAAAGCGTGACGGTGATGGAGCAAAATTTAAAGCAACTCAATGAGCTCAATATTCGCGTACCCATTATGTTGGGTGGCGCGGCGCTCACGCGTCACTACGCGGAAAGTCATTTACGCGGCGTGTACAACGGTCCGCTGTATTACGGCAAGGACGCCTTTGAAGGACTTTCAGTGTGCAACGCGCTTGCCGATGGCACGCTTGCAAAGGTAGACGCGGAAATTTCCGCGCGACTTACCAAGCGCGCCGAAGTGGACGCCAAAGTTGGTCAGCGACTTGAAGCCGCGGATTCCGCAATCGCCACCGCTCCTGGCCGCAGTGATGTGGATCAAAACATTCCAGTTCCCAAGCCGCCATTCATGGGCGATCGACTTGTTGAGTCCATTGATCTTGACGCGATTTATCCATATGTGAATAAGATTGCGCTGTACCGCGGCCAATGGGGTTTTAAGCGCGGCGACACGACGGAAGAGCAACACGAAGCGCTGATTCGCGACACCGCCGAGCCAATTTTTGAGCGATTGAAAGCGCAATGCAAGCAGGAAAATATTTTGCGGCCCGCGGTTGTGTACGGGTTTTTTCCGTGCGCCAGTCAAGCCAACGACTTGGTGGTGTATGACCCAACCGATCCCGAGCGCGAGTTGGAGCGCTTCACTTTCCCACGACAGACCGCGCGCCAAAGTTTGTGCATCAGCGATTTTTTTCGTCCCGCTAATTCTGGCGAGCGCGATGTTGTTGCCTTTCACTGCGTCACCATGGGCATAGAAGTAAGCCACCGCGCCAAGCAACTTTTTGAGCGCAACGAATACACGGAATAT
>SYAD01000033.1 GCA_005789005.1 Planctomycetia bacterium | reverse complement strand
TCCTGCAGTTCAACTTGGCTTAGAACTGGTCCTGGTGTGGAGGTTCCCGTGATCGAGTGAATGGCGCCGTAACTCACGCTTACCGCGATTAGCCACGCAAGAATGGTGCGATATAAATTTTGTGTGGGCGGCCAAAGCGCGCCAGCAAAGCGGAGTGGTTGTGTTGTCATAACTCGTGCAAGCAGAAATGTGAAGACAATGCCAACTGGCACCGATGCCATCAAGTTCAATCGCTGCGCATATTCAGGATTAAGCAGGGGAAAGACCAGAAAAATACAGAGCATACTCAAGCCCAGAATGGTGGCTCGGTCGGCGATTGTTTCTTTGCGCCATCGCAAGATCAGCACCACGATTGCGCAGAGTCCAACACCAATACCAATAAAAGTTCCATGCGAACCGCGTCCGCCTGGACCACCCATTCCTGGTGGACCACCGCGCGGACCGCGCCGCATAAATTCTGGTTCATCCATACGGCGATGTGGGGGTTGATCATCTTTCGCATTCATGTCGCGGCCGCGCGGACCGCGATCATCTTGCGCATTCATGTCGCGGCCACGCGGACCGCGATCCTCATCTACACGTCTACGATCATTTGGTCCACCCGTCGCATTGGGACCGCCCGGTCTATGCATTTCATTTCCGGCGCCAAAAATTTTCTGCGGCGCCTTCAATAAATCTTCCGCGCGGCCGGGACTGACGGCGTAAAGCAGCGCCAGAGAAATCGCGCCAACTATTGCAACTGCACTCGCGCTAAAGAACAGCGTTCGTTTTGACGAGCTACCAATGGCAAACCAAATCACCATGATTGCACCCGCGCCGACTACCGCGCATCCAAATGATCCACCATGTGTAAGCGCGGTCAACCCCAACGCAACGGCCGCGACAACAAACCAGCGCACAACGCGTGCGCGAGGCAATTTCATTTCCACGGCGCCAATTGCGCGCCATAGTGCCCACCAACTGAGCGCGGCCCAAACTAGTCCAAGCGAATTTTTCTCAAAATCACTCACCATACGAATGACCGGCGCGCTCAGCACCGCAAGCACGGCGCCCGCCATGACAATTGGAATTCCTCGGCGCGTTCCGCCGCACCATGTGAATCCAAACAGGAAAACAAACAGAGCCACCCACGGTTCGGTGACGCAGTCCACCACTTGCGATGCGACTAAATATGCGTTGTCGCTTTGCATTCCTCCGACAATAAAAATTTTCGCAAGAAAGCCATCAAGAATAAATATCAGAGGCGCGTCTTGGTAAAGAAGTCGCCCTTGGTTGAAGAGCCACCATGCTTGCATGGGGTAATAGGCCGCGTCCATGGCCGGCGGTAGCGCCCCATGAAATTGAATCCACGCGCGCACCGCGATGGCCGCGAAAAATACAACGGCAAATGCAGCAAACCACAATCGCAAATTTCTTTGCGGCGGCTGTAGCGCTTGGAGCAATGATGTTTTTAATTCATTCATAGAAGACAAACCAATCTTGATTACACTTCCTAGCAACGTGAGTCGAATTTCAACTACTTTTCAAAGCGTAACGCCAACCACCACCGAGCCGCTCAATGTTGGCGCCAACAACCCCGCCACGAATACGGCCACAAAAATTGCTTGGATCATCGCGGCGATTTTGTTCGCATGGTTGTTGCTATTTCCCCTTGTTGGGGGACTGGTTGTGGCGAATGACGACCTAAAGTTTTTGCGCGGAGAATTGAATGTGGGCTCACTCGCCGACAATATTCAATTTGGCTGGCTTCACACAAATAGTTTCCGCCCACTTGAGAATATTGTCGCCTGCTTTTGCAACGAGCAAACATTGGCGTGTTGGCCCGTGGTGCCAGTGCAGTTATGTGGGTTGGCATTGGTCGCCATTGGAGTTGTGGCACTCGTGCATCGTGTGATGCCCAGTATGCCAATTGCTGCGCCACTCATTTTAATTTGGATTTTTCTGTCGCCAAGCACCATGACTTCGCTGTGGCAAATGGATACATGTTCGCAAACATGGTCCGCGGCGATGGGGTTGTGGTGTGGCATTTTGTGTTGGGATATTTTTATTGCGGCGCGCTCTGGCGCTACAACGTGGACACGAATTTTTGCGCTATTTGCGCTTGCGGCGATTGGCATGAATATCAAAGAAACGTTTTTCGGCTGGAGCGCGTCGGTCGGCAGCGGTTTGATTATTGCGATCATTATTGGGTGGAAACATAATCATCGCGCCTCATTGCGCGCCGCTGTAGCGCTTATTCCTACCGCATTAATGCCACTGATTTACCTTGTGATTCGCTACAAATTTGGTGGTTTGGCTGGTGTGCAATCGCTGGAGGAAAATCCAGAGGCCCGCTACCAAGTTGGGTTGGGTGAAAATCTTGTGACCAACATCATTACTTCAGCGTTTGGGCTATTCGCAAATGGTCCGCTTCATCTTTTTAATAATGATGCAGCGATGTTGCCGCTACGAGCACTTCCAGTTCTAAGCGGTCTCGCCGCGGGAGCCATGATCCTTGCGGCCGCCGCGCTGAGAGTCTTGCACAAAAAAACTCCGTGCAACTTTTCACTTCGCGTGGTGTTGCTTGCAGCGGCGGTTTGTATGTTCAGTATTGTTGTGACGCTGCCCATGGGCGCGGTCTCCGACCTCTACGGATTTGGTCCCAATATTGGCTCGGGTCTTTTGGTTGTCACCGCGGCATTGATGTTGTGGAATTCAATCGACGAGAATGATCGCTTCATCGCTCGGGGGATTGGCCTCTGTGCGACATTGGTACTGGCGGCGGTCGGTTTGTACGGCGTTGCCAGTCGCACCTATCAATTTTCCATGACGTGGTATTACACGCGTGAACTCAATCGCATTGTCATGACGCATCAAGCGTCGCTGCCACAACAAAAGCCAGGGGATGCTGTCGCGTACATTTATTTCCCGCCGTCTTGTTACACCGGGCACATCTACGGTCAAATCATGATCCGTCCTTTGCAATCACTCAGCGTTCAATGGATGCAAGCTTGGCTCAATGAAGCGGACCCAAAGCATCCACTGCAAATTGTGTTGCATCAACAATCATTTATGCGGCCTGGTCTTGACCTGGTGGTTGATTGCAAGCAGTTTCCTGTTCGAGAAGATTGGTAGAGCCAACTTAAGAAGCCTGCGAAACAACAGGTTTCTTAGCGGATTTTTTAGCTTCTTCAACACGCACTTCGCGCCGTGGAACAATGTCCTTCACAATTCCAATAGCCTTCAGCGCGCGCACTTCCCAATAGGTCACATCAAGTTCCCACCATTTGTGCTGCACAGAACAGCATGACGGATCGTGATGATGATTGTTATGCCAACCTTCGCCCGCGGCCACAAGCGCCACTAGCCAATTGTTGCGGCTGTTCTCTTCGGTATCGTGATTCTTGTAGCCGAACAAATGGGTCAAACTATTCACGCTCCAAGTGATGTGCCACACTAAGACAGTGCGAACAAACACGCCCCACACCACCATGCCCGCGGCGAAATACAGTGCGCTGTTCCAATCCATCCAGATGCTGCCAATGGCAAGCGGCGCGGCGAAGAACAACACACACTGCGCAATATAAAACCACAACGGACTGGTTGGATTTTTTTCCAACCACATGTAGAAAGGATCTTGCAAGATATCCTTGGCGTAGCGCTCGTAATTGCTCCATTGGTGCAACTCGCGGTTGTGTAGAAACAGCCAGCCCATATGGCCCCATAGAAAAGTGACAAGCGGGGAATGCGGATCCTCATGTTCGTCGCTGTGCACATGGTGCTTGCGATGCGTGGAAACCCAACGCGCTGGCGAATCTTCCAAGCAACAGAGAGCCAGCACAACAAGCGTGTATTCGAACCAGCGCGGCACGGCGAAACTTCGGTGCGTGAGTAGCCGGTGATAGCCCATGGTTATGGCTTGACCAAAAACATGAATGCCAGCGATACAGACAGCCAGTGCCGTCCACGAAAATAAACTTGGCATAACCGCAAGGAATGCGGCGGTGTGCACCACAATCAGCGGAACGAAATACCTCAACATAACCAATGTCGGCCGTGTGGCGCTTGGTCGTAGCAGTGGGGAGTTTGATGTGAGTTGTGTAATGTGTGCTCCGATTGATCGCAAGTTCTGCTGAAGGAAAAGACATTCCCCAGATCTCATGAGCATAGCTTGTTCTCTCGACTGGTTCGCTATAAATTTTTGAATAATTTGAGTTTGTTCTTCATACTTCGGAGCGAAATTCCTTGTTGCAAGCGCGATTTGTAGGGGTAGAACTTGGAATGCTTGTTTTTCACAAGACTATGAAAGTCTCGACATAGCGCCGTGGTTGGCGGCATCTGATAGTTTCGCAGTCAATCATTGAGATCGTTCCAAGGGCTTGCTGTTAAAAATGAACCAGAACACTTCAATCAATCTTGCGCTTGTGGTAACAACACACAACAGCATTCGGACAATTTCTCGCTGTTTGGAAAGCGTGGGCGGCTTGGCCAACAAAATATATGTGGTTGATAGCGGTAGCACCGACGGCACGCTT
>SYAD01000032.1 GCA_005789005.1 Planctomycetia bacterium | reverse complement strand
GGGCGGCTTGAAGTGGAAGCGGGCGAGCCAATCGATCCAGAAGTTTTGATCAACGATCCCGATGGCGGCATTGAACGGTTGCGCCTAGCGGTTGATCGCTTGCGCATGAATCGCCGCGAATCCATTCGGCGCTCAACGCAAGGAAGATTTCCCGCGGTGGGTCCAGGCGATCAATTGCTTTTGCCAACGCAGGCCAATGTGCCAGACGGCGCAACGCATCATCGCCATCCAAGCCCGCAGAACATTTCTTCTAGCAACGCTCATGGCTGACGCGAATCATTTCAGTGGTTCAAGCACCAGCGCGCGGGACGCCGCCGCGGAAATCGCCGCGAAATTTTCCGCGGCCGGATTCAAAGCGTATTTTGCCGGCGGTTGCGTGCGCGATGAATTGCTCAATCTTTCGCCCACCGATTACGACATCGCCACCAGCGCGACCACCGAGCAAATCCGCGCCATATTTCCCAAGGCGCGCGGCGTGGGTGAAAGTTTTGGCGTGATCCTTGTGCATCACAAGGGTCGCGTTGTTGAAGTGGCCAGTTTCCGCGCCGACGGCCGCTATGTTGATGGCCGCCGCCCCGAGGACATTCAAGTGGGCGATGAAATCACCGACGCCAATCGACGCGATTTCACCATCAATGGAATCTTCATGGATCCCGCCACGGGAAAACTGATTGATCACGTGCGCGGAAAGCAAGATCTTGAAACTAAAACATTGCGCGCCATCAATGATCCAGACGCGCGTCTGAGCGAGGACCGATTGCGCTTGCTGCGCGCGGTGCGTTTCGCGGCGCGCTTTGAATTGACCATTGAACCCAAAACCATGGCCGCCATCCGCGCGCATGCCAATGAACTTCGTGGCGTGAGCCGCGAACGCGTGGGGCAAGAATTGCGCCGCATGATCGCGCATGCAAGCCGCGTGAAAGCTATTGAGCTGATCGAATCTTTGGGACTCGCGTCAAGCACGCTGCTTGAAATTGCGCCGCCAACTTCGCTGCGACGAGTGCGTGCGCTCGAGCAATTTTCGTTGCCTTCGCCAATTCTTACGCACAATGCGCAGGAGATTTCCACGCAACTGCTGGCCACATTTCTTAGCGCATGGCTTCTTGATCGGCAGTCCACGCTGCCTTGGCAAGAACGCGTTTCTCAATGGACCAGCGCGCTGGTTCTTTCCAACAAGGAACGCGACGCGCTCACAAGCACATTGTTTTTGTTGACGCGCGTGCCCGAATGGCCCGCCTTTTCAAAGGCCCAAAGAAAAAGAACGGCGGCGAACCCGTCATTCCACGCGGCGCTGCGCGTTCACTCCACCGATGCGCCTGAATTGGCGCAACGCATTCTGCGCGATTATGCGCAACTTGAATTGGAGGGAATTGCCCCAACTCCGTTCTTGTGCGGGGACGACTTGCTCGCCATGGGTTTGCGCGCTGGTCCCGAATTTCGCGTGATCTTGGACGCGGTGTACGACGCCCAACTAGAAGGATCGATTGGATCCAAGAAGGCGGCAACCGATTTGGCAAGGCAACTTTCCCGCACTTGATCCGTATACTCAAAGACCATGAAACGCACCTCTCTTCTTGTAGGAATGCTGTTGGCGGCAACGTTGGCTTTCGCCGCCGACGCTCCATCGCCCTTGCAAATGAATCAGAAGGATCCATCCAAGGCTCCAAAAATCTACGTGATTCCCATGGGGCTTGATGGAAATGGACAAATCGGTAGCGACATTCGTCTGAGCATTTATGAAAAAGTCGCCAAGGATGTCAAGGAAAAAAAACCCGACCTGATTATCTTTCAAATGGAGAGCGCCGACGGAAAAACTGGAAAAACTTATTTGGGAAATGATGATCGATCCGAGAAAGGCCGGATTGATTTTGAAGACGCCAGAAAAATGGTCGACTTGTTGAAGTTGGACTTGGGCGACATCGCGCAAGTGATGTGGGTGAAGGATTCGGTTGGATTCAGCACGGTGATCGCGATGGCGTGGCCAGATCTGTATATGACAAGCAACGCACGTTTGTGGGGCATGTCGCGCGTGATGGAGCTTGCAAGGCATCCGGATCCCGAAGTGGTGCGTAAATTTCTCGCCGCTGTGACCGGTATTGCCAATGGTTTCTTGCGTCGCGGCGGCTATCCGCCCGAACTTGGGCTCGCCATGATGCGTCCAGAAAAGACGCTCAGTGTTTCTTGGAGCGGCCGTAATCTTATGTGGCGCGATGACACCAAAGGAACATTCTTGGTGGACGGCGATGAACTCTTGGTGGCTAATTTTGACGCCAAGACCGCGGAGGATTTGGGTTTGTGCGACGGCATCGCCGACAGCGTAGAGGATCTTATGTTCCTGCTTGGATATCGCGAATGGGATGATTCGTTGTGCAAAAATAACAAGGATGGAACCAAGATTGTTAGCGACTACATCATTGATTGGCGCAAGGCGTTCGCAAAATCATTGGAATCATTCGGTGAATACGAGAAATATTCCTCGGATCCTAAAAAAATGAACTCCGCCAAGCAAGCCCTCGAAAGGGTCCGCGACGCCATGAAAAAATATCCCGCCGTGGAATTCCGTTGGAAAACAGAGCGAGGTGTAAGCCTGGATGTCGTGGAAAAGTTGCTGCTTGAATTGAAGGAAAAAAGTAAATCAGGTTCTGGCGGCGGTGGTGGTTTGGGCGGCAGGTAATTGACACACAGTTTGAAGGAAATGAATCATGAAATATTTTGTCACAACATTGTTCGCGCTAACGGTTCTGTCAAACATTGCTTTGGCCCAGGCCAACCCCGCAACTCCCGCTGGTTCAGATCCCAGCAAGGCGCCCGCCACTCCTGCCTCAAAGCCCGCGACGGATGCCACCGCACATTCCACGACCGACTCAACCAAACCAGGCGCGGTCGAAAAAGACTCGCGCCGACAAGTAGTCATATTGCCCCTGAGTGGAATGGTGGGCGTTGGCTTGCGCCATCAAGAAATGGAAAAAATTGAGAAGGAAGCCGACAAATTTGGTCCTGGCCAAATCATCGTGATCCGAATCAACTCAGGTGGCGGATTGGTGACGGAGGGCGATGAAATCGGCATCACATTAAGCCGCATGCGCGACAAGCACCGAGTGGTGGCTTGGATTGAGGAGGCGATTTCCGGCGCGGCTTTCACCGCCATGCACTGCCGCGAAATTTATTTTATGAAGACGGGTTCGCTTGGTTCCATCACCATGTTTTCGGGCGACAAGAGCGCGCAAGGCAAGGAGTTGGAGGCATGGATTGAGCGTGTTGGAGATGTCTCCGCCGATGCGGGTCGCAATCGTCAAGTGGGTCGTTGCATGGTGTATTCACCGCTTGTTGTGAGTTACACCAAGGATCCCAAGTCCGGCAAGGTTACGTTCTTTGACAACGACAGCGGCGAAGTGATGTTGAGCGATGACAAGGACAATTTGACATTCACCGAGGACGTGGCGCTGGCTTGCGGTTTCTCACAAGGGACCGCCGACACGGAGGCGGAACTTTTCAACATCATGCAGTTGAAGCCAAATTCATATGTGGTCAATCCCAACGGCAAGAAAGTTGGAGATGCGTGGGAGAAGACAGTCACTGACTCTAAAAAAGCGTCCTCCAGACTCATGACCGAATGGGAAATCAAAGGCTCAAGCCAAGGACAAATTGCTCAAATTCAAGCCCGAAAAAAATTGCTTGATGAAATGTTGCGGATTTGGGAAAAATGCGAGCCCGTGGCCATGGGCTACGAGGGTGGAGGTCCGATGATTCCTCCGGAAGCGCAGCAATATGAGGATCTCTTTAGTGGTTTTCAAAAAGCAAAAGTGAAAGCCCCAATTGTTCGCCAAGCCTTTGAGCGGTTGAAGAAGGATTACGACCAGCAGTTGGCCGCGTTGAAAAAGAAAAACTGACAAAGAAAAACTGAAATAGAAATCTAGGCGAAACGCTTCGCAAGATCACGGCGCGAATGGGATGCTTGTGGTTATACTGTTGTCATGTCACAAATATTCACCGAAGCTGAAGATCCATTTTTGCCACAGGCGCCCACAAAGTGGCCAAGCGTCCTTGGTTGGATCATGCTGATTTGGGGCGTGTTGGGTGTCATCTTTGCAATCTGGGGCTTCATGAATAAATCTTTGGCGGTGGAGACGTATCTTGGTCTTCCCGACTGGATGGTGGCGGTATTTCGTTTGAGCCAAATTTTGAACGCTGGGCTCGCAATTCTTGGAGCGATGAGTGGTTGGTTTCTGCGCAAAAGAATGCGCCGTGGCTATTCCATGACCATGATTTGGGTGGTTCTTGCGTTTCTAATAAGTGTGGGTTTTCTCGCCATCCAAATCACCAAACGCGATGAGATGCAAGCGTGGACGAAACGCACCATGCTTGTGGCATTTGAAAAACAAAATCAGCCCGCGCCGCAATTAACCTCCGAAATGATCCAGGGAATTTGGTTCGCTCAAGTGGGGTGCGTCGGGCTCATGGCCATACTTCCGCCGATTGTCATTGGAGTTATTTTGTTAAGCGCAAAGCGTAAAGCAGAAGTCGCCGCATGGCCACATTGATCAAAGTCATTTTAAATTCGGCGGATTGATGTGAAAATTTTTGTGGGATTGCAAGCACGGCAAATTTGTAAGGCCAAACTTTCAGCTCCAAATTTCAACCCACTTCGCGGCGCTGAAACAAGAATGTTCCAAGCGCCAACGCCATCACAATCAACACGCATCCGTAAGGCACGGCCGAGGCGATGTAATCAATTCCAATTGTTTTTTTCTGGGTCAACGCGTCGGTGAGCCAAAACAATTGAAAGTTTGGAAATATCGATTGAAGCACCTTGTAAAAACCCCACTCTAAATGCATGGAATCATGCCACGATTGATTCTCGGCAGGCAGTTTGGCCATCAGGTCGGACAACTGCTGTAATTTGCGGGCAAACAACCAATCGCTGAGCAAGCCCACAAGGAATGTGCCCAACACCGTGGCCAACGTCAGCACTTGGCCAAGCCGAGTGCTCACCGCGACAGCAATTGCCCCAAGAATAAGTTCGGCCATCATCAACATGCCGATGGCTTTCCAAAGATTTGGTTTGAATGTGGTTCTGATATCCGCCGTGGCCCAGTCCGGTTTGAAGATCAAACACACGCAGTACGCCGCCAGCAATAGCGGCAAGCCAACGGCGATCACGGTTGATCCAAAATTCCACTCATACAAAAAATTGCACCACACGCCGGCCGCGAACATCAACACAATGGCGGTCAAACCAAATGTGAGAACTGGTTGGTTGTAAGGAGTGGCGGCGGTGGGCATGGTTCCATGCAACTCGGTCAACATGAAAATCAATCCCAACCATAGTGTGACCAACATCAGAACACAGGCGACTCCCAAGAATTTTCCAACCACAAATAAGGGACGCGGCACTGGTTTGCTCACCACGGTCAGCACGGTTCGATTTTCAATTTCCCTGCTCACCACGCCGGTTGCAAGAAAGGCCGACAGGATTACCCCGCACATAAAAATAGTCGATAGTCCAATATCAATGAACATCCGCTGATCGTCCTCCATGGTGAAGCCACTGAATGGAATCGAGAGGAAAATCAGCAAAAATCCAATAATCGACGCCACAAATGTGACGGGTTGTCGGATGCATTCCAGCAGGGTGTTTCGCGTGAGCGCGAGTAGTTTTTCAATCCAAGCCATTGAGGGTCTTTCGAAAGAGTCCAAGAAATTGTTCATCAAGACTAGCGCAAGACTGAACACAGTTTACGACGTGGGCGTAAATTACTCCCCCACAAAGCCAGTCTGCGATACTATTTCCAAACCCCAATCGCCACCATGAGAATCGATCATTTTTCTTATCAACAAGCCAGCCGTGTTTCGGTTCTTGGCTTTGCATTGCAATGCTTGACAGGCATTGTGCTTTTGGTTTTCGGACGGCTTGCGGGAGACACCACATTGGTCGTGGCGTCCACCGCTGTGCTGTGCGGACTGCCAGTGTGGGCGGCGTTGGCCGTGGTGTTTCATCAGCATCGACTGGAGCGGCTTGAATCCCTCGAACGCGAGGAGCTTGCGCAGTCGCGCGGCGAAACAATTTTTCAAACTTCGGCTCTGGATCAAGAGGCTTCGGCGCGTCGACTTGGCCAAATGCATCGTTGGTTGATGCCTTTGGTGAGTTTGTCGGTGGCGTTGTTGTTGTTTGGATTGGGCATGTGGAATTGGTCGCGGTTGAGCGACATGCAAGATCCCGGACCGGATGGCGTGGCGTTCGCGGTCGGATCCTCATTGGGTTGGCAACTTGCGGTGTGCATTGGATTGGCGCTCGTGGCGTTTATTTTCGCGCGATTTGTCGCGGGAATGTCAAAGCAATTTGCTTGGCAGAATTTGCGCGGCGGCGCTGGATTCATGGTCAGCAGCGCGTTGGTGATGCTCGCAACCGCGGTTGGAATTGTTTTTCATGTATTTCAGCGGCCGATCGTGATCGAATGGATGGCGCTGGGTATCGCCGGATTCCAAGTTGCTCTGGCCGTGGAAATTTTCTTGAACTGGACTTTGAATTTGTATCGACCGCGACGGGCCAATGAAATTCCGCGTCCCGCATTTGACAGCCGCGTTCTGGGATTGCTCGCCGCTCCGGATAATTTAGTTCGCGGCATCAATGAGGCCGTCAACTATCAGTTTGGATTCGACATCACGTCAAGTTGGGGCTACAAACTTTTGCTTCGAAGCAGTGGGGCGCTTGTGGCGATTGGTCTTGTGGCGCTTCTGGCGCTGAGTTGCATTGTTGTTGTGGGCCCTGGCGAGCAAGCGGTTCGGCTTCGAGGCGGATCCATCGCGGGTCGCGTGCATCAAGGCGAGCTCATGTGGAAATTGCCTTGGCCATTTGAAACCGCGGAAGTGGTGGATATTGCCCAAGTTCACGCCTTGCCTTTGCAAACCAGCAACATGAAAATTGGCAGGGTGAATTTATGGGGCGATTCGCCCGATACTGAAAATCAGCGCGCGGCCTATTTGGTGGCGGCCCCCAAACTTGCTGTGGAAGTACAGCGTGATCTTGGAACTGGTAGCGAAGCGGCGCTGGTCTTAGATCCAATGTCTCCCGCAAATAGCGCGGATGTGAACGCAGATGAGGCCGCCCGCGGAATCAGCGATCGGTTCGCGCTTGTGGATGCCGACTTGGTTTTGATTTGGCGGATTAAACCTGATGGACTTTTGTCTTGGCTGAATTTTGCCAGCGACGCCAAGGTGCGACGAGTGGGGTATGAAATGCGCGAAGTTATTTTGCGTGAAATGTCGCGGCGGGATGTGTGTCAATATCTTTCCACTCGTCCGCTTGATGAAGTTCTCAGTCCCAGTGGCGCGGCGTTGGCCACCGCGTTGCGCGAGCGCATTCAAGTCACGTTTGATAAAGAGGGAACTGGCGTGGAAGTGGTCAGCGTGCAAATTCCAGCGTTGCGACCGCCAGGTGAATCGGCGGCGATGTACGAGGAACTTTCCATGGATACGCAGAACGCGCGCAAAGTAAAAGAAGAAGCGCAGCGAATTGTGAACACCACCATGGCCGCGTTGCTTGGCGACGCCAGATTGGCCGCGCAAGCTGTGGACGCGATTGAATTGTGGAGGGTGACGCAACGAGCCAAGGGTGAAGCGGCGCCGGAGACAGTGGCCGCGCGCTTGGCTGTTGAAAATATATTGGTGTCCACGCGCGGCCAGATTGCCACGCAGATCAAGCGATCCCGCGCGCGCCGCTGGGAATTGCATTTGGAGGCGCGAAAGACCGCCAGTGAAGTGCTTGGACAGGCGGGCGCGTATCACACTGCGCCAGATTTGTTCATGCAGCGCAAGCTCATGGAGGTCTTGTCGCAAAGCCTTTCCAATGTCCGTCAAAAATATGTTTTGGGCATCGATCCCAATCGCATTCGTGTGGATATTCAAATGCAACAGCCAGAAGTTGGATTCAACTTGGCTGATTATGTGGAAAAAAAATCGGATCAGTAACGTAGGAACTTAAACCATGTCAAAGACTCTTCCCATTGCCGCTGGCGCGTTCATCCTGTTGGTTCTGACTTTGTTCAACACCACGTACACCGTGAATTATCACGAGGTGGCCGTGGCAACACGCTTTGGAAAACCAGCGGGAATTGTTCGCGATGCCGGCCTGCACTTCAAGGCGCCGTTCTTCATTGATCAAGTTCCAAAGTTGGACACGCGACTTCAACTTTCTGAAAGCAACATGGAAACCGTGTTGACAAAAGATGGCCAGCAAGTGGTGGTCAAGGCATTTCTGTTGTGGCGCGTGAATTCAGTTGGCGACGCGCCCTTGGCTTTTTACAACGGCTACGGAAATCTTGACGCCGCGAGCAAGGAACTAGAGACCCGCTTGAACGCGAGCATTCGAGGCTCGGTGGGACAGTTTTCGTTCACCGATTTGATTGGTTCAAAGAGCCGGTTGCCCGACGCGGAAACCTCGCTTTTGGCTGATATCAAGCGCAATCCAATGGTTGGCGTGGAGCCGGTGACGGTGGGTTTGAGCCAAGTTGTTTTGCCACCTAAAACTACGATCGCCGTGGTGAAGCGCATGAGCGCTGTCCAGGAAACATTGGCCAACCTAGAGGAAAGCCGCGGTCAAGCCGAGGCGGACGCCATTAAAAGCATGGCGGCCAGTCAGGCGGACACCATCCGTAATTTTGCCGAGCAGTGGGCCGCGGAAATCGAAGCGGTTGGAAACACGGAGGCCACTCGCTATTACGAGCAAATGAAAAAAGAGGCGGACCTTGCCATTTTCTTGGCGTGGCTTGACACGCTTCGCGCAAGTCTGTCGGGCAGCACCACCTTTGTCACCGACATGAACAAGGCGCCGTTCCACATGATGGATCTTGATTCCCCTGTGGACGCCAAAGGAATTCCGCAACCAGCTCAGAAATCTTCTTGGGGTCAATCGAGCCAAGGAGCGAATAAATAAATGGCGGCTGACGACAACCAACTTCCGCCTGAAGGCGACATCGACGCGGAGTTACCGCGCCGTGGAGCGAGCGCGCAATTTGAAGTGGCAGCGACGGTTGCCACCGAGGTGGCAATGCGCCAAGCCATGGATCCCGCAAATCAAAGTCTTGGCGAAGCGCTTCGGCTTTCGTATCGACTTCTGCAAGTGGCGATTGTTGGTTTGCTAATCACCTTTTTATTCAGTGGCTTTCAAACAGTGCAAGAAGGAATGAGCGGCGTGCGCACCATCTTTGGGCGCATTTCCGGCGAGCCAGGTCAAGAGGCGCTCAGTCCTGGGTTAAATCCATTTTGGCCATATCCAGTGGGAGATATCAGCGTTTTTGAGACCAAGCGGGTTGTGGAACTGCGCTCCGAATTTTGGCCGCGTATGTCGGCCAAGAACACCACCATTGAACAAATGATCGATGGCGCCGATCCCACCGCGCCGCTGAAGCCGGGATTTGATGGAACGGTGATCACCGGCGATGGAGATTTGGCGCACATCCAATTGGTGGCGGAATATGTTGTGGAAGATCCGGTTCGTTTTTTGCAGGCCGTTGATCTTGAAAAAGGTGATGCGATTGTACGCATCGCGTTGTCGTGCGGTGTCACCACTGCGATCGCAAGAATGCCGTTGACTGAACTTGTCGATCAACGAGAACAACCCGCGGCGATGGTGCAGTTGGAGGCGCAACGCATTCTGGATGGAATGTCCAGCGGAATTCGTCTGCAGAAAGTAACCATGCCAGAGCGCAGCGCGCCGTTTGTTGTGCGAAATGTTTTGCGTCGCGTGCAAACTGGCAAAGAAGACGCCAAGACGATTGTTGATCGCGCGCGTCAAGAAGCCACCGCGCAACTATTGGAGGCCGCGGGTCCAAATTACGAGCAAATTTTATCCATGATCGATGGCTACGAGGTTGCGCTATCCGCTGGTGAGCTCGCCCGCGCCGATCAATTGTTGCGTGAAATTGGATTGCGTCTTGAGATGAAGGATATTGGCGGAACCGCAAGTTCCATCGTAAATCGTGCTAAAAGTTATCAAAGCGCCATCGCCGCCAATCTGGGCAAAGAGGTGCGTCGCATAGAGGGATTGCGTGACACGTGGGAGCAAAATCCACAGCAACTTGCGCGGCAACTTTGGTTGGACAGTTTGCGTAGCGTGCTCACTCAGGCAGAAGTTGAAGTGTTCTCCATGCCGCCAGGAGTGGGTCAAAGCCAAATCAGCATCGCCTCAAGTCCAGAAGTGATGCAGCTTAGGCGCAACGCCGACGTTGCCAGACGTAAGCGGGCCGCCGCCGCGATTGAAGCACTGCGGCCCACGTGGTCTCTTGGAGTGCGCCAAACAGTTTTGGACAAGGCCGGACGTAGACTTGACGATAAAGGCGCGCAAGGATTTGGGCGGGAGAATAAGTGATGGCGAGGACGTCCAAGCAAACCACGGATCTTGCCGTTTCAGCGGTTGGACTCACAAAAGTTTTTTCTGATTTTTGGATGCGTGCCCGAGCCGTGGCGGTGGACGGAATTGATTTTGAAATTCGCCAACATGAAATTTTTGGTTTGCTGGGACCAAACGGCAGCGGAAAAAGCACCACGATCAAGATGATCCTTGGACTTCTTCGCCCCACGCGGGGACGATTGACCGTGCTTGGTCACGCTCCCGATGATGTGAAAATTAAATCCCGCATTGGCTATTTGCCCGAGGAAAGCTATCTCTACCGTTTCCTCAACCCCATGGAAACGCTTGATTATTACGGGAAATTGTTTGGTTTGGAAAGGCGCACCCGCCGCAGGCGCTGTGAGGAATTGCTGGAGATGGTGGGCTTGAACCAAGTGGGTCGCCGTCGCGTGGGAGAATTTTCCAAGGGAATGGCGCGCCGACTCGGGCTCGCGCAAGCCTTGGTGAATGATCCAGATTTTCTTATTTTGGATGAGCCCACAAGTGGACTTGATCCAATCGGCACGCGGCAAGTGAAAGATTTATTGTTGGAGCTTGGGCGCCGCGGAAAAACAATTTTGCTTTCCAGCCATCTTCTTGCGGATGTCGAGGATGTATGCGATCGCATGGCGGTTCTCTACGGCGGAAAAATCCGAGCCAGTGGAACTGGCAATGAACTGCTGGAAGATACGGACTACACCGTTATTCAAACGCAGCGGCTTCGACCTGAAACGATCATCAAGGTTGAACGCTTGTTGCAAGAGACCGAGGGAGTTGGAATTGAAAGCACGCATGCGCCGCGACAGAAACTTGAGGATCTCTTCATGAATATTGTCGCGCAAGCAAGGGCGGAACAATTGGCCAACAGTGGCGCATTGCATGGTGGAAAGACCGCGGCCTTCCTGGCGGCCGATGAAACGGATGGAGTTGATTTAGTGCAGCAACTTGCCAGCGCTCCAAAGCCCGCTCCCGCGAAGATTGTTCCTGCCAAGAAAACCGATGAGGCTGAAATATCAGCGAATATCCTTGGAGATTTGGCCAAACCGAGCGACCGCGTTGCGGAGAAGCCCAAGAGTGATGCCACCACAAAGCCGGCCAGCAATGTTGACCGCAATGTTCTTGATGGACTGTTGGGCAACGATCAAAATGCGGGCGGGGGCAAATCCCCTTGACACACTCGCTGCGGGAGCGTTGGTTGCGGTGGAATCGCAGCTTTGAAAAGTTGCGTGTGAAAATAATCGCAGCCGCGGCTTGCACTCTTGTGATGGCGGGAGTGATCTCGCCATTTTTCTGGGCAAGTATGCGATTGCAATCCCAACGCAATGCGATTGAATCCATAGTTCGGCAGGCGAATTTGGTGGACCGTGATCCCATCAGCGTCGCGTTGCTGGAGCGCGGCGAAGTGGTCACGTTGATTGAGGGAAAATTTGAAAGCAGTCGGCTTCGCTCCATCGGAGCCGACTTGTTTGATCGCCAAGGAAAAGTTCTCGACCCAACTTTAGTTTCCGATATTTTGCTGGCGCCGTATTTTCCAACGTGGTCGCCGGTGTTCGTGGTGGAACGACCCACGTCACCGCTCTTTATTGGCGGCATGCTTCTCGGCTCACTGTATTTAGCCCTGTGGCTGGATGTTTTTCTTCCTTGCCTGGGCTTGATGTTCTTCGCGGCGGCAATCGTGGTGCCAGCCATGAGCCGCGGATATTTTTCAGTGGCGTTTGTCACCACCGGAATCACGGCGCTCATCATGTCATTTGCGCTATTGATTCGGCTGCTCATCGCGCTTTTGAACGGGCGCGCCGGCTGGTGCGCCGTGGCTCAAACTCTGGTTCGTGAATCCATTCGCTTGCGTATCAGCGTTTCGTTTATCGCGGTGGTTCTGATCGCGTTGCCGCTTTTGCCGCTGTTCATTGATGGCTCGAGTCCATTGCGTTATCAAATTCAAACATTCATGTCGCGCGCCTTGGACATCGCGTATGTCTGCGCCGCGTGCATGACGCTGACATTGGGGTGCGCCACCGTCGCGTTTGAAATTCGGGATCGACAAATTTGGCAGTTGATGACCAAGCCTTTGGATCGCTTTCAATACTTGATCGGCAAGTGGGTGGGACTTGTTGGACTGAACGCCGTCTTGTTCCTTGTGTGCGGGGTTGGAATATTTATTTTTGTGCAATGGATGCGCACTCGTCCATCTTTGGATGAGTTTGATCGGATCGCCGTGCGCGACGAGGTGCTTGTGGCGCGCGATGTGGCGCGGCCCGAATACACGCGCTTGAGTCGCGACAAAGTGGAGGAGGCGGTTGATTCCTTGATCGCATCCGACGCGGTATTGAAAGCGGATCTAGACAGCGGGCGCCGCAGGCTTGAAGATGTCCGACGTGAAATCGCCACGCAACGTCAAGCGGAGTTTCAGTCGGCGCAGAGGCGAGTGACTCCAGGAGAGAGCAAAACCTTCGTATTTCGCGGCTTATCTCAGGCAAAACAGTTGGGCGGAACCTTGTCATTGCGATACTTTTTACACGCCGGCGGCAGCGATTCACATTCGTCATTTCCAATTATTTTTGAATTCTCGGATCAAACATGGGTGGACAGAATGTTTGTTCCCGCGCAAGGACACATTCTTGCTGTGTCGTCCAATTTGATCGACAACGCCGGCAATTTGACGGTTCAAGTGCGCAATCTCAAATTTGATTCCAAAGCGGGGCAATTTTTCCCTGGCGAAAACACATTCAACTGGGATGAGGACAGCCTTGAAGTGCTCTATCGAGTGGGTGGATTTGAAGCCAACTATTTGCGCGGCATGATGGTGAACTTGATCAAACTTTCTTTCCTCGCCATGCTGGCCGTTTGTTCCGCCACCACGCTGAGTTTTTCAATTGCGTGTTTACTTTCATTCTCAATTTTTCTTGCGGGAAGCTTGGCTCCATTCTTGGCGCAAAGCCTGATGTACTGGACTTCGGCGGCGGATGCCGGTTCGATTGAAAGCATGGTGCAATTTATTGTTAGAGCCATCGCAGGAGTGGTGGAATTCGCGCTTCGGCCGTTTGGTCAAACCAGCGCCAATGATCTCCTGGTCAAGGGGCGCAATGTGAGTTGGGACCGAATGTTGCAAGCTGTGGCGGTGATTGGTTTCGCGTGGACCGGAACCACGCTTGTGATTGGCTGGTTGGCGTTTCGCCGCAAGGAATTGGCCGTTTATAGCGGTCAAGGGTAACCCATGCGCGATCGACTTATTCAACTTGTATGCGCGGTGATCTTTGTTGTGGGAGCCACAATGAGCGGCTTTGCGGTTCCCAAGTTGCTTGAACAGGCGAACAAAGAAGGTCTGCGCTATACCGCGGACCCCATTGAAGGCGCGCCTCCGATTGTCGCACTCGGCACGGCGATTGGCGCGCTGCGTGGAGTGCTTGCGGATTATCTATGGATTAAATTGCAAGCGCAAAAAGAGCAAGGGCTTTTTTACGAGGCCATGGCCGACGCGGATTTGATCACCAAGTTGCAGCCACGCTTCGCGGAAGTCTGGGGCTTCCATGGGCACAACATGGCCTACAACATTTCGGTTCTCACCAATACTCCCGATGAGCGTTGGGCTTGGGTGAACGCGGGTATTGACTTGGTCCGCAATAAGGGACTGCGCTACAACCCCAATGATCTTGGCCTGAACAAGGAACTCGCCTTTTGGTTCGCGCATAAAATTGACGGCGTATCCGACGACGCGCATTTGCATTACAAGCGCGAGTTCGCCAAGGAATGGCAATATGTTCTAGGAACTCCGCCCTACGACCAAGTGGAGCGCGAGAAATGGATGAGAGCTATTGCCGACGCGCCCGACACGCTCCAGGAACTTGAAGCGCAGACGCCCGGGGTCACCGTGCTGATCGATCAATTAACCGCGGAATTTGCGCCTTTTGATAAGCAGTTCCGTTTTAAATTGGACAAGGAATTTCTGATCAACATAGGCAAGTGGTTGGCGGTGAAGACATCGCCCTATGCAAAAATTTTAAACTTGGAAACAAAATTTAAAGCCAACGATCCTATTTTTGTGGCGTTTGATCAAGTGCTATCCAAGCCAGATCAGCAAGCCGCTTTGAAAGCGCTGTTGCTGTTCGTGCGCAAGCGGGTGCTGCTTGACGACTACAACATGAACCCAACCAAGATGGCGGATTACACGCGCGATTTTGGTCCGCTGGATTGGCGACATCCGCAAGCGCATTCGTTTTATTGGAGTCGCATTGGCGCCGAGCAAGGCGAATTGCGATACGGCGCTCCCGATGATGCGTACAAGGTGATGAACAATGATCGCATGACCATTCAAGCGATGCAGGCAATGAATCACTCCGGCTTGATGGCGATCGATCCATTTTCAAATGACAATCCAACGCGTCTGCAGGACAACCGTTGGATCAAGTCGATTGAGAAATATTTTTTACAGCTGTATCAAAAACATTATCAAACACGCGGCGCCGGAAGCGACACGTTTTGTGACTTCCATGAGAACTTCATGTCGCAGGCCATTCGGCAACTTTTTCGTGTTGGTGATTACGCTGGAGCCCAGGAAATCCTCGATCATTTGGATCAGTTGTATGGCCGAGGCGGATTGATTCCCAGCGAGAAATATCAAAAGTCCCTGGAGGATTTTGTGCGCGATGCCACATACGGGGAATATGAGATGGTTCCAGATGTGGCGCGCACCGACGTGTACGCGGTGTTGCAGCGCGGATTTCGCGAGGGTCTGTTGTTGGGGCGGAAAAAAATACTGGATGAAAGTTTGAAGTTCGCCAAGGATCTGACGGATTATTTCCAAGGCAATCGTTACACCGATTTTGTGAACAAGTTTGGTGAGAAGCGCATGGCGGATCTTGTTGGCGATATTCGTAGGAGCGTGGAGGATGTGTTGATCGCATTGATTCGCGACACCAATCAGCCATTGCTTGATCGCTTGTCCATGTACAACCGCGCCACCGAGGAGCAACGGCGGATGGTGTACGACTCGGTCAAGGACCAAATTGAGTCCGAGTTGAAGGAGAGCCCGTTGAGCCAAGTGATGCAACTCGCCGTGGCGTTGCCGGAGCCTCCAGAAATGCAGTCGTACCGAGCCTTGCAGGCCGAGGCTGCGCGCTTGAGGCAGGAAAGTTTGGACAAGCAAAATAGGTCGGAAACCCAGCGAAAATGAGCAATTCCAACATACCGCCCGCCATCTTCGCGATTGGGCGCAACTACTCGGAGCACGCCAAGGAAATGGGTGGTGTGGTGGATCCCAATCCAATCATCTTCATGAAAAATCCGGCGAGCGTGATTACGGATGGTCAAGCGATTGTCATTCCAACAATCTGCCAGCGGCCAGGACCGCAAGTGGATTGGGAAGGGGAGTTGGCGATTGAAATTGGAACAACGTGCAGGAATGTCCGTCAGCAAGACGCGCTGGCGATGGTTCGCGCCTACCGCGCCGCCAATGATGTCAGCGCGCGCTGGTGGCAGAAGCAAGGTTCGGGCGGACAATTTTGCCGTGGAAAAAGTTTCGACACATTTTGCCCGTTGTCTCAACCCACCCGCGCCGACCGTATCGCGAATCCCCAAGATCTGCGGATTATCACGCGCGTGAATGGCGTGGTGATGCAGGACGCGTCCACATCCGGCATGTTCCACTCGGTGGAGAAAATTATTTGCGCGTTGAGCGATGGAACGACATTGTTGGCCGGCACCATCATTCTTACGGGTTCGCCCGCGGGAGTGGGCGCGGCAAGAAATCCGCCTGTTTTCCTTCAAGATGGAGATGTTGTGGAAGTGGAAATTCCAGGCGTGGGTCGCGTGCGCAATCCTGTTCAAAGCGAAAAATGAACACGATCAAGGCGCGAACTTCTTTCCCCGCGCGTTGCTTCATGGGATT
>SYAD01000001.1 GCA_005789005.1 Planctomycetia bacterium | reverse complement strand
GAAGCGTGCGGCAAGCTTGGTAAGAACAACGGCCAAGTTATGGATTTGATCAAATCCGGCAAACTGCGAGAGTTTCGCGATCGAGGCCAGTTGATGCTGAAGGTTGAGGATGTCAACAGCATCGCCACTGATATTGAATCTGATGATGGCCTTGATTTGAAAATGGGATCGGACATGGTCAATCTTGGTGGCGAAAGTGATAGTTTCGAACTTGACCTCACCGACTCCGCTTCTCCAGCCACGATCGCGGATCCAAAGGGTGATAGCCCTGTTGGCTTGACGGCTCCTCAAGGCATTGAAGATGATTTGTCACTTGAACTTGACTCAATGGCTGGCGCGGAAATTCCAGCGCCCGCATCACAATCAAGCGCAGGCTCAGATGTGTTCTCATTGGAACTTGATGATTTAGATTCACCAAACACAAGCGCCGCAACCGTGCCGGCCGCAAAATCTCCCGCTGCAATTCCTGCAATGTTGGATGATGAGTTGCCCACGCTCGAACTTGATTTATCCGACTCGTTGCCAGCGCCGGTAGTGGCGGCAGCTAAAATTACCCCACCTGCAAAGACAAACAATACGGATCTGGACGCCATGTCGCTTGAAGACAGTTTGGCAAGCGGCATTATGCAAAGCCCAGCCAAAAGCTCAACAACAAATGCGGCCAATGATTTCGATCAAACAGTTGAAGATAGCCGCGAAGCCAGCGCAATGGGATTTGATAGCCGAGTCGACAGCGCTGTTGGTGCTTCCGTTGGTTTGGAAGCTGACCAAATCAATTTGGATCAACCTGGTTCAGGCAGCGGACTTCTTGATCTCACGCAGGAAAGTGAAGACAGCCAAATGGGCGCCGCGCTTATGGACGAGGCTTTCCAAGGCGATGACGAAGAGGCTCCAAAAAATGCCAGCGGAATATTTGGCGGCGCCTCGGGTGAAAGCGGAATTCATGACGCTCCTATTGTCAATACAGGATCCATCGCCGCGGCTTCACCTGTCTTTGCAGCTGCAATGTCGGGCAGTGAAATGTACAGCGGCTCCTGGAGCGGCATGACGATTGGACTTCTTGTGCCAGCTATTGTTGGCCTGACCGCCACCGCGTCCATGTTGGTTATGAAAACAATTGGCGCCACTCCGGAACTTGCAATGTACTTCGCCAAAGATTGGGTGATGTGGACCGGTGGATACGCCGCTTCAATCGCAATTTGCGGAGCCATTGGCTTCTTTGTTGGCAAAGCCACAGAGTAAGCGGACCGTATCGCAATGTTGACAAAATATGGAATGAACCAGTGGCTTCCAACAGCGGTCATTTTGTGGCCAGTGGCTGCCGCGTGCGCGTGGTTGGCGCAAGGCGGTCAACCAATCTGGTGGATTCCATGCGCGTTGCTTTTGTTGATTTGGCTGGCATTTGCGGCATTTTTTCGTGATCCGCCGCGGCGACCAAGCGCCAATAATCCAACTGATTTTTTAAGTCCCGCGGATGGAACGATCAGCGCCGTGATTCGCGTCGCGCACCATGATGCGACCGATGGCCCCGCGCTTGTGATCCGAATTTTTCTCAGCGTGTTGGATGTGCATATCAATCGCGCGGCGTATGACGGCACGGTGGTTGGTCTGCGGCATCAACCAGGTCGATACCTTGACGCGCGCATGTCCGCAGGCGCGCGCGTGAATGAAAATCTTTTACTCACGTTGCGTTTGGATGACGGCCGCATGTATGGCATCCGACAAATTTCTGGCGCCATCGCGCGTCGCATCATTTGCCGGGTGAAAATTGGCCAGCGTTTAAATCGTGGCCAACGCTATGGAATGATCCAGTTTGGATCCACCACCGAGCTGATACTTCCCCAGCCCGAGTGCGCCACGAGTTTGGTGCAAGAGGGCTCGCGCGTGTACGCCGGTCGTACCGCCATCGCCCGCCTAAGCGCGCCTGGCTCAACCAAATAAATCTGAATCGTCTTCGCACGAATCATTTGGCCACGCGCCGAAAATTCGTCGATGGATACGCGCGTCAAACGCCAACTGAGTGGCAAGCGCTTGACAGACATCGCCAAGTCCAGCTTCCGCTTGCGTGGGCCTGCTGCCCGCGGGACCCACAATCAGAATCGCCGCAAAACATTCTCCATTGGCGCGACACGGCGCAAGCATTGCCCAGCGTTGAGCGAATGGATTGAAATCGTTTCCCCCAACAAACTGCCTCACATCGTCAACCACACACGCTCGATCCGAGCGCAAAACCCTTGGAAGTTGAAGTGTTTCCACATCGCTTAAAAGCCGCGCCGAAAGAATCGCGTTGGAGCCACCGTTGCCCGCGCATGCCGCAAGACCAGTGCGTGAATCCGATCCAACCAACCAAGACACAATCATTGCGCCAGGCAAACATCGCTCCACAAAATCAACGGCCGCCCGCGAGGCCGTCAATGGATCCAACGACCGCGCCAAGACTTCGGTCAGAGTGGAAATCTCGGGCAACTTTAATTTTGGAAACGGCGTCCGTGGAGCGTGCTCTTGCAATACGCTCAAAAGTTTTTCAAGATCGCCCGTCACATGATTTTCGTCATGCACTTCCGTCGCGAGCGATTTCAACGTGTCAATCCGATCGGTTCGTTCACGATTGATCTGGGCCACACGCACCGCCGTCCGAATAATTCTTACAAAATCATTCGGCGACACATCCGACACAACGCGTTGCACATTTTCAAACGCCGCAAGCGTGGGCGACACGTCTTGGGAAGATTCACAGAGCACCACAATTTTTGTGTGTCTTGAAACACGCTGCAAAAGCTGGGCGGTGTTTGAAACTTCAACCACGTCCTCGGTTAAATCCAGCAGCACCGCGTCGACCACTTGTTCCACGCAGCGAATTCCCGCCCGCGTTGCGCTTGGAACCATTTCAATCTGAAATCCCTCATCCACAAGTGGCCCAACCAAGTCTGACCAATTTGAACATGCGCCAGCCAAAAGAAGCCGTCCACACTGTTCATGCCGCGAAGAATTAAAGTTTGATTCCATGCCATGAAATCGACGCGTGCGGGCGACGACTTATGCGTTTGGATAAATAGAAACACGCAGGTGTTCCGTCTGTGCGGTCTAATCAGGGTGTTCCATGGCGTTCACGCCACAATCGCACCGCTTCCGCCTCGCGCGGATACACAGGCAGCGCATATTGGGGAGCCAGAGTTCGATTGCTGGCCAACATGCGCCGCGCCACATGCAGCACAGCTTCGGCGGTGGGTTCAAGCGGCACAATCTGAATGTTCAGCGCTTCGGCGCGCGCTTTCCATGGGGCTGGAAGATGTTCATCGGCGATCAGAATTTCCCCAAACTCAACGGGCCACTGCTCGAGCGTTCTAACGCCCACTTGCTCTGGATCATCATTGCCTTGTGAGGATTGACTCACTTTCGCCATCCAACAT